>JACMRG010000373.1 GCA_014376585.1 Opitutaceae bacterium | reverse complement strand
TTCGCCGTTTTCGTAGAAGCACCCGGCGGTGGTGGCATCGAGAGAAACGAGGCTCGAATAAGCGGACGGGCCGGCGTGGAGCACGGCGACATCGCGCCAAGTCTTCGCGTCGTCGGCGCTGGCGCGGACGGTGAGATTGATGCGCTGCTTGGGGTGAGCGGGGTTGGAAAAGAGCAGGAGCTTGGTCGCGTCGTGGCGCAGGAGAGCGGCCTGGCAAACGGGCTCGATGAGCGCAGGCGCATCGGCGGGGGCGGCCCACGTGACGCCGCCATCGGTGCTGAGCGCTTGGGCGCGGACGGCGCGGCCGAGGTAGGAACGCATGTCGATGAGGAGCGTGCCGCGACCGTCGAAGAGTTCGGCGACCTGACATTCGTTCATGCCGGGTGCGAGGGTGCCGCCGAGTTGCCAATTCTTGCCGTGGTCGTCGGAGAAGATGACGTGCGAGCCCTTGCGGGCTTTTTTAGGGTCGGCGGGATCGTTGTCGTTGTAGTCGCACGGGATTACGAGGCGGCCGGTATGCGGGCCGTTTTTAATCTGAATGCCGATGCCGGGGCCGGTCGCATACCACGTCCAGTCGGGCTTCTTGGTGGTGGCGGTGAGGTCGAGGGGCTTGGTCCACGTGGCGCCGTGGTCGTTGGAACTGAGGACCCACACCGTGCGCGAGCCTCGAACGGTGCGAGCGATGATATCTTTTTCGTGGTCGGTGCCGAGGTTGTGCGTGGAGAAAAGCCAGAGTGTGCCGGTGGTCTCATCCAGGACGGGGCAGGGATTGCCGCAGGTGTTGTCGGCGTCGTCCCAGATTACTTTTTGCGCACTCCACGTGCGGCCGCCATCAGAGGAACGTTTGAGGAGAAGATCGATGTTACCCGCGTCGCCGCCGCCCGATTTTCGGCCCTCGGCGAAGGCGAGGAGGTCGTTGTTTTTCGCGCGGATGATCGCGGGGATGCGGTAGGTGTGATAGCCGTCGGCGCCGGAGACATAAACGTCGGTTTTTTCGATGGCGACGGGGGCGGCGATCGCGGCGCCGGACGAGGTGGAGGCGACGGCGAGCAGGACGCCGAGGAGCGTCAAAAGGCGCGAGCGGGGGGCGAGAGTGGACATGGGTGGTGGGGAAATTTTTTCACTGAGCTTTGGAAAACGGGGTGACGGCTGATTCTGGAGTAGGGGGGACTTCAATCCGCCCTACGCGAAGCGCGGCTCAAAATTCCCCGCGGATGCCGGTGTTGGTGTAGAAACCGAGTTCTTGGCGGCGCATGCCTTTGGCGTAGTCGGGGGTGTTGGGCGCGTAGCGCTGGAGGTTTTGCACGAAGCCACCGAGGTCCACCACCGAGCCGTAGAGCGAGTAATGTTTGCTCAAGCTGTATTGGGCATTGAGGCCGATACGCGTGCGCTTGGCTTGATAGTTAAAGGTGCCCGCGGGAATGGTGGCGCTGGTGGCAACGGCGGCGGTGTTGGTGTCGCCGATGTAACTGAGCGTGCCTTTGATCGCGAAACGCGCGCGGACAAAGTTGATTCCGCCGGCAGCGGTCTTGGGGGTGTAGCCGGAAAAATCCGCCGTGTTGGCGCCACTGAGATTAAGCTTCGTGGCGTTGACGAAGACCTGAAACCCGCGCGCCCATTTGGGCAGGAAGGTGAGCGACTGCCGGTAGCTGAATTCGACGCCGGTGATCTTGGCGTCGCCGATATTATTGCGGGTGGTGATGTCGTAGGAGAGCAACGTGGGATCGTTTTCGAGACCGTATTGCTCGAGGAGTGCGGGGGTGGCTGCGGTGCTGACCACGCCGAAGAAATCCTTGATGTCTTTTTGAAACACGCCGACGGAGCCGAAGCCGTTTTTGATCTGATAACTTTCGATGGAGAGATCGTAGCTGGTGGCGGTCCACGGCTTGAGGCCGACGTTGTTAACGGTGATGGTGGGGTTTGCGACATCGGGATCGGAAACGGTGGTGCCGGGAACGATGAAGTTGAGGTTGGGGCGGCCGATCGTCTTGGCGTAGGCGGCGCGAAGAACGAGATTTTCGGTCATGTTATAGCTCGCATTCACGCTCGGGTAATAACCGCTGTAAGTGCGGTCCGAACGTGCGCCGCGCTCGCGGTAGCGAAGTTTGCGCAGGGCGAGCGCATCACCGGGAAGGAAGACGCGCGCGCCGGCGGCGTTGCGGACGAAGGTGCCGTCGGGGTTGCGCTGGTATTGGGCGTTAATGTCGTCGAGGGGACCGGCGCCGATGTCGGCGGTGTGTTCAAACCGCACGCCGGCCACGACCCAAAGCCGGTTGTTGAGGAGGCGCACATCGGCGCGCACGTAGGCGGCTGAAATGCGCTCGGTGATCGAGCGGGAATTGGTGACGTAGCCCTGCCACGCGGTGGGCTCGTCGGAGACGAACCACGCGGGCTGCTGCTGGAACAAATCGAAAAGTTTCGTGCCGCTGATCCAGCGGACTTTGCGGGCGTAGACCGTAGGACCGTCCGCGTTGAAACCCTCATCAAAAACGTTGAACTTGCCCGCGAGGCGCGAGGTGGCGTCGGTCGCGCCATTGGGGCGGAAACTCCACGTGCGCGGGTAGCGGCGTTGGTCGTTGTGCATCGTGTCAAACGACGTGCCGACCTTCAGGGTGAAAGGCACCGGGCCTTCAAAATCGCGGGAGAGATCGCCGCGGAGATTATACTTTTGGGTGTTCCAATCGACCTGATTGGTGTTGCCGCTGTTGATCGCGTAGTTGGCGCCATCGTAGACGTCGACGGCCTGCCCGGCGTGGTCGATCGCGGAGTAACTCGTGGGAATAATGCCGCTGTCCTTCTGGAGGTTTTCGCCGCGGATGATGACGTTGGCGATGGTCGAGGGCGTGGTGTTGAAGTAGCCGTTATCGATGTCGGGACGGTTGGAAGCGGAGGTGGAATAGTAGCCGCCGGCGTCGGCGCGCCAGATGTCGCCACGATGGCGGTAGCGCAGCGTGTAATTTTTGGTCTGGGTGATGGGTTCGACGTTTTCACCGCTGCCATTCATGGTGACGGTGCCGACGCCAGTGGCGGCGCCTTGCGAAAAACTTTCGTTTCCCGTGGCGCCGGCGCCATAAGCGAAGCCGAGGACGCTGCGCGTGATGGGGAGGTCGTATTTGCGGTATTGCGCGCTGACGGAAAGGGAGTCGGTGGAGCTCAGGCGATAATCAATGCCGATCTGGCCCTGGAGCGTTTTGAAAATCTGGGCGAGGCTCTGCCACTGGCTCGTCGTTTGCACCAACCGGACGAGATCCCACGTGGCGCTTTCGTCGGTGTCTTTAGTGCCGGTCTCGGGCGGTTTGGCGCGCCAGGTGCGTGAGCCGCCAACGGTGATTGCGAGGTTTTTGTTGATGGGATGGAGGTAATTAAAATCAAAGGACGGCTCGACGTATTTTGGACTGGTGCTGGAGTCGGCGGTGCGCGGTCCGCCGTCGAAGGTAAAGCCGTTGCGATCGTGAAACATCGTGTAGGCGTTGAAGGAGAGTTTCGGTTTTCTGGCTTCAAAGCCGCTGCGCGTGATGAGATTGATGGAGCCGCCCAGACCGCTCGCGGGCATGTCGGGCGTGGGGACTTTCGTGACCTCGACGCGAGAGACGTTGTTCATGGGGACCTCGCGCAAATCGAGGGCGCGGCTGTTGCCGTTGAAGGAGCCTGCGGTTTCGCCGCCATCGACGGTGAGGCCGGTGTTGTTACCGGGAAAACCGCGGAGAGAAACCGTGGTGGGTTCGGAGCCGGAGGTGGCGATCGACACGCCGGGAAGGAAGAGGAGGAACTCGCCGATGTTTTCGTTGCCGCGATCGCCGAACTCGTCGATCGCGACGACGTTTTTGATGTTGGGGGCATTACGCTGCTCATTCATCGCGATCGCCTGCGCGCTCATCGCGCGGTCTTCCACTACGGAGAATTTATCCAGTTTGATGGCGGAAGGGTTGACGGCGCGGGCGTGGGCGGAGCTCGTCAGGACAAGTTCGAATTCCCGCTGCACGAGGCCACCGGCGGGCACGGAGATCGTCGCCACCTGGTGCTCCATGCCGACGTAAACGACGCTGAGCTGCGTGGGTCCGGCAGGGACGGCCGCGAAACGATAAGAGCCGCCCTCATCGGTGATGACCTCGCGGGCCGTGCCTTCAAGGATGACCCGGGCATTGACGAGAGCGTTGCCGCTGGCGGCATTAAATACGCGACCCTCGATCGTCCCGGTGGCGACCTGAGCCTGGGCGCGCAGGGAACCGGTGGCGAACAACCACAGGGTGAGGACGGAGCATGCGGTCAGGGCGGAGCGGAGGAACAGACGGCGGTGAAGGGTAGCGGGGTGGGCAGGGTTCATAGGAGCGGGAGGACGGCGCCGTGCGGAGGCTTGGGTCGCGGCGACGGGGTTGGGAAAGGAGTCGAGCTCTTTTCATTCGCCGGTGATACGCTGCGCTCAAACCGAAAGCACCGGTTCTTTTTTCGAGCCATGGCGTCTGGCGTGGCCCGGCCGCACGGCCGCTGGGCGCATAAAAAACGCCGCCCGAAATGGGCGGCGTCGGAGGAGCGGGCGGCGGGCCCCGCAGTGAACGCGAGGTGCTCAGCCCTTTTGGGCGTTCAGGTAAGCGAGAACGTTTTCGCCCTGCTTCGCGGTAACCTTGGTGTCGTGATAGACGATCTTGCCGTCCTTGATGAGGTAGGCTTCGCGACTGGCGAACATCGTGCCGGATTGGCCGAAGGCCTTGACGACTTTCTTGTCGCTGTCGGCGATCAAAGTGAAGGGGAAGTGATATTTTTCCTTGAAGGCTTTTTGTGCGGCGACGTCGTCGGTGCTCACGCCGATGATCGCGACGCCCTTCTTGACGAGTTCGTCGTTGGCATCGCGCAGCGCACAACCCTGCGCGGTGCAGCCGGGCGTATCGGCTTTTGGATAGAAATAAACGAGGGTGTAGGGTTGTTTAGCGTAAACATCGGCGAGCGAAAGCGTGGCGCCGGTTTCGGTGAGGGCGGTGACATTGGGGGCGGCGTCGCCGACTTTGAGGGATTCGGCGGATGCCGCGGAAGTAAACATGGCGAGTAGGGAGGAGAGCACGAGGAGGGGGCGAATTTTCATGGCGAGACGGAACATGCGGGGTGCCGTGCATTCCGCAAGCCCGGCGCAAATTTTTGGCACGGAACTAAACGGTTCGTGGCGGTCTGACAACTTCCCCCGACATGGGTCGCGGGAAACTAACACCAAACCAAAAAAGAAAATAATCATGAAAACCTCCCAACTGAAGTTTCTCTCTATTTCCAGCGTCGTGCTGCTGAGCCTGGCGGCCAGCGCCTCGGCGCAGGACAAATCGTTCGCGCCGCCGCGTCCGGTCGGCGTGAGCGTCGGCCTGCTCGGCGCGACCTACGCCGGTGCCGAATTCGGCTATACGCATCAGGTCGAAGGCGGGCCGCGGGTCGTGCGCGATTACGGCTTCGTCTATAATCAGCCCCTGCCCGAGGGGCTCGATTTCAACCTCAACTACGACTACGCCACCGGTAGTGCCAAAGGCGTGACGTCCAAGCAGCAGCTCGCCGTCGTCGGTCTCACCGGTTACCGCTCGCTGGGCTGGGGCAAAGCGTTCCTCCAGGGCAATGTAGGCTGGGCGTGGGACAGGGTCGGCGGCAGGCACGACAACGGTTTCGCCTACTCGGCGAAGACGGGTATCGAGTTCCAACTCGCGCCAAAGTTCGTGCTCACGCCCTACGTGAGCTATGAAGACGCACCGAAAGTCCATGAGCAGGAGTGGAACTACGGCGTGCAGGGCAACTATCGCTTCACGAAGGAGTGGAGCGCGTCGCTCGGCGCCAAGATGGATGAGAGCCACAACATCCGCTACGCGGCGGGCGTGAACTTCCACTTCTGAGCCACGCTGGAGTCTAGAGATTGTATGCACTCCAAGGCCTCCGCCGAGGAAGGTGGCGTGGGACCTCCGGGCCCGCCGAAGCGCCGCATGCCTCCAACCCCAGCGCGGCCGGAGGTCACGCTGCGACCTTTGGAAAAAGTGCGTGACAGGCTTTAGATAAAATTGCGCGGAGAAATCGCGCGCTCCTCCGCAAGCCGCCGGTCTGGCCATGACCGGCGGCTTAAATTTTTCGCTCTTGTCGAGGTTGCGGGTTCGCCTGCCATATGTGCGGGTGACGTGACGGGCTTGGTCAAACCAAGACCGGCATTGCCGCCCCCACCCATCATGAGCATCGCCTTCGGTATCAATTCCTGGGTCTGGACGTCGCCGATGAGCGACGCCTCGGCCGAACTCATTCATCGCGCCAAAGCCATGGGCTTCGATGCGTTTGAAATCGCCGTCGAAGATCCCGCGCATTTCGCGGCCGACGGTGCGGTGACTCGTGCGCTGCGCGAAACCGGGTTGAAGCCCATCGTGTGCGGCGCGTTTGGCCCGTCGCGCGATCTTACACATGAGGATGAGCGTTTTCGCCGCGAGAGCATCGCCTACATCCGCGACACGCTGGCGCTCGCGAAAGCCTGGGGCAGCACCCTGCTCGCCGGGCCGATTTATTCTGCAGTGGGCAAGCGCCGGCAGTTGCCGGATGCGCAGCGGCAGATCGAGTGGAACCGCGCGGTCGTCGGGCTGCGCGAAGCGGGCAAGATCGCGGCGGACGCCGGGGTGATGCTCGCGGTGGAGCCGCTCAACCGTTTTGAAACCGATCTGGTCAACACGGCGGCGCAGGCGGTGCGGCTCATCGATGAAGTGGGTTCGCCGGCGGTGAGGATCCATCTCGATACGTTCCACATGCACATTGAGGAAAAATCTCTACTCGAGGCGATCCGGCTCACGGGTCCGCGGCTGGCCCACGTGCATGGCTGCGAAAATGATCGCGGTGCGCCCGGCACCGGACTGGTGAAATGGGATCAGGTGCAACAGGGCCTGCGCGAGATCGGTTATAACGGCGCGGTGGTGATCGAGTCGTTCACGCCCGAGTGCAAAGCCATCGCGGATGCGGCGGCGATCTGGCGGCCGCTGGCGGTCACACAGGATGCGCTGGCGGGGGAAGGGCTGACGTTTCTGCGCGGGTTGTTAGAATAATCGGTCGTCGCCGAGAGGCGGGCGTCGATGAAATCCCGGGCGGACGGTTGCGCGCGGCGGGCGGCGGTGTTGCGTGCGCGGATGAACCAATCGGCAATCAATTTCGCGCCCACGCGGGCGGCGGCGCAGGCGCGGCTGGCGGGGTTTTTGCCGCTGGCGGGGCACTATGCGGCCCAGCGGAATTTCGTGCGACCGGGGCATGATCATGTGGCGCGGCTCTCGCCCTGGGTGCAGAAGCGGCTGCTGTTGGAACGCGAGGTCGTGGAAGCGGCGCTGGGGGCTTGGACGTGGCCGGCGGTGGAGAAATTTGTGCAGGAGGTTTACTGGCGCACGTATTGGAAAGGCTGGCTGGAACAGCGGCCGGCGGCGTGGGCGCGGTGGGTGGAAGCGGTGCCGCGACAGCGGGACGGGTTGCGCGGGGAGCAGAGCAATGCGTGGGAGGCGGCGTGCGCGGGGCAGACGGGAATCGCGGGCTTTGACGATTGGGCGCACGAGCTGGTAGCGACGGGCTATCTCCACAATCACGCGCGGATGTGGTTCGCCTCGATCTGGATTTTCACGTTGCGACTGCCGTGGGAGCTGGGCGCGGCGTTCTTCTACGAGCACCTCCTCGACGGAGACGCGGCGAGCAACACGCTCTCATGGCGCTGGGTCGCGGGCCTGCAGACGGCGGGGAAAACCTATGCGGCGCGGGCGGACAACATCGCGCACTACACGGAAGGACGTTGCGCGCCGGAGGCGGGACAGCTCGCGAGGGCGGCATTTGCGATCACCGAGCAGCCGCTGCCCAAGGTGGATGCATGGACCGACGACGGGTGGAGGACGGCGAGCGCGGGAGCGTCGGGCGACCGCGTCGGCCTCTGGCTGCACGCGGAGGATTTGGCGGTCGAGGTGGGCGAACTGGCGGGGGATAAATTTGTGGCGGTGAACGCGGCGTGGCCGACCGGGATCGCGGCGCGAGCCGGTTGGGGCGAGCGGGTAACGGCGTGGACGCAAGCGGCGCTGGCCGACGGTGCGGTGCGCGCAACCGGGCACTTCGGCTCGGAGGCAAAGGCCGGCGCGACCAACGACCTCGCGGCGGAGCTGGTCGCGTGGGCGCGGGAGAAAAACCTGCGGCGCGTGGTGGCGTATCGGCCGTTTGTCGGGCCGTGGCTTGACGAAGCGCCGGCCGTGGAGCGGGCGCTGGGCGCGGCGGGCGTGGCGGTGATTTGGCGGCGGCGGGCGTGGGACGCGGAACTGTTTCCGCACGCGGGGCACGGATATTTTCCGTTTTGGGAAAAAGTGAAAGCGGAGGGGAAGTTTACTGCAGGCCGGTGACGTTGACGTCGGCGGGGTGGTCCACGCTGAACTTCAGGGTGATGTCGCGTTTCTCACCGGGCTTCAGGTCGAGCGTCCACTTGAGCGTGCCTTCGGCGTCGGGCTTTAGGTCCTTGGGGTCGGGCGCGAGGTGTTTCACGACGATCTTCTCGTTGCGTGAGAGCGGGAGCTGGTCGTGGAGGACGACGCGCTCGGCGGTCTTTTTATTGTTCTGCACGCTGAGGAGAAATTCGTAGGTGACGCGGCGGCCGCCGTTGGTGAGGCCGGTGTCTTCGGCGAAGCGGTTGACGAGTTTGCGCTTGAGGGCGATGCCCTCGTCCACGCCGAGGGCGAGGTCGAATTTCTCGCCGGGCTGCACGGCGCGCAGCTGGCTGGCGGCGACGAAGGTGCCGTCGAGGAAGACGTTCATCGCGCCGGCGAGGAAGGGGAATTCGGAGGTGTTGATGACCTTCGTCGTGAGGAAGGCGGCGGGGAGGCGCTTCGGGATGGCGAGGTATTCGGACGTGGCGGCGAGCTTGGTGGTGGTGATGGCGACTTTTTGCGGGGCGTTGTCGCTGGCAACGGAGGTGGACGCGGCGATGCGAAAGGTGGCGCTCGTGGCGGCGGTTTCGACGGTGGCGGTGGAGAAGGCGGCGTCTTGTTCGGCCGGGGCGGAAGCGCTGGCGGCTGCCATGGGCATCTCGAGCATCACTACGTCGACGGATTTGGCTCTGCCGCCAAAAGTCTGTTCCCGGCGTTCTGCGTAGGCCACCGGCAGGCGCGGCGTGAACACATCCAACGTCCACGGCGAGAGCGGCGCGGGTCCGCCGCCGAGCGAGGGGCGCGCGGTGGAGAGAGTGAGGGCGACATCGCGCCAGTCTTCGCCGGTGTTTTGGCGGACGACTCCGAAGTAGCTCAGCTCGACGGCGCGGTCGGCGGCGGCGACGCGGGCGTCGTAAGCGGGCGTCCAGCTCGCGCCGGGGACGGTGTAACTGAGGGTGATATCGAGGCGGCCGGCGGCGGTGGCGTTGACGCGGACCGTGACGGTTTTGGTGGCGCGGCGTTGGGCGGTGCCGCGGAGTTCGTTGAGGCGGGCCTCGGCGGCGGCGATTTTTGGAGCGAGGGCGTCGCGGGCTTCGTCGAGCGCGGCTTGGTCGGCGGTGTTTTTGGTGCGTTGTTCGGTGAGGAAGGCGAGGGTGGCAGTGAGTTCGGCCAGGGTGGGGCGCGGGGCGTCTTTGGTGGGCGGGGCGATCAAAGCCGCCTCCATGTGGACGAAGGTCGCGAGCTGGCTTTCGAGGAGTTTTCCGCGGTCATCAAGGCTGCGGCGCTGTTTGATGAGAACGTTGAGTTCGTCTTCGAGGTTTTTGATGCGGGCGTCGGGGGTGAGTTCGACGAAGACTTGGCGGGCGCTCACGTCGAGGATTGTGGCGGTGGCGGTGCCGCGACCGGCGACTTGGAGCGATTGGTCCACGAGACTGGGGGGAAGCGCGGTAAACGTGAGTTCCTGCACGCCGACGGTGAGTTCAACGGCGGCGGCGCGGGTGACCACGGCGCGGTCGAGATAGACCGTGGCGGCGGTGAGCCGGGAATCGACGGGGATCGCGCGGAGGGCGGCGGCCGAGAGGAAAAGGGCCGCGAGCGCGGCAAGAGGTTGGAGAGGTTTCATGCGGGAAATTTTGGACAGCTTGGATCGAAAGACGTGCGGCGACGTGAAATATTAGACGCGGCGTTCACCATTGCACACTCTGGGCGCGGGCCTGCCGGTAGGCGGAGGGACTTTGGCCGACGTATTGGCTGAAGTTGCGGCTGAAGAGCGAGAGTGAGCCGAAACCGGTGAGCGCGGCTATTTCGGTGAGCGTCTGGCTGGAGTCGATGAGCAGGGTCTTCGCGCTTTCGAGGCGGACGGTGCGCAGGTAGTCGAAGACGGTCTGGCCGGTGACCTTGCGGAAGACGCGGGCGAGATGCTCTTCGCTCATTTTAACGTGCCAGGCGATTTCGCCGAGCGTGAGCGCCTGGGCGAAATTCCGGCGGAGAAATTCTTTCGCCTGGTTCACCACGAAGCCGTGGCCGGCGGCGGTGGCCTTGGCGACCGCAGGGCTGTCGTGGAGGCGGCGGGCGACATGCACGAGGAGGTTGGTGCAGAGCGCACGCACGCGGTGGCGAATGCCGGCGCGGTGTTCTTCGGCTTCGCGGCGGATCGCCAGCATGATCTCTTGCATTGGCGCATCCTGGGCGGCGGGCAGATGACGGATCTCCGTGAAGTGGTGTTGGCAGAAGGCGCCAAGGTCGGATTCGGGATTGCCCTTCACGGCGAACTTGCCGGCGGGCTGGCCCGGGGCGGGGAGGGGCGGGAGGCCGAGGGATATTTTCAACACATGGATGCGGGGCAGGTCGCGGGGGCGGACGAGCCGGTAGTGCTGGAGGCACAGGCGGGGGACCACACAGATGTCGCCGGCTTTCATCGGGAAACGGCCGACGCCGTCGATCTCCTGCTCGCACTCGGCCTGGAGGAAAAACAGCAGCTTCACCTCGGGGTTGCGCACGAGCATTTCACTGTCGCGCGGGATGACGAGACCCAGCTCCGAGACGCTGGCGAAGGGGTGTCCGAGCCGCTCGATGGAGTGGAAGGTCATGGGCGGTTGAAATCAATTTAAGACAAGCAATGTCAAGCTGACCTATAGCCGCCGCCACGCCTAGCCGCTATATTTTTGCCTCCAGTTGCCGACCTCACCCCCGACCGGGTCAACTTCAGGCAAGCCCGGTCGCAACCCCGACTATCTGCACCCATGAAATCTCCGTCTTCGCGCGGCCCGTTCCGCCGTTTGCTGCCCGCTCTCCTCGTGTCCGCCGCGCTACGTTTGGGCGCGCAAACGCTACCGAAAAAACCCTCGACCCCCGCCGAGGAAGTTTTGGTGTTGTCGCCGTTCACGGTGCAGACCTCGACCGATGTCGGCTATGAAGCCAGCGAGTCGCTCGCCGGCACCGGTCTGAAGACCAAGCTCACCGATCTCGGTGCATCGGTCTCGGTCGTCACCTCGAAATTTTTTACAGATACCGGTTCGAAGAACCTGAGCGACATTCTCGTCTATCAGACGAACATGGAAGTGCGCGGATTCGGCGGAAATCTCTCCGGAGCTTCTCCCTCCGGCGGCGGCGTAAGCGGCGAACCCTCCCTGGGCAACGGTCCCACGGGCACGCGCGTGCGCGGCTTGGCGGATGCGACCCAAGCCAGGAATTTCTTCCGCTCCATTATCCCCATCGACGGTTACAATACCGACCGCGTTGAAATCAACCGCGGTGCCAACGCGCTCCTCTTCGGCGTGGGCAGCCCCGCCGGTATCATCAATACCTCCGCTACGGTCGCCGATCTGCGGCGCCAGCGCGGCGAGGTCAACGTGACCGGTGGCAGTTACGGCAGTTGGCGCGGCATGCTCGACGTCAACCTAGTGCCCAGCAAGGGGAACTTGGCCGTTCGCGTCTCGGCCGTGAAGGACAACGAAAACTACCAACAGGACTTTGCCTTCACCGACTCGGAACGCCGCTACGCCGCCGCGAACTGGGACCTGAAAGCCCTGCGTAACCGCGGTATTATGGATTCGACCGTGATCAGTGCTTCCTATGAGCGCGGCCGCGTCGTTTCCAACAATCCCCGCGTGCTCCCGCCGTCCGACCGCCTTTCCTCCTGGTTCGATGCGACCTTGCCCGACAACCTGAGGGCGCTCGGCGCGCGCGGTAAGGTCACCTATGATCCCGGTGCGGCCAGCGGCATTTTCACCGCGGCGGCGCGGACGGCGACCATTGGCACCGTCGATAACGTCAACCGTTCGCCGACGTTTGTGTTTCAAACGCCCTACGATCTCGCGCCGCGCGACAACACGCCGCTTTCCCCGATGGGCCAAACGGTGCTGGGCCGCGCGATGGTTTCCAATAACGTCTATTTCCCGTGGTCGGGCCTCACCAGCACCGCGCAGCACGCTTATTCTCGTGAGATGAGCCGGGTGCGTCAGGACTACGCCTTTCCCGACCAGTCTTTTTATACGGCGGAGAACATTACCGATCCCTCGGTCTTCAACTTCTTCGACAACATTCTCGTCGGGCCCAACTCGCGGCAGAAATCGTGGTTCGATGCCGTGGATGTATCGTTGCAACAGCTCCTGCTCAAGCGCACTGCGGGCTTCGAGGTTTCCTATGACCGCCAGCGCTGGACCGAGAGCCAGCAAAACCTGCTGCCCGAAGGCAGCCCGTGGATCTCGATCGACGTGAACACCCGCATGTGGACCGGAGAGGCCAATCCGAATTTCGGCCGCCCGTTCATCTCGGCCACCGGCAACGCCAGCTACAACGAGCAGCAGATCGAGACCTCACGAGCGAAAGCGTTCTACGAGCTGAATCTCGATGAAAAAATCCCCGGCATCTTTGGGTCCATCCTCGGCAAGCACGTCTTCTCGTTGCTGGGCCAGCGGGAGGAACTCACCTCGCGCACCCACTCGGGCGGGCGGCTCTTTTACACTCCGGACACCTGGGTCAACGGCAACAACCAGAGCCGTCTCGCGCCGCAGGGTAAGCCGCCCGCGGTTTGGGTTTATCTCGGTTCCTCGCTCGCCAATGCCAACTCACCGGCCGGCGCACACATCTCCGGGCTCCGGCAGGATCTCATGAACTTCCAAAACCAAGTGAACGGTAAGGGCGTGGTCCTCACGCGCACGCCCGCACCGTCCGCCGCCGTCGCGCAGCAGGCGCTCTACAATCCGTTCTACACGCCAATCGATCTGCGGCGAGACGATGACCGCGTGTCGAACACCGCCGGTTCCGGCACGCTCAACCGCCGCATCCTCGATTCGCGCGCTTTCACGATGCAGAGCAACTGGCTCTGGGACCACCTCGTGTCCACCGTGGGCTGGCGTAAGGAAAAATCCGCAATCCGCGGCATCAACGCCCCGATCATCGCCAATGGTGAGGGCTACGCACTGGTGGACGATCCGTCCTTCTCCCTCGGCAACCCCGCCATCGTCCCGCAGAATTTCGACGAAACCCTCTTTGCGTGGAGCGCGGTGGCGAAAACGCCCAAGGCTTGGCTGAAGCGCGTGCCGGTGGTGTCCGCCTTCAACGCCTACTACGGCGAGTCCGAAAATTTCAGCCCGCCTTCGGGCCGAACCGTGAGTGCCTTCGGCATAGCCATCGCGCCGCCCGCCGGCATCACGAAAGAGCAGGGCATCTACATCGAGCTGTTCAACGGCAAGCTCAGCGCGCGGGTAAATTTCTTCGAGACCACACAGACGGGCAGCTTCAACACCACCATCGGCAATCTCGCCAACCAGGTAGTGTCGCTGCACTCGCAAGCCTATGGCGCCGTGCAGAACGGCTGGATTCCAGCCGGTCCCGGCGGTTTCCCGGTGGGCTATGTCGCGCCGCCCCAGCAGTTGCTCGATCTCTTCAGTTGGAAACTGCAAAACGGCACGCCCTCTTCCTCGAATCCGGGCGTGCAGGACACGAGCGACTTCGTCAGCAAGGGGAAGGAGATCGAGCTCATGTTCCGCCCCACGCGCGGGCTGTCGTTTATATTTAACGTATCCGAACAGAAATCGGTGCGAAGCAACTCGGGGTCGGCCACGCGCCGGCTTCTGTTCAACACCCCGACCGCCTCCGGCCAGCCGCTCGCGACCGAGTGGCTCAAGGACTGGACGTATCAGGTCCCGCTCTCGCAGGCCGCCATCCCGCTGATCGGGGTCCGGACCGAGCCCAATCTGTTCGGCCCGACGTTTCAGCGCACGGTGCTGAACACCTTTAATACCGCGGTTTCCGCCGACGGCGCGGTGGTCCACGAGCTGCGCCAGTGGCGGGCGAATTTCGTCGGCAACTACGAGTTCCAGGGCGAACGCCTCAAAGGCTGGGGCGTGGGCGCCGGCGTGCGTTGGCTCGACAAAGCCGCGCTGGGTTATCCCATCGCCAGTTTCCGGGCCGATCTGACGCCCGTGCCGGCCGGCGGGGCGGCCTTGCCCAGCGATATCCGTATCTCGGACGTGAGGCGCCCGTATTACGGCCCGACGGAAACCCGCCACGATGCCTGGATTTCTTACCAGACCAAAATTCTTCGCGGGAAATTCGGCCTGAAGATTCAGCTCAATGTGAGAAATCTCCTGACCCAAAACGAACTTGTGCCCGCGGTGATCAACCCGGACGGCACGATTCCCGTTTGGTCGGTCGCCGAAGGGCGCAAGTTCACCCTTTCCACCAAACTCTCGTTCTAAGGTCGTCATGAAGCGTTCGCTTTTCGCAATCCTCTGCGCGCTCGGGGGCGCCGTCGCCGGGGCGGTCCCGGCAAAGGTGGCGCCCGCTTGGGACAAGTTCCCCGCTTTGCCCGCGAGGGTAGAGGGCGCCCGCATCATCAAAGTCAGCTCGGGCCGCACGATCCACCGGTTCTTCGACACCCCGCCTTTCAGTCCCTCGGGCCGGTATCTCGCGCTGTTTCGTTTTCCCCGCGAGGACCGCTCGCCGCAGGCCGGCGACGTGGGTGAGGTGGTGCTGGTGGATTTGGTGAACGGGGGCGAGCGCGTCGTCGCCCAGTCGCGCGGTTACGAGATGCAGCTGGGCGCCAACGTGCAATGGGGCGCCACCGACGCCGAGTTGTATTTCAACGACGTCGATCCCGCGACGTGGTCGGCCTTCGCCGTTCAACTCAACCCGCTCACCGGTGCCTCCCGGCGCCTGGGCGGCACGGTGTTCATGGTGTCGCCCGACGGAAAGCAACTGGCCTCCTACAATCTGGTCGCCTCGCGCCGGGCGCAGGTCGGCTACGGCGTCGTGGTGCCCGAGTCGGCGATGCCCGCGCGCAACCTCGGTCCCGTCGCCACCGACGGAGTCGATCTCACTGATGTCGCCTCGGGGGTGAGCCGTCGCATCGTGACCCTCCGCGACATCTACGAAAAATCGCAGCCGAGCCTCGCGATCTCCCATCCCGGGGACTTCGAATATTATTGTTTCCAGGTAAAATGGAATCCGCAGGGCACCCGGTTGCTCACCACCGTGCAATGGAGCCCGCGCTCGGACCGAAACGCGGTGCGCTCGGCGGCCGGCCTCGGTCGTTTACGGGCCGTCATCACGATGCGGCCCGACGGCTCCGAGCTGCGCACCGCCATCACGCCCGCGCAGTGGGCGAAGGGCGGCCACCATGTCAACTGGATGCCTGACGGCGAACACCTCTCCATGAACCTGGAGGTGGACGGTAAACCCGGCTTGGAGCTGATCACCGTGCGCGCCGACGGGACCGATCTGAAAGTAATCTTCACCCCGGGTTCCGGCCACCCGTCGCAGCACCCCGGCGGCGTGCCCTTCTTTATCACGGACGCTTACCCCGACGAGCCGGTCTCCGCCCACGACGGCACCTCGCCGCTGCGCCTGCTCGATGTCGCGCACGGCACCGAGCGCACGCTCGTGAACATGTTTGTCTCGATGACGGCGGGAGAGTTTCGCGTGGACCCGCATCCCGCGTGGGACCGGACGGGCCGCTTTGTCGCGTTCAACGGATTTGCCGGCGGCACGCGTGGCGTCTTCGTCGCCGACCTTACCGCCCTCTTGCCGCCCGCACCGTGAAGCTGTGGCCGTGTTCTTCGGGGCCGGTTCGCCGCCGCGTTAACGTCACCGAAATGTCCGTGTAATCTTTCCTTTCTATGAATTCCGCCCCCGCCGCGCTTAAGCTCATCGACTCCGATGTCCACAACGCCCTCGCGTCGCCGCAGGACCTCTTGCCCTTTCTGCCCGCTTACTGGCGGGAGGAAGTGAAGAGCGGGGGGCTGAACATTCCCGGGGCCGGCTACGTTTCGCCCATCGGCGTCCTGCGCGCAGACGCGCGGCCCGACGACAACGCCGGCGGCCCCGGCAGCAGCCCCGCGTTCCTGATGAAGGACCATATGGACCGCTACCAGATCGACTACGCGGTCCTCACCGGCTCGGGGATGCTCTCGCTCTCGCTGCACAACGACCCCGATTACGCCAACGCGCTCTCCTCCGCGCTGAACGAGTGGCTGGTCGCGAGGTGGCTCGCCTTCTCCCCGCGCTTCCGCGGCTCCATCATCATCAATCACAGCGACCCCGCCTATGCCGCGCGCGAGATCCGGAAATGGGGCGCGCACCCGCAGATCTCGCAGGTGCTGATGGCCAGCGGTTCGAACCGCCTTTTCGGCCAGCGTTTTTTTCATCCGATCTACGAGGCCGCCGCCGAGATGGGGCTGCCCGTCGCGATTCACCCCGGCAGCGAAGGCGCCGGCACCGCGCCCAACGTGACGCCGGCCGGCCGGCCCACGCGCTACATGGAGTGGCACAATATTCTCCCGATAAATTACATGGCGACCGTCAACTCGCTCGTGTGCGAGGGCGTGTTTGAGAAATTCCCGACGCTCAAGTTTGTCGCCATCGAGGGTGGCATCGCTTGGTTGCCGCACCTCATGTGGCGCATGGATAAAAACTACAAAGCCCTGCGCGCGCAGACGCCGTGGCTCAAAAAACTCCCGAGCGAGTATATCCGCAACCACCTTTACGTCACGACGCAGCCCATCGAGGAGACGGAAAAACCCGAACAGCTCCAACAGATCCTCGAGATGATCAACGCGCCGCACATGATCCTGTTTTCGAGCGATTACCCGCACTGGGATTTCGACAACCCGCGCATGGCCCTGCCGCCGCTCACGAAGGAATGGAAAGAGCGCATTTTCTGGAAAAACGCCGCCGAACTCTACGGCCACACCGCGCCCGCGTCGCCGGCCGTCGTCGCCCCCTGATCGCCATGGCCTACGCTCATCCCGTCGCCAAACTCGGCGAGATTCCACCCGGCGGTCGCAAGCTGGTGACCGTCGGAAAAATCCAGCTCGGCATCTTTAACGTCGGTGGGGAATTTTTCGCCTACCGCAACATCTGTCCGCACGCCGGCGCCCCCGTGTGTGTGGGGAGAATTTCGGGCACGACGCTGCCTTCGCCGGTTTACGAATACGCCTACGGCCACGAAGGCTGCATTCTGCGCTGCCCGTGGCACGGCTGGGAGTTCGATCTCCGCACGGGCGAGCATCTCGTCGATCCCGAGACGAAGCTGAAACGCATCGACGTGAAAATCGACGGCGAGGCGCTGGAAAAATTTCCCGTCGAGCGGGCGGGCGACACGTTGCAGGTGATTCTGCCGACGGCGCCGCCGAGCGACGGGCCCTGAGTCAAACGCGTTTGCCCCCGAACCCCGCCCACCCCGCCCACCCCGTGCCCCCGATAAACTCCACGGTTCTCCCTTTCGCGGGTAGCGGCGCGACCTCCGGGCGCGCCGGGTTAGACCGATCCGGCCCGCCCGCCGGGCCCGGAGGTCCCGGCGCCACCCCGATCAGTCGGCAGAATTGCACCGCCGGCAGGCGCTCATCGCGATGACGACTCCGGTCAGCGTCCCGCACAAAATCCCCGCGCGTGCCTGGGGCATCGTGATGCTCGTCTCGCTCGCGCTGCTGCTTTTCATTCTCGACCGGCAGGTGCTCGCGGTGCTCAAGACCACGCTGAAAGGGCGAATGGGCTGGACCGACCGCGATTACTCGTGGCTCGTGACGGGGTTCAGCGCGGCCTACACCGTGGGCGCGCTCGTGGCGGGCCGCTTCATCGACCGCGCGGGCACGCGACTCACGGCCGCGCTTTCCATCGGGGTGATGTCGCTGGCGGCCATCCTGAGCGGCACGGCGACCAACCTCCACGAGATGCTCGCGGCGCGGGTGGTTTTGGGCTTCGCCGATGCCGGCGTGACGGTGGCGGCGGTGGTCGCGGTCGCGCGGTGGTTTCCACCCGAGCGCCGGGCAACGGCGATCTCGTTCAAAACCCCGTTCGGGCTCATGGGCTTCGTGCTGGCGCCGCCGCTCGTCGCGCTGATCACGGAGCGCTTTGACTGGCACTACGCGTTTTTCATCCCCGGTGGTTTCGGCCTGCTCGTCCCCGCGGTGTGGTGGTGGCTGGACCGCAACCCGCCCGATTATGGCGAGCCGGCCGCGCCGCGCCGCACGGTGCCGTGGCGCGAGCTTTTGGGCCATCGTGCGCTCTGGGGCATCCTGCTGGCGCGCGTCGTCGCCGAGCCGGTCTATGTTTTCTACACCAACTGGCAGCCGGGTTACCTCCAAGAGGGCTTGGGGCTCACGCTCGCCGATGTCGGCCGCTACGCGTGGATTCCGCCGATCGCGAGTTCGGCGCTTGCGATCCTCGGCGGGCTGGCCTCGGACCGGTTGTTCAAAAGCGGCTTCTCGCCGGTGCGCAGCCGGACGGTGATGATGCAGACGTTTGCCCTGCTGGGCACCTCGCTCTGGTTGTTGCCGTATTCGCGCAACTGGGCGCTCGCGATCGGGGTGTTTGCCTGCATCCACATGGTCTACACGCAGTGGAACAATCTCGGGGCCGCGCTCATCGCCGACAGCTTGCCGCGTGAGTTTACCGGCACGGCGTTCGGGGTATTGAACTTCCTCATCGGCGTCGTGGGAGCGGTGATGAATCTCGTCATCGGCGCGCTGATCCAGGCGTTCGGCTACGGCACGGTCTTCGCGCTGCTCGGGCTGCTTTACCCGCTGGGAGCGGTCGTGCTGTGGTGGTTCTACGTGCGCCCGCCGAAGGCCTTGGCGGTCCCCGCGATCACCGCCGCCTGAGATATTTTATGAAATCATATTCCTCCGCCATTCGTATCGGCGTATCCGCCGCGGCCTTGCTGCTCTCGGGTTTTGCGCGGGCCCAAGGGATCACGCCTACCTCGGGCATCAATCTGCCGGTGCTCGGCCAAGTGGCGCCGCGCGCGGCCAAAGCCATCGCGTCGTCGAGCTGGTCGATCGGCGGCGAAACGCTCGACCGCGATTTCGCGGACTATGCCAAATACAAATCCTATCTTGGTCCGCTCGGTGCCAAAGGCCTTCGCCTGCAGGCCGGTTGGGCGAAATGTGAGAAAGTGAAGGGCACCTACGACTTCACGTGGCTCGATCCGGTCATCGACGACGCCATCGCGCAGGGCGTCCGGCCGTGGCTGGAAATGAGCTACGGTAACACGATCTATCCCGGCGGCGGTGACACGGGGCTCGGCGGCGGTTTCCCCTCGTCTCCCGACGCGCTCGCGGCATGGGACCGCTGGTGCCGGGCGCTGGTCGAACGTTACAAGGACCGCGTGAACCAGTGGGAAGTCTGGAACGAGCCCGACCTCAACAAAGACGGCACCGCCGGAGCCGCCGCCTACGTCGATCTTTACATCCGCACCGCGATGATGGTGCGCGAGCTTCAGCCCAAGGGCCAGGTGTGGGCGCTGGCGCTCGCCGGCAACACCGACTACGCGGACACGTTTCTCGCGGGCATGCAGGCCAAGGGGAAACTCGACTTGATCGATGCGATCACCTTCCACGGCTATCCGCGCAACCCAGACGACACCACGCGCGTGGACAAGCTGCGTGCGATCGGCGCCAAATACGGCCGCGTGATCCCGCTGCGGCAGGGTGAGACCGGCGCGCCCTCAAAATATCAGGAAAACTTCGCGCTCTCGAAACTTTCGTTCACCGAGACCACGCACGCCAAGTGGGACCTGCGCCGGCTGCTCGCGCATCACGCGAAGGATGTCCCGATGAATCTCTTCACGCTGTGCGACCTGCACTACACCACCGCGAGCGCGCAGGGCGGAGCCGACGGCGTGCTGCGGATGAACCACAAGGGCCTGCTCGCCACCAACGCCGACCAGACCGTCGCCTACGCGAAGCCCGCCTACCGCGCGGCGCAGACGGTGTTCGCCATTTTTGACGACACGCTGGCGCGCATCGCCGACTATCCGTCCGCCACCACGGCGGTGCGCGAGGTCGCGCTTTCCGGCTACAGCCGCGCGAGCGACGGTGCCCAAGTGGTCGCGCTATGGTTCAGCGACGCGCCTCCGGCAGATGCCAACGGGGTCTCGCTCGCCAACGTAACGCTGCGCGCCGGCAAGTTTGCCGAGCCCGTGCTGGTCGATGTGCGCACGAGCACCGTCTACGCGCTGCCGAAGGGGAGTTGGACGCAGAGTGAAAAGGGCGCGGTGTTTCGCGCGGTGCCGATTTACGATTCGCCGATGCTGATCGCGGAAAAAAGCGCCTTGCCGCTTCCGTAATCCCCCAGCCGCCGCCTTGAGCGACGCTCGTGCCTGCGGCCCCCGGATCAACGGGTCCGACCGGAACATTTCGGGAACCTCCGCGTCTCCCGCCGAGACAGAAACGATTCTTCCACCGCCTTGCTTCCGGGCTTGGCTCTGGCCGCGTCGGCTCACTAGCCTGCTTCACCTTTTCATCATGTATTCCGTCCCCGTCTCGTTGCCCATGCTCTCCCTGCGCCGTTTCGCCCTGATTTTCACCGCCCTTTTCGCCGCCGCCCCGGCCTTCTTCGCGCAGACCCCCTCCGCCAATGACGGTTTCGACCCCAATGTGAATGGCGCCATCCTCACCGCCGCCACGCAGCGAGATGGCAAGGTCCTCATCGGCGGTGCGTTTACCACGGTTCAACCTAACGGAGCCTCCGACAAAATTGACCGTAACTACGTCGCCCGCATCAATGCAGACGGCACGCTCGACCTCAGCTTTAACCCCAACGCAAACGACCAGATCAACGCCTTCGCGCTCCAGCCCGATGGCAAAATCATCATCGGCGGGCTCTTCTCCACCCTCCAGCCCAACAACGCCCCCACCGCCACGACGCGCAACCGCCTCGCCCGTCTCAACGCCGATGGTTCGCTCGACACGACCTTCAACCCGAACGTCGCCGGTGGTCTCGCCCCGCAAGTCACCTCGGTTATCGTGCAGGCCGACGGGAAAATCGTCATCGGCGGCACCTTCCGCTCCGTCGGTTCGGTCGTGCGCAACTACATCGCGCGCCTTAACGCCGATGGCTCGCTCGACCCCACCTACAACCCCAGCCCGAACGCCGGTGTCCTGAGCCTCGCGCTCCAAGGCGATGGCAAGGTGGTCGCCGGCGGCTCGTTCACCGCGCTCAACCCCGAGGGCGGCGCCACCACCACGCGCTCCCGCCTCGTGCGGCTCAACTCCAACGGCTTCCCCGATTCCGAATTTGACCCCAAGCCCGACAATTCCGTCAACGTCGTCGTCGTGCAGGCCGACGGGAAAATCGTCATCGGTGGCACGTTCGGTAACGTCCAGCCCATCGGCAGCACCGCGGTCACGGTTCGCAGTCGCATCGCCCGCATCAATGCCGACGGCTCGGTGGACGGCGCGTTCAATCCCAACGCCAACGCGCCCGTCAACGCCCTCTTGGTTCTGAGCGACGGTTCTCTCGTGGTCGGCGGCGCGTTCACCAGTCTTCGTCCCAATAGCGATACCACTTCCTCCGGCCGCGCCTTCCTCGCCCATCTCTTTGTGGACGGCTCCCTCGACCCCGCTTTCCTGACCAACGCCAATAGCTCGGTGGCGGCCCTCGCCCTCCAGCCCGACGGGAAGATTATCGCCGGCGGTTACTTTACCCAGATTCGCACCAACACCGTTTCGGTCCCGGTCAACCGCAACCATCTCGCGCGCCTCAACGCCGATGGTTCCGTTGACACCACGCTCGATCCCTCCGCCAACGGTCGCATCCTCGCCCAAGCCGTGCAGAGCGATGGCAAAATCATCGTCGGCGGTTACTTCACCATTTTTGGCGGCCTCACCCGCAACTACCTCGCCCGGCTCAAGGCCGACGGCACGGTTGACCTCGATTTCGCTCCTCTCGTTAACGATCCCGTCTCAGCCATCGTCGTGCAGAACGACGGCAAGATCATCGTCGGCGGTGCGTTTACCAACATCAGCGGCGTCACCCGTCGTTACGTCGCCCGCCTCAACGCTGATGGCACGGTGGACACCGGTTACGATCCCGCCCCCAACGGCCAAGTCAGCGCGCTCGCGCTCCAAGGCGACGGCAAGATCGTGCTCGGCGGCAACTTCACCACCTTCCAGCCCAACGGCACCTCCGCCACCACCCAACGCACCTACGTCGCCCGGCTGAACACCGACGGATCGCTCGACGCCTTCAACCCTGGTGCCAACGGCGCGCCCAACGTCATCTCGGTCCTGTCCGACGGTAAAATTCTCCTCGGCGGCAGCTTTACTTTTTTCACCCCCAACGCCGGCAACGCCTCCACCGGCCGCGCTTACTCCGCCCGCCTTAATGCCGACGGCACCGTCGATACCTCTTGGGAACCCAACATCAACGGCAACGTTCTCGCCCAGGTTGTCCAAACCGACGGCAAAATCGTGATCGCGGGAGCCTTCAATACCCTCCAGCCCAAGACCGCCACTTCGCTCACCGTCCGCTACTTCATCGCGCGCCTCAATCCCGACAGCACGGTCGATACCGCCTACAACCCCCGCGCGAGTTCGCCGATCAACGCGCTCGCCCTCCAAGCCGACGGCAAAGTCGTCGCCGGCGGCCTCTTCAGCTTCTTTCGCAACGGCGATGATCTCACCAAGAACGTCGATATCAACCGCATCGCCCGCCTGAACACCGACGGGTCCGTTGACACCACGTTCAACCCCAACGCCGGTGGCCAAGTCAACGCGGTCGCCGTGCTCTCCACGGGTAAAATCATCGTCAGCGGCGGCTTCACCCCGATTGCGCCCGCTGGCCAGGGCCTCGTGCTCACGCCCAACCACATCGTCCGCCTCAACGCCAACGGCACTGCCGATCCCACCTTCGACCCCGCGCTCACCGCGAGCAGTGGCGGCTTGGTGACGACCCTCGCCATCCAGCCCGACACGAAGCTCCTCGTCGCCGGCACCTTCGCCAATTTTGCCGGCGCCACCAGCCGCAACCTCGCCCGCTTCACCGCCGCTGGCGCCGCCGACACCACGTTTGCCCCCAATCCCGACGGCCCTGTTTCCGCCCTCCTTGTGCAGCCCGCCCGCGGCTCCGCTTTTGCCCAGACCGGGAGCTTCGGTTGGTTCGAGCGCGACGGCACGCTGCGCGGCAGCTTCGACCACTACAGCGTCCGTCAACTCACCGGTCAGATCCGCGCCGTGCTGGTTCAGCCCGACGGCAAAATCGTCGTCGCCGGCGCCTTCACCAACCAGACCGGTCTCACCAACTCCAATCTCGCCCGGCTCAACCGCGACGGCACTTTCGACAGCAGCTACAAGCCCCTGATTAACGGCGAAGTCTACTCCCTCGCGCTTCAGAGCGACGGCAAGCTCATCCTCGGTGGCTCCTTTGACACGGTGAATTCCGCGTCTCGCGCCTACATCGCCCGCCTCAACGTCGATGGCAGTCTCGATACGGCCTACGATCCCAAAGCCAGCGCTGCGGTTCGCGCCCTCGCGCTCCAGAGCGACGGCAAGCTCATCGTTGGCGGCGATTTCACCACCTTCCAAACCAACGGCGCCACCGCGACCGTAGCTCGTAATTACATCGGCCGCCTGAATCCCGACGGCACCGTGGACACCGCCTACAACCCCACGGCCAACGCCGCGGTTTATACGATGGTTTTCCAGGGCGACGGCTTACTCGTCGTCGGCGGAGCCTTCACCGCCTTCCAACCCGGTGCCACCGGCACTGCGACCACGCGCAGCTACATGGCGCGCCTCAAAGCGGACGGAACCCTCGATACCGGCTTCAATCCCAGCCCCACGGGCGCCGTTTACGCCATCGCCCTCCAGCCCGCCGACGGCAAGCCCATCATCGGTGGCGTCTTCACCGGTGTGCGCCCCAACGAGCTCGCCACTTACCCGCGCAACTATATCGCGCGTCTGAACACCGACGGCACGCTCGATTCCAACTTCGACCCGTCCGCGAATGCGGCGGTCAACGCCATCGCGGCGTTCGGCGACGGCACGATCTTGGTCGGCGGCGACTTCACCACCTTCCAGCCGAATAGTGCGGCCTTCCGCACCACGCGCACCCGCCTCGCGATCCTCAACAGCGACGGCGCGCTTAATCCCGGTTTCAATCCCGGCCCCACCGGCTCGGTTTACGCCGTCACCGCGCTCGCGGATGGCAGTGTGCTCGCCGCGGGTAAATTCAGCGGCCTTCAGGCCGATGGCAGCGTGCTCGTCGGCGGCGCTTTCAGCACCATCGGCGGCTCGTCCGTCGCCAACCTCGCCTTCCTCGATATCGACGGTAACGCCTCCCCCACCTTCACGCCCAACCCCAACGCCACCGTCACGACCCTCGTGCAGCAGTCGGATACCCGGGTGGTCGTCGGCGGTAACTTCACCAGCATCGCCGGCCTGCCCCGCGCCCGCCTCGCCCGCCTCTCGATCACTGGAGTGATCGACACCACCTTCAACCCCGGCGTCGATGGTAACGTCGCCGCGCTCGCTCTCCAAGCCGACGGCAAGATCGTCGTCGCCGGCACCTTTGCGACCGTCGCCGGCACCGCCCGCGCCAACGTCGCCCGCCTCAACCCCGCCGGCACTCTTGATACCGCGTTCGCCACTTCGACGAACTTCGCCGTCAACGCCGTCCTCGTTCAAGCCGACGGCAAGCTCCTCATTGCCGGCGCCTTCACCGCCGTGAACGGCACCCCGCGCAACCGCCTCGCCCGCCTCAACGCCGACGGCACCCTCGACGCCGGCTTCACCACCGGCGTGGACGACGGTGCGGTTCGCAGCCTCGCCGCTTCCGTGGATGGCAAGGTCATCCTCGGCGGCACGTTCACCGCCGTCGGTGGCAGCGCCCGCCTCAACGTCGCTCGCATCAACGCCGATGGCTCGTTGGACACTGCTTTTAATCCCGGGGCCAACGGCACGGTTTACGCCTCGATTCTGCAGGCTGACGGCGCCCCCGTCCTCGCCGGCACCTTCACCACCGTGGGCGGCCAAGCCCGTTACAACCTCGCGCGCCTCGCCCCGACTGCGGCCGCCGCGCAGACCATTGTCGCCGCCAGCAACCGCACCTCGATCACGTGGCTCCGCAACGGCAGCAGCCCGGAGCTCACCTCCGCCCGTTTCGAGTCCTCGACCGATGCCGCCAACTGGATCGCGCTGGGCTCCGGCAACGCCACCCGCGTCGGCACCACCGGCAACTGGCAGATTACCGGTCTCAGCCTGCCGGCCACGGACTCGTTCTACGTGCGCGCCTCGGGCACCACGGCGGGCCTCCTCCGCGGGGTGCAGACCTTCAATTATTCCGTCGCCCCGGTCTTCAACCCCGTCACCGCGGTCGGCACCACCAGTGGCAGCGGATTCCGGCTCGCCATGGCCGACAGCACCGTCGCCGGCTACAGCGCCGAAGGCCTTCCCGCCGGTTTCGTGATCGATCCCGTTACGGGCGTCATTACGGGCTCCTCCACTGCGGCGGCAGTTGGCAATTACACGGTCACCATCAGCTCCACGAGCGCCGGTGGTAATATCGTCACCACGTTCGCCCTCGCCGTCGGTTCGGGCGGAGCGGTGTCGGCCAACGGTATCCGTCTCGTCAATCTTTCCTCCCGCGCCCAAGTCGTGGCGGGCGGCACGGCCATCACCGGGTTCTCCAGCGCCGGAGGCCGCGTGCTCATCCGCGCCGTTGGCCCCGGACTGACGGCATTCGGCGTCGGCGGCGTGCTTCCCGATCCCGTGCTCAATGTGTTTAACTCCGCCGGCGTGATCGTCGCCACCAGCGACAATTGGACCGGCACCGAGGTCTCGACGACCTCCGCCGCCACCGGCGCGTTTGCACTTTCCGCCGGCTCCAAGGATGCCGCGCTCGTCCTCGATCTCGCGGCCGGCGGTTACACCGCCCAGATCACCGACACCTCCGCCCGCGGCGGAGTGGTGCTTACCGAGATCTACGACGCCGCCGGTGCAACGCCCGCCCCGCGCTTTAGCAATCTTTCCGCCCGCGCCCCCGTGAAGCCCGGCAGCCCGCTCGTGGGCGGCTTCGTCATCTCCGCGGCCAATGGCACCTCGACGCAGCACGTGCTCATCCGCGGTGTCGGCCCCGCGCTCACGCAGTTCAACATCGCCAACACCCTCGCCGATCCCGTGCTCAAAGTTTTCAACTCCGCCGGTGAGCTCATCGCGACCAGTGACAACTGGAGCGGCAGTGAAGTCGCCGCGGCGGCCGTTGCGACGGGTGCCTTCGCCCTCGCGCCCGGCAGCAAGGACGCCGCGCTCCTCCTCGAACTCTCGCCCGGTGGCTACACCTTCGAGATCACGGGCGCCAACGGCACGACGGGCGAAGCCCTCGCCGACCTCTACGCGGCGCCGTAAGCGTTAAGCTACGCGCCCGAGAAATTCAGAGCCGATTCCAAAGGGTCGGCTCTTTTTTATGGGCGGAATCCGAGGCGGGCGGTGCGCTCCGCGCGCAATTACAGCTTACCCCCGGCTCCAGCCGCGGTCCGATTCGTTGAGCCCCGTTTCACATGTAGCCGGGGGTCTCTGTGGCCGGGGTCGCCGACCCCGGTCCAGGCTCAGCGGCGCGGCTACACCCCGTCTTGTCTCACCGCGTCCCACCGACCGCGCGCGGAGCGCGCGGTCCAGCACGGACTCCGCTCAAAACGCTCAACCCAGTTTCGCCGTGAGTGCTGCGACCTGTTTTTCGAGTTCGCGCAATTTAACTGTCATCTCCGGCAAACGCTGCACGCCGATCCATTGCCGCTTCGCCTGCTTGTCGGGCACCGCGGGGTAGCCGAGCACCGTTTCCTTCTCCCCGACATCGCGCATCACGCCGGATTTCGCGCCGATGGTTACCTGCCGCCCGATCTTGAGATGTCCACCGACGCCCGACTGCGATGCGATCACACAATAATCACCAAACACCGTGCTCCCGGCGAAACCGCACTGGCCCATCACGAGGCAGTGTTTGCCGAAGACGACGTTGTGCGCGACGTGCACGAGGTTGTCGATTTTGGTGCCGGCGCCGATCACGGTTGAGCCGAGTGCCGCGCGGTCGATCGAGGTGTTGGAACCGATCTCCACGTCGTCGCCGATGACCACGTTGCCCACCTGGAGAATTTTGACGTGCCGACCCTGATCGAAAACGTAGCCATAGCCGTCGGAGCCGATCACGGTGCCCGCATGAATCGCGACGCGATGTCCGATCTGCGTGCGTGCGTAGATGACGACGTTGGGAAACAGCCGCACATCGTCGCCGAGCTTGGCGTCGGCCCCGATGTGATTCCCGCCGATGAGGGCGGAACGCGCGCCGATGCTGACGCCGGCGCCAATCACGCAGCCGGGTCCGATGTGGGCGGTGGCGTCGATCTGTGCGGTGGGCGCGATGAACGCGCTCGCGTGAATGCCGGGTGCAAATTCTTCCGGCGGGAAAAACAGCGCCACCATTCGCGCTGCGGCCACGCGGGAGTTGGCCACGCGAATGACGGCCTTCGTCGCCGAGGTGAAGGGGCCCGAAACAAGAATCGCCGATGCCGCACTGGCCTCGGCCGCCGCGAAGTAAGTGTCCTTTTCGGCAAACGTGAGATCACCGGCTCGGGCCCGGTCGGCGGCGGCGAAACCGGTGAGCACCACGGTGCCGTCGCCGCGGACTTCACCTTGGAGCTGGGCGGCGATTTGAGCGACGGTGAAGGTCATGGGAATGGGCGTATCGTCAAGGGACCGGAGATTGAAGGGTGATTTTCAATTCATACTGCAGGCCCGAGCGGTGGTCGGGCGCGAAAAACCGACCACCGCTCGGTTCTGCAACTTCACAGCCCCCGCACACCGACCATGCGCTGGGTTTCCACATCCCACACTTTGAGTCGCAGGCAGCGCACGATATCCCACGGCCACAACGAAGTGGTCTTCGGCGCCTGCAGTTCGGGGATCGCCGCCATGACCTCGGGCAGTCGGTAAAACGGGATGCGGTGGTTGAGGTGGTGGATGTGGTGGTAACCGATGTTGGCGGTGAGCCAGCCAAAGAGCCGGCCGGTGCGCATGTAGCTGGATGATTCCATGGCGGCTTTTTCGTAGGTCCAGCCGTCCTTGTCGCTGAAGGAAACGCCGGGAAAATTATGCTGCGCGTAAAACAGATACGAGCCGAGCGCATCCATCACGAAGTGGGGAATCAGCTGCGTGAGCACCAGCGCCTGCCAGCCGCCCAGCATGCAGAGCGTCACGCTGATCGCGAGGTGGACGATCACCGCCACGAGGCAGTCGAGATGTTCGCGCGGGTGATTGAAGAACGGATAAATGCACATCCCCTGGAGAAACATGAACACGTAACCGAAGAGGATGGTGAGCGGATGGCGCACGAAGAGATACATGATGCGCTTCCCGCGCGGGCTGCGGCGGAACTGGTCTTTGGTCATGATCGGATACGAGCCGATGTGCGAACCGCGCAGCTTGGAGTTGTGGTTGTGATGGTGGTTGTGCGAGCTGCGCCACACGCTGCTCGGGCTGAGCGCCAGGATGCCGAACACGCGCATCAGGCCCCCGGCGATTCTGGAGCGGGGTAAAATCGCGTGATGTTGCTGATCGTGGTAGATGACAAAAAACCGCACGAGCAACAGGCCTGCGATCACACTGGACGCGATCCGAGCAGCGTAGGGCAGCGGAGCGAAGGTGCCGGCAAACGCGATCACCAGCAGAGCCAACGTCGATAAAATCACCCACCAACTGCGCAGCGTATCATCCGTGGCGAAAGGCTTGGTGGCCAAAATCAGCTCGGTGCCGACCTTCGCCCGGGGCGCATGGGGTTTGAGGGTGGTCATGGACGCGTTGCTTTTGATGAAGACTTATTGCCCTCGTGCAAGGCCGCACTCTGTGACGAGTGTGCAAGTGGTGCGTGTTGACTCCAACGCGCTCTGCGGGTGGCGCGGCTTGACCCCAAGCCGCCGGACTCGGGCTCGCGTAGGGACGTCGTTCTCAAAAAGCGCGTTGAGGTCAACGCGCTCCACCTCACCAACTGTCCGAGCGAAACGGCACGGCGGGCAGTCCGGAGCCGTTGTAAAGATTGGCGAGCGGCGCGTTCGTCCACGCGTAACGCACGGCGACCGGCTCTTTCACTTCGGGCGCGGAGACGAGCAGGGTATCGCGCACGATTTTGGCGGTGGCCGGATGGAAGACACGGTCGGCGCCGGCGATCTCGAGGGCTTGCGCGGGGCGGTCATGCGCCACGAGGCCGTCGCCGGCGTGGGTAAACGTCACGCGTAGCCCGGAGCCTTCGCGCGTGGCGCGCACGAAGGTGGGGCCGGTATCTGCCGCGGTGAATCCGTAAACGCGATTCTTCGCGAGCAGTGCGAGGCGCCGGCCGACGTCCTGTTTGTTGGTCGGGTGGATGTCTTCCGGGTTGCCGATGTCGATGGCGAGGGCCTGACCGGTGTTGGGCAATGTGAGTGCCTGGGTCTGCGCCTCGCGGAGAAAAGCGTAGGTGCGCGCGGTCTTGTCGCCGGAGTTTTTGTAAGGGGCGAGATTGACCCAGTAGAAAGGAAAATCCCCCTGCCCGCAGTGCGCGCGCCACGCGGTGATCATCGCCGAAAACTGGGCGTGATACTCGGCGGCGTGGTCGGCGTTGCTCTCGCCCTGATACCAGATCGCGCCGCGCAGCGCGTAGGGCAGGAGCGGGTTGATCATGCCGTTGAAGAGGCCGGAGGGCGTCCAGGAATCGCCGGCGCCCCGAGGCGGGCGGGGCTTGGGGTTAGCCTTCAAGAAGGCAGCGAGCGGTGTGGGCGGCGCGGGCTTGGCGGAAGGTTTGATCGGAGTCGGTGCAGTGGTGGGAGTGGCGGCGCGGGCGGCGGCTTCGGCGGCGGTCCACGCCGCGATGTCGGTGTCGAACCTGGCTTTTCGCGCGGGATAATCGGCGAGGTTTTGGGTCCAGCGCTCGTTGATAGTCGCCAAGCCGGGCGAACTCGCGATGGCGGCGGGGCTCATCCATGACTCGACCGGCGTGCCGCCCCAAGAGGCGTGCACGAGGCCGATGGGCACGCCGAGTTTCTGAAAAAGGTCGCGGGCGAAAAAATACCCGACCGCGGTAAAGCCGCCGACGGTCGCGGGCGAGGCGGCTACCCAGCCGGATGTTTTAACGGTATCGGCCGAGGCGGTGGCGACGGTCTGCTCGATGCGCACGTGGCGGATCAGGGGGAAATTCGCGGCGACGATTTCCGCGGCGGCGTTGTTGACGCGACTGTTGGCCTGCCAGGTGCCGGGCCGCGCCTCGAGGGTGAATTCCATGTTGGACTGGCCGGAGCAGAGCCACACCTCGCCGATGAGAACGTCGCTGAGCGTGACGGTGTTTTTCCCCGCGACGACGAGCTCGGCGCCGACGGCATCGGCGGGCAACGGCTCGAGGAGGACGATCCAGCGCCCGTCGTTCGCGGCGGTGGTGGCGGCTCGCTGGCCGTGGAAGGTGACGGTGATTTTTTCGCCGGCATCGGCGATGCCCCAGACTGGGAGCGGCTGGTCGCGCTGGAGGATGGCGTGATCTGTGAACAGCGGCGCGAGCATAACGTCGGCGCGCGCGGCGGAGGAAACAAAAGCAAAGAGGCAGAACGCGAGAACGGGACGACGGAGCGGGTGCATGGGAAAACACGGTCACTCCAACGGCCCGGAGAGTTCCCGGCAAGTTCGCCCACGGGTCGAGCTGCACGGAGTTTTCAGGTTTCTCGCTAGTTCCCATGAATGAATTCTTAACCGCTGATCGCGCAGATAACGCGGATACGCGGTAAGCGGCCTATAATTTCATCCGCCGCATCCGCTATCAGCGGTAAAAAATCCGGCCGGCGCCAGCGGGGGTAATTCGATTCTCCGATCATTTGCGAGCATCAGGCCGGTGACTTTCTCCACTCATCGGCCCGGTCAGTTTCACTCGCAGGCATGTGCCCTTTCCCTCGTCCACCTCGGCTTCAACTGCGGTTAAATGAATTTTCGGCCGGTTGTAACGTATTTTTCGGATAATTACTTTCAATAGCACTATGAATTCCCCGACCCCGTGCGATGCCCCCAATCCCCAATCCCCAATCCCCAATCCCCAATCCCCGGAGCCCATCCGTATTCTGCTGATTGAAGAGCACGCGATGATGCGCGAGGGGGTGAAGCGGGCCTTGCGCGCGCGGTTCCCGGCGGCGATTTTTTACGAGGCCGGGGAGTTGGCGCGCGGTCGCGATCTGGCCCGGCTGCACGGTCCGGCGCTGGTGGTGCTCGATCTCGGGCTGCCGGATGGCGGCGGGCTCGACCTGCTCCCCGTCCTCCGGGCCCTGCGCCCGCCACCGCGCGTGCTGCTGTTCACCGCGCGCTTCGACGAGGCGATGGTGATGCGGGCCGTCGCCGAAAACGTGGTGGGGATTCTGAATAAATTCTCCGTGCACGCCGGCGATTTCGCCCACGCGGCCGAGGAGATTTTGGCGGGGCGGGAGTTTTATTCCCCGGAGTTTACCGCCGCGCGGGCGCGGCTGCGGCGCGATCCGCACGGTTTCACCAAGCTCCTCTCGGACCGCGAGCTCGAGCTGCTCCCGCTGCTCGGGGATAATCTCACCCCGGCGGTCGTCGCCGCGTTGCTGAGGTTGCAGCCGGTGACGGTGCGCAACCACCGCCACCGCATCATGCACAAACTCGGTCTGCGCAGCGCCGCCGAGTTGCTCGAGTGGCTCGCCGAACACGGCTTCGCGCGCTACCCGCGCCCGCGCCGGTAGGCCGCGCCGCGCGCGCCCGTGCGACCGGACAAGCCCCGTGCCAGCAGCCGCGCGGCGTTTTGTGCCGATACACCAAACGCCGGGATTTCCCCGCCCGGCCTCGCCGGGTTTTTTCCCATGCGTGCAAACCCGCTCCACGCCGTTTTCGGCGCTCGTAAAATTGCCCGTTTCGTTCATCGCCGCCTTGCTCCTGGCGCTCGCCGCTCCGCTTTCGGCCCAGCCGGCCCCGGTCACGCCGGGGGCCAAGATCGACCTCACGACCGTCAAGGCGACCGACCTTGCCGCCGCCGACCGTCCCATCCCGACCACGCCGCTGGCCGTAAGTTTGGCTCAGCGGGTGGCGCTGAAGCTAAAGTGGAACGACGCGAAAGGGGGGTTCAGTGTCACGGTGCAAAATCCCTCTGATCGTCCGTTGAAAATCAACGGCGTCCAGAGTTCCGGCGACCTTTTCATCGTGTCCTATCCCCCGACCGTGCCACCGCAGGGCACCGCGGAAATCTCTACCCTCTTCGACGCCAAGCCCGGCACCGGGAGCGACGCCGATGTGATCCGGCTGCTCACCGATCAAGGAGAGAAGACGATCATCGTGACCCACGATAGGGAAAAGGTGGCCACCCTGAGTCAGTCCGAGCTGGTCTGGGCCGTCGGCGAGGCGGCGTCGGCCAAGTCAACCGTGCTTACCCTCGCTGGGGCCGCGACCAAGCTGACGAGAGCCCGCGCTATGGCCGGTGCGACCGCGACGATCAGTGACCTCGGCGGGGGGCGCGTGCAGGTCAGCGTGACGCCGCGCTCGACCGCCGCGCTCGCTTCGTTTCCGGTCTTTTTGGAGTTCGAGCCGGCCTTGCCGGGTGCGACTCCCGTCATCACCTGCACCGTCGGAACGAAGGGTTGAACGCGTTCCCGGCGATGAATACCCTGATCCGTTTTTGCCGCGTCGGAGTGCTGTTCATCGCGCTCTTCACCGCCGCCCGTGCCCAGTTGGTCGCGCCACCGGAGTTCACCGCCATCACTGTGCCTGCCACGGCCCTGGTAGGGCAGACGGTGACCATCGGTGCCACGGCGCAAGCGACCGCCTCCGATAACTCCGACGGCAACGATTGGAACACACCCAGTCGTCTGAGCATCCTGCGGATTATTATCAACGTCCAGGCCCCGGATGGCAGCTCGTCCAACGTCCATGACTGGTTGCCTGCCTTCACGAGCCCCGCCTCCGCCAGCGCCTCCGTGATGCTCAATCAGGCCGGCACGTGGTATGTGACCTTCACGGCGATGGACGGCCGCCCGTGGTATAACGGTGTCGGTCCTTACGCCATCACCGTCTCGACGCCGCCGCCCGGGCCGGTGATCACCTCGGCGCTCGGAGTGTCGGTGAATCAGGGCCAGAATGTTTCGTATCAGATCGGCGCGGTAAACGGCCCGGTGACGGCCTACAACGCGAGCAGCCTCCCCGCCGGGCTCTCGGTGAACACGTCCACCGGTCTGGTCTCAGGTCGTATCACCGCCTCGGCCAATGTGAACTCGTGGATCAGCGTGGCCAACGCCAACGGCTCCGATGTGAAGCAACTCATCTGGTATGTGACGGCCGCCAATATCACGCCAACCGGTTCGGTAGCCGCAGTCGTTACGAACCTGGGCCAAGCGGTGACGCTAAACCGCGGAGGCACGGCCAACTTCGGCGTAGCCTTCACCGATGGCGCGATTTGGCGCCCCAATGGATCGAGCCTGAGCGTCGGTATCCAGTCGCTTGGTTCCTCCTCCTACGTTCCCGACGGCGGCGTCGGCACCTACGCCTATCAATATCGGTTGGTGGACAGCTACACCAACTACGCGGACCAGTGGATCACCTTCTATGTTGGGGATGTGAATCCTGTCACTGTCACGACGAGTGCCGGACAGACCTTTGACGGGCCGACCACCAATCCCTCGATTTCTTTTGGTCAGTCGGTAACGGTGAATTTTACGGCCAACGATCCTTCCGGCCAGATGGGTGCGACCGGGATCAACGGTTACAAGGGCGACGGCGCATTGGTCGAGTATGGACCCTGGGCCTACTTCAGCCCGCGAAGCACTTATTCCTATGCGCTCACTTACCAGCCTGCCAGCGTCGGCTCGGGCAACCATTGGATGTCGAATTACGGCTGGACCAACGGCTGGCTGAAACGCGGCTTCACCCTCATCGTCAACAAAGCCACGCCCACCGGCACCTTTGCCGCGCGCTCGGTCGCGCCGGATGCTACCGGCACCTACGCGGTGGCCGCCGGCGCGCTTAACGCCACCTTCGCCAATCCGTTTTCGACCGCTGTGGCCGCGCCCACCGGCGGGGCGACCTACCGGTTCACCGGCACCACGACCGCTGTCACTGTCGGGACGACGCTAGCCGCGGGCACCGTGCGCTTGATCGATGCCGTCTATCCCGGCGACGCCAACTACCTCACGACCGTCCGCGCCGCGCCCTTCACCGTCCTCGGACCGACCCCGCCCACCGCGTTTCAGGCCGGCACGCTCGGTTCTACCTTCGTCGCCCTCAACTGGGCCGCCTCGACCTCGGCCAACGGCATCGGCGTTTATCAAGTGTTCCGCTTTCTCACTTCGAACGGTCCGGCCACCGCGAGCCTCATCGGCCAAACTACGGCGACGACGTTTACCGACAGCACCGCGACCCCCGGCACGCCCTACACCTACACCGTGCGAGCCGTGGACAATTCCGCGCCGGCCTACGTCTCCGCCGTCGCGACCCTCACCGCCACGACCTTCGCCTCCTTCGAACTCTTCACTCCCGCGCCATGAACCGTCGCCGCTCCCTTCCGTTGATCCTCGGCTGCACGCTCGCGCTGGCCTGCTTCGTCGCGACGCCCGCCGCCCACGCGCAGGTGAAGCCGCGCCTGCAGGCGCAGGTGCCGATCCAACTATTTTTCGCCGTAAAATCGGACGTGAACTGCTATCTGGGGATTCACGAACTCAACACCAACACCGGCTTGGACTCCGGAGTGCTCGGCAACGGCAAAAACCAGTGGTATCGAAATGCCCCCATGGACTTCACCGTGATCCCCGGTGTGACCTACGACATCCACCTTGCGGCGAGCGCGGCGGCTTGGGACTCGACTGAGGTCCGCGTCTCCGCCCCTGCCGGGTATCGCGTGTATCTCAGCGCACCGGCTTCCGGTGGCAGCACGAACCGCACGACGTATACTGCCTACCCGGTGACCGACGATCATCACCACGCCTTTCTGACACTGATCCCGGAAGACGGCTCGTTGTCGCCTGCCGTCGGGGAAATGGCCGCACCACAGGTGCGCGGCGCCTTCATCTGGTCGGTCGGCCTCGGCAGCACGTTTTCTCGCCGTCCGGTGGGTAACATTCAGCTCCGGCTCAATGACCTTTCCGCAGCGGCCTTCGATCCTGCTTCGCTGGTATTTGACGCCTTGACCGACGACGTGGTGGTCACCCGCAACGGAAGCGGTGTCATTACCTCCATCAACGCACCTCAGGCTTACGTCGCCCTGACCACGCTGGCGAACGGCTACCAACTCGATTTCGGCGGTATCACCATCTACGTCCAAAACGACGCCGGCCGTCTGCTGCTCACGCGCCAGACCGGCGCCCGCACCCAGACGTGGCGTGTCACCCAAACCGGCACCACGCCAAAAAGCTGGAACGTCGAGGAAATTGAACTCGGCCGCACCTGCACCTACGCCTCGACGACCCTCGGCAACGGCGACCGTCAGGAAGACGTTACCGTGGCCGATGCCGCCAGCGGCATTGCGCTAAAAACCCGCCGCATTTACCGCGCAATTCCCGGTGTCACTCCCGAGGAACTCATCCAGGAAATCGCCGATCCCGCCGGCGCTGCGCTCACCACAACCTACGATCCCGCCGGCGCTGCGCTCACCACAACCTACGATTACTACTACGCGACAGGCGACGCCAACACCGGCCGCTGGGGCCGGCTCAAATCCGTTATCGCCCCCGATGGCTCGTGGACGCGCTACGATTACTACGGCGCCAGCGTCTCATCCGATTACGAATACGCCCGCTGGGGCCAGCTCAAGTCCGTCCAAAAACCCTGGCAGGACGGTCCCGCCACCCCCGACCTCGCCACGCTCACCAACTGCGCCCTCACCCTCTTCGACTACGTCGGCGAACGCGCGGTATTTGCGGAAAATGCGGCCACCTCGGAAACCCGTCTTCTCGGCATCACCGCTGCGCTCGCCAATTCCAATCCCGCTTTCGGCGCCACCGCCAATGGCCAGCCCCTGCGCACCGAGACCGTCCAAGCCTACACCGGCTCCGGCACTTACCTCACGACGATCAAAAAGATTTTCCACAACACAGCCGACCCCGATCACGCCAACAAACTTTACAGCCAGCTCAATCCCGACGGCACGCAAATTTCCTCCTACATTCTCCTCGGCGCCAATTATAATTCCGAAGTCGCCGTCTCCGGTTGGAGCACCGCCGTCTCCGGCGACGCCGTGCAGGTTTCCACCCTCGCCGGCCAGACCATCCAGCCCATCTACCTTGTTCCCAACCGATCCACGCGTCGCACGCAGACCACGACGATCGGCGGCACCAGCTACGTCGATATCATCACTGAGATTTACACCTTCACCGGCACGTGGGAGCAGATTGGTCATACCGCCGCCCGCTACGACGGCAGTTACCACATCTTCGACCACGACTACCTCACCGGTGCGGACACCACCCGCCAGTGGGCCGACGGCGTGCCCTATCTGGAAATCGCCAACAACGGCTCGCTCACGGGCATGAGCTACGACGCCCTCAATCGACTCACCGGCAAACGCCGCTACTCCGCCGCGGCTTATGGCGGTTACCCCGTCCAAAATGAGATATACACTCTCTACACCTACGACGCGGCGGGCCATGTGCTCACGGAGCGCACGGCGCTTTCCTCCACGCCGAGTTCTTCGGACCTTCTCACCACGCGCACCTACGATTATGCCGGCCGACTCACTTCGGAAACGAATCCCGCCGGGCTTGTCACCACCTACGCCTACGATGCGGCCAACCGCCGCACCACCGTCACCGTCCCCGGCGGCGCGACCCAAATCACCGAAACCTACCGCGACGGTTCGTCCAAATCCACCGCGGGCACGGGCGTCGTCGCCGCCTATCAGGCCACCACCGTCAACACCGACGGCACCCTCAGCAAAACCGCCTACACCCTCCGCACGTCGGATGTAACAGCCCCCACCTCCGCGCCCCGCTGGGCCCGCGTCACTACCGATTGGGCCGGCCGCACCCTCAAGGAGGAAAAGCCCGCTCCGCCCAATGCGACCCCCGCGATCTTCACCAAACAATATTATTACAACCCCATCGGTCGCCTTTGGAAGACGACCGAGCCCGGCCTCGCCGCCACGCTCGTTTCCTACAACGCTTGGGGCGAGGCGTATCGCTCTGGCCTCCACATTGACGGGACGGCGATCGACTCTTACGGAAACCTTACGCTCGTCGCAGCCTCCCTTGACCGCTTTTCCGAAACCACCGTCACTTTTCTGAAGGAAAATTCCGCATGGTGGAAAGTCACTACCGCCCTCGGCTACAATCAGGACAACGTCGCAACCTCCTTTACTAAGGGCGTTACTAAAGAACGTCTCACTGGCTTCACTGTTGCCGGGCAAGTTTATCAGCAAAAAGAAACCTTCGCGACCGACCTCTTTGGCAACGCCACCACGCAGACCCTCGTGGTGGACCGCGCCAACAAAATCGCGACTGCCACGACCGACACGCCTGACTCTTCCGTCAACGAGATCAAAATCGCTTACAACGGCCTGCCCCAGACCACCCAGACCGCACAAAATCTTCTCTCCCGGACTTACTATGACAGCTACGGCCGCGTCGTAAAACAGACCGACCCGCGCACCGATCCCAACCCCACACCCCTGCGCATCGGCTACTACGCCAGCGGCACAGGCCAGACCGGCCAAGTCCAATGGCAACAAGACTCCGCCGGCAACCAGACGAACTTCGCCTACTACACGACCGACGGCCGTCTCTACTCGATCACCGATCCCCTTAATAAAACAACCCGCCATCTCTATAATCTGCGCGGCCAAAACAACGCCCAATGGGGTGCCGCCACCTATCCCGTCGGCCGAATCTTTAACGACTACGGCGAACTCACCCAGCAACAGACCTTCCGCAATGGCACGGCTTGGGACGGCCCCACTTGGCCCTTCACGGCGCACGGCGGTGCCGATCCTACCCTTTGGAACTATGACCCTGCCAGCGGCGTCCTCCTCTCCAAAACCGACGCCGCCAATAAAACCGTCGCCTACACTTACAACGCCCGCGGCCAGCTCGCCACCCGCACCTGGGCTCGCGGAGTCATCACGACCTACAGCTATTCCCCTACCACCGCCGAGCAGTCCGGCATCGGCTATTCCGATACCACGCCGAATCTCGGCTACGCCTACAACCGCCTCGGGCAAAACACGCAGATCGCCGATGCCGCCCTCGGCACTTGGCTCCTCGACCATTGCGTCTGCGGTAAGATCGTAGGCGAGACGTTCCCCGCTTACTTCGAAGGCCGTAAACTCACGCACACCCTCTCCGCCCTCGCGTCGGGCGTCGGTGGCCGCACCACCGGCGTCGCCCTGGGCGGGGCCAACGCTACCGGCAGCGACTACGCCGTCACCTATGGCTACGACGATAAGGGCCGCTTCAACCAAGTCGGCGGCCCCGGCAACAGCCTCTACACGTATTACTACGGGACGCCGAACTCGAACCTGATCTCCTCGGTGTCGGACGGCTCAAGCTATGGAACCATCCCGACCTACGAGGCCAACCGCGACCTGCTCGCTTCGATCACTTTTACCACGGGCGCCGTGAAAGCGCGTTTCGCCTACGGGCACGACGCCCTCGGCCGGCGCACCTCCGTCGTCGAATCCGGCGAAATCTTCGCGCGCTACCCCGGCGCCGGCCTCGTCACCAAATGGGACTACAACGACCGCAGCGAAGTTACCGTCGCGCAGAGTTATTTTGGGCAAAACGTAAACGACCTCAGCCAGCCCGTGCCCGCGCGCAACCTCGGCTACGCCTTCGACAACATCGGCAGCCGCACTGAGAGCAAAGTGGATAACGTGGCCACCGCCTACGCCAACAATGCCCTGAACCAACTCACATCGCGCACCGCGCCCGCTTCCACCTGGGTGACCGGCCTCGCGCCCACCGCCGCCACCGTTTCGATCAACGGCACCGCTCTCCCGGGTTCCTCCCGCCAAGGCGAGTATTACGCCAAAAACGTCGTCGCCTCCGCGACTCCACTGTGGCAGAGCCTTGCCGCCACCAGCTCTCTCGGCGGCCCCGCCGCCACCCGCTATGCCTTTCTCGCCGCCACGCCGGAAAGCTACACCTACGACCTCGACGGCAATCTTACCGACGACGGCCGTTGGCACTACACGTGGGACGCGGAGAACCGGCTCACTTCGATGGAGACCAGCCTCGCCGCGAGCGTGCTGAACACCGGCGTCACCCGCCAATACATCAGTTTCAAATACGACTACCTCGGCCGCCGCGTGCGGAAAACAGTGGCCAACTGGAATGGCACCGCCTACATCGCCACCGTGGATCGCAAGTTCATCTACGACGGCTGGAACCTCCTCACCGAGCGTGACGCGACGACCCTCGGCGTGGTCGCTAGCTATGTCTGGGGCCTCGACCTGTCGAAGACCCTGCAAGACGGCGGCGGCGTGGGCGGCCTCCTCGCCGTGATCGAGCCCAACGGCACCACCCACCTCCCCGCCTACGACGGCAACGGTAATATCCACGCGCTCGTCAACCGTTCGGGCGGCGCCGTCACCGCCGCCTATGAATACGACGCCTTCGGCCAGACCCTCCGCGCTACGGGCCCCTTCGCCGACAAGAATCCTTTCCGTTTTTCGACCAAATATACGGATAGTGAAACCGGCCTGCTCTACTACGGCCGCAGATATTACAATCCCACCCTCGGCCGCTGGCTAGGCCGCGATCCCATCGAGGAAAAGGGCGGGTTGCACCTTTACGCGTTTATCGGCAACCACGGGATCAACGGGTGGGATGTGGCCGGGATGTTCGACTGGAATTCGATTTTTTTCCGGTGGGTGAAAAACCTCTTCATCGACGATCCTTTCGAGAATGCCAGCAAGGGGCGTATGATGGCCGCTTATTATGTAAATGAAATTCCGGAGCGGAAAGAACCCACGAATACAGCGGCTTCGGGTCCGGGTTTGTCCCCCCCGCGCAACCCGGCTAGCGGAAATACGGGCAATACTGAGCCGCGTGACCCCAAGGATACCCCAAATAATGTAGCCCCAAACAATACTATCGATTGCGATTCCATCAGAAATTCACTGAGTTCGGCGTTACATCCTGACACTCCTCGTCAAGCGGTTTTGAAGGCATCCGTCGACGTATACAATCAACAATTAATAACAGGCGAAACAGGTAAGGAATGGGGCGCTTTGAGTTACTCGGCGGGATCCCTCTTTTTAAACACCGGCCCATCCTATGGGGGTCAAGATAATGATGGTGACTATTATCGCCCGTCATCGGATCAGCTTAATGAAATAAAACATGCCGGGGGTCAGCTTGTTGGGACTGCTCATGGTCACCCGAATAATACTCCGATGAGTCTGAATGATTACTATACAGCTCTAGCCAGAAACATAGTGGTAAGCGCGGTCACAGCTGATGGCGGTATATATCTTTTTGATCCGACTACTTTGAGTCAGAGCGCCAGATCATCATTGTTTACTGATGTGTCCGCAGCCCGAACGGCGAATAATAACGATAACCTAGGTAATTATGAAAATAATTACCTAAGGAATTTGTCAGATGACTCAAAAGAGAAGCTTTTTGATCCTTCGGTCAATGGGGCATGTCCAGGCATTCTAAAAAAATGAAACTTCAGAAAATATTAAGCTCTTTGGTTATTGCTGCCTTAACAGCATCCTATTCTCATGCTGACGATGTCTCGACTTCGGAGAAATTTTTTGTGGGCAGGGAGATGCTTCAAAAAATGGGAATTTCGGGCGATTTTAAAGCGACAGTGGAATTCCGCTCCAGTGGAATTGATTCTTCAGGTCAATATGCTTTTGAAGTATATAAGGCTAAGCGCGTTGATGGCGTTTATTATATATTTTCCTCAGCGGTTGTATGCGATTGGGTTAAACACGAATTTGCTTCTAAACAGGAGGTAACTGCGTTTTTTGCACTTCGTTTTAGAGGTGTCGCTAATGACTTGGAATACGGAAGGAGGCGCTCGGACATCTGGCAAGTAGTCACGGCTGAAGACGAAATGTCGTCGATTTTACTGCCTTCGATCTACCGAGGATATTCAATCGAGCTGGAGATCATTAAAGCGCCCTGAAGCCCTCTGGGGCCCGTCAGGCCTGAAAGGGGGTCAGAAGGCCTGAAAGAGGGTCAGGCTTTGGGGTTTGGGGGAGAGCCAAAAGGGTCAGGAGAGCCGAAAGGGTCAGGTTTTAACATTTAATATTGCCGCTTAGGGGCGCGAAGGCAGGTTGAGAAAATGCCGCGTAAACTGAGGCTGGAATATCCGGGGGCGTGTTATCACGTGATCAACCGGGGGAACTACCGGGCGGAGGTGTTCGGGACGGAGAAAACGCGGGCGGCGTTTGAGACCTGCCTCGGGGAGGCGTGCGAGAAATCGGGCTGGTTGCTCCACAGCTACGTGGTCATGGGCAATCACTATCATCTGGCGGTCGAAACGCCGGCGGGGAACCTGGTGAAGGGGATGCAGTGGTTGCAGGCGACCTTCGCGAACCGGTTTAACCGGCTGAGAGGCGAGCGGGGGCATCTCTTTCAGGGGCGCTACAAAAGCCTGCTTGTGGAGCCAGGAGCGGCGCTCGGGCAGCTGTGCCATTATCTTCACCTCAATCCGGTGCGGGCGGGTCTGATGACGGTGGATCGGTTGCGGGAGCATCGGGCGTCGAGCTACTGGCACCTCTGGCAGAAAAAGCGGCCGAAGTGGTTGCGGATGGAGACGGCGCTCGCGGAAGCGGGGGGCCTGACGGACACGCCGGCGGGGCGAGAGGCGTATGCGCGGTATCTGGCGTGGCAGGCGGAGGAGGGCCCGGCCGGCAGGACGAAGGCGTATGCCTCGATGAGCCGGGGTTGGGCACTCGGAAGCAAGGATTTCAAGACGGCGTTGATTCAAGAACATGTGCTGGCGCAAACGAGCCGTGCCTGGGAACTGGCGGGCGCACGGGAGATCGGGGCCGCGCAGTGGTCCGAGGCTTTGGCCAAAGGTCTGGCCGCGCTTGGAAAATGCGCCTCGGATATCGTCGGAGAGCCCAAGTCTGCCGCTTGGAAGGTAGCGCTGGCGGCGCGGATGAAACAGACCACGCAGGCGGGCAATCGGTGGCTGGCCGACCAGCTCAATTTGGGCACCCCCGTGGCGGTGAGCCACCATGTCGGCCAACTTCGGCGCGGGCTGCGGCCCGATGCTGAAAAATTAGTCGGCACGTTAAACTATTAAATGTTAAAATCTGACCTTTTTGGCTCTCCTGACCCTTTTGGCTCTCCCCTGCCGATCTCGCAGACCAACCACCCCCACAAATCCCCGGTCAATTTCAGGGAAGTGCAGTTGTCGTCAGTCGGTAGCCACGACTGTCGTCAGGGGGATAAGGCCCCATATCGCCGGCACGGCTTGTCCGCTATGCTCAGGCGACGAAAAGCCTTCATGCCCCGGGAGAACTCCGGCGCCGGGCGGCCGGCACCATCCGGTGCCATGCCGCACAACTCCGCTCCGCCAAGAACCGCCCATGAAACTAAAAACCGCTATCCTCGCCGCCCTCGCGCTGGCGGGCTTTCCCGTTGCCGCGGTGGCGCAGTTTGTCGACCCGTTCAACACGATCGACCCCGCGTGGACCGTCAACCGCTACGCACCCGCCGGCTTCGCCTCGGTGATCTTCGACGGCGACCGCCGCCTGCGACTCAGCATCGACCAAACCGGCAGCACCGCCAATCGCGATCCAACGTTCAACAGCCCGTTCTATAACACCCAGGGCGACCAGCGCCCCGGCGGTATCACCGGTCTGTGGACGCTCAGCGCCCAAGTATACGTCTCATCCGCCTTCGACACCACGACCGGCCCGCTCGTGCGCAGCTCCATTTGGGGGCAT
>JACMRG010000372.1 GCA_014376585.1 Opitutaceae bacterium | reverse complement strand
GGTCGCCCGCGGCAAACCCGCCAAACTCGCCCTCACCGCCCTCATGCGCAAACTCATCGTCCTGCTCAACCGCCTCCTCGCCGATCCCAACTTTGTCCTTGCGCCGTAAGACCGTTGCTCCGGGCGCGACGGTCCTCGAGGGTATCTGCCTACAGCCGCGCCGCGCAGTGATGCACCCAATTACGGCCGAGCTGTGATGGATCCGTTCGATTCATCACTCGCCGCGTGCGGCTTGATCGCCACCCTCCGCCCGCCATGTCCGCATCACCGCCCCGCCCCAGGCCGCTTAACGCCCATCATCATCGCGGCGTCGCGCTCATGCTGGTCTCGGCCGCGGCGTTCACGGCCAACATCCTTCTCATCCGCGCGCTCGGGCAGTTCCATGCCGTCAACGTGTGGCTCATCTCCTCCGCTCGTTTCATCGTGGGCCTCGCGATCATCTACGCCCTCTATCGCCGCGAATTCGCGCCGCGCCATCTCTTCATCAAGCCCAAGCTCATCGGGCGCGGCCTCATCGGCGGTCTCGGCGTTTACGGCACCTACCTCACCGTGGTCGAACTTGGTGCCGGACGGGCCATTCTCATCGGGAACACCTACGTCGTCTTCGCCGCCCTCATGGCCGCCGTCTGGCTCGGCGAGAAACTCCGTCCCGCCTTCGCCGTCGGCGCCGTCATCACCCTCGCCGGCCTCGCCCTCCTGACCAACGTGTTCGCGCCCGGCGTCCATCCCGGCGTCTACGAGCTCGTCGCCGTCGGTGTCGCCCTGGCATCAGCCTACGTCGTCGTCACCATCCGTCAGCTCCACCACACCGAGCACACCTCGACGATCTTCGGCGCGCAGTGCGTTTACGGCCTTCTCATCTGCGCCATCCCCGCCGCCCTCCACCCGGAATCCATCCCGCCCGTCGGCTGGGCCATTCTCCTGCTCGCCAGCATCACCGCCGGCATCGGCCAGATCACCATGACCCGCGCCTTCCGCGATCTCCCTGCCGGCGAGGGTTCGTTCTGGCAAATGCTGGTGCCGCCCGGCGTCGCCCTCGGCGGCTGGCTGTTTTTCGCCGAACATTTTTCGCCCGCCGAGTTCGCCGGCGCCGCGCTCATTCTCGTCGGCACCGCTTGGTCTGCGATCCGCCGCTAACTCCGCCGCTCGCGGCCCGCCCCGCTTAACGTCCCGCCTTCGGGCGTCGGCCCGCGCCCGCGACGCGCAGAAAATCCACCAGCGCCCGCGACGCCCCGCTCAGCGGCCGCGCCGCGCGATAGAGCACGCCCACCGACCGCGTCAAGCCCGGCAACCGTCGGTAGCGCACGCCCTCCGCCGGCGCCCGCCGTTGCGCCATCGCCGGCACGACCGACACGCCCCAGCCCGCCGCCACAAACGCCATCACCGTCTCGATCTGCGCGCTCCGAAAACTCACCCGCGGCGCGAACCCGTTCAGCCGGCAAAATTGCAGCGCCTGTCCCGCCAGACAGTGACCTTCCTTCATGAGGATGAACGCCTCGTGCTCCAGATCGTCGAGCGTCAGCACGCGCTTCCGCGCCAGCGCATGCTTCGTCGGCAGAGCCACCACCAAGTCTTCGTCGAAAAATTTCTCCGCCACCAACCCGGTGTGCTCAACCGGCGGGCTCAACAGCGCCACGTCGATCTCCTTCGCCAGCACCGCCCGCGTGAGCTGCTCCGTCGTGTCCTCGTGCACCACGACCTCGATCCCCGGATGCTTGGCCGCAAACGCCCGCAGCCGCGTCGGTAAAAAATACGGTGCGATCG
>JACMRG010000371.1 GCA_014376585.1 Opitutaceae bacterium | reverse complement strand
GTCGGTATCGGCGGTGACGCCGTAGAACGTGCTGCGATCCACCTGCGGGACGGGAAAGGTGGAGATGTAGCCGGGGAGGAGGGCGGAGGGCAGGCCGTAGTCGGGCACGTTATCCTGTTCGGTGTGTTGGTAGGTGACGTAGGCGCGGGACGGGGAGCCGAGGCCGAGGGCGAGCGAGGGCGCGAGGCCCCAGCTCTCGTTTTTCGCGTAGTCGCGGCCGACGGCGTCGTTCTCTTGCCAGAGGGCGTTGACGCGGACGGCGGTGCCACGGGGAAAGTCGAGAGTTGAGGGTTGGGAGTTGAGCGAGGGGTCGGAGGCGAGGGGCCGGTTAAGATTGAGGGTGGCGCGGCGGCGGGAGCCGGAGGTGGTCTCGTCGAAGCCGTAGCTGACGGTGCCGGTGACGAAGTCTTCGAGGCGAAGAACTTTGGAGGAGGTGTTGACGTAGCCGGACGCGCCACCGCGGCCGATATCGGCGCCGGCCGGACCTTTGGCGATTTCGACCTGCTCGATGTTAAACACGTCGCGGCTGTAGGCGCCGATGTCGCGCACGCCATCGACGAAGAGGTTATTGGTGGTGTCGAAACCGCGCAGGTAGAATGCGTCGCCCGAGGTGGCGGAGGCGTTGCCGCCCTCGCCGGCGGCGAAGGTGATCCCGGAGGTGTTGCGAAGAACGTCACTGAGGGTGGTGGCGCCTTGCTGGGCGAAGATTTCGCGACCCACGACGACGATGGTCTGGGGCGTATCGCGGAGGGGCGCGGCGAATTTCGGCGAGGAGATGGCCTTGGTTTTGAGATCCTCGACAGTGACGGTGTCGAGCTGGGTGGGCTCGGTGGACTTGGTCTGCTCAGCCTTGAGCGCGGTCGGACCGGCGGCGTGGGCCGAGCTGGGTAGGAGCAGCGACGGCGCAAGCGCGGCGAAGGCTACTGAAGAGAAGGACGCGCGCGGCGCGACGGGGCCATTGGAAGGAGAGTCGTTGAGCGGCGATGACGTAATCATGCGATTGGTTCTCAAGTAAATTGCGACCCGGTATCATGTCAAAGTAATTAATGAGACAGCTTCCCAATATCATTAATAATGGGCGTTTGACGTAATTAGAGGGAAGATATTAAGGCTGATGTATGGCTGAAAGCTTCACAGTGAACCTCGGTGAGAGGAGTTATCCGATCTGGTTTGGGGTCGATTTGGTCGCAGGTGTGCGGGGCAAAGTGGCGGAATTTCAGGCGGCCGGTCGCAAAATCGCGGTGGTGACAGACCGGAATCTGGCGACGCAGCAAGGGGCGGCGTTGCGGGGGATGTTTGGGGAGCTGCCGGTGCTGGCGCTGGAGCCGGGCGAGGCGACGAAATCGCTGTCGGAGCTGGGGCGGGTGCTGGATTTCCTGGCGTCCAAGCGGATCGACCGGACGGGTGTGCTTTTTGCAGTGGGCGGCGGCGTGATCGGGGACCTGGCGGGGTTTGCGGCGGCGGCGTATTTGCGGGGAGTGGATTTTGTGCAGATCCCGACGACGCTATTGGCGATGGTTGACAGCTCGGTGGGTGGAAAAACGGGAATCAATTTGGCGGCCGGGAAGAATCTCGTCGGGGCATTTCACCAGCCGCGCGGTGTCTTTGTGGCCACGGATTTGTTGGCGACTTTGCCTGCGCGGGAATTCGCCGCGGGGATGGCGGAGGTGATCAAGTATGGGCTGCTCGGTGACGCGGCGTTGTTGAACCAACTGGAACGCGCGCCGCTGACGGTGGCCTCGAAGGAACTGGCGGCGGTGATCCGGCGCTGCTGCCAGTTGAAGGCGAAGATCGTCGAAGCGGATGAGCGTGAACTCGCGAAAGAAGGCGGGCGGGCGCTGTTGAATCTCGGGCATACGTTTGGCCATGCGATCGAGCAGGTGACCGGCTATGGCACGTATTTGCACGGTGAGGCGGTCGCGATCGGCCTGTGTGCGGCGGCGCGGCTGTCGCAAAAAATCGGCGGCCTAAGCGCGGCTGATGTGATGCGGGTGGATGCGGTGGTGGCGGCGCACGGGTTGTCGGTGCGGTTGCGCGCGTCGCTGGCGATCAGCGATCTGCGGGCGGCGATGGCGCGGGATAAAAAGGTGCGCGCGGGCGGGTTGCGGTTTGTCGTGTTGAAATCTCTCGGCGAGGCGGTGACCCAGAGTGGCATTGACCCGGCCCTGGCGGATGCGAGTTTTCGGGAAGTAGGAGCGGTGGACTGAATTTATGATTTATGATTCTGGATTTATGATTTGGAATGGTGGTGCGAACGCATCGTGGGCGGGGCTAAAATCGCAAATCATCAATCGTATTTCATAAATTTCCGTATGTCGGCCATCGATGAAGGTATCGTCCGCGAGTATTTTGAGCAGAACGGCTTTTTCGTGCGGCAGGCGCGCAAGTATTCGGTGACGGCGCGCAAGAAAACGGGTGAGGAGGAGATTGATTTGCTGGTGTCGAATCCGAACTGGCGGCGCGGCAGCCGCTCGCCGGATTTCTTTCTATTTTCGAACGAACTGCCGTTTATACGGCGCGCGGTTATTTCCGTGAAGCCGTGGCACACGAATGTGTTCACTCCGGCGATCCTGCGGGGCTCACCGGAGATTTTTGGATTTCTCGAGGAGAATGTGCTCAAGCAGGTGCCGCGCTTTTTCGAAGCGAATGCGCCGGGAGGGGAGGAGGATGCGGTGGTGACAAAGATTTTGGTGCTGCCGGCGTTGCCGACGGCGGAGCCGTTTCGCTCGCAGAGTGTCGCGTTGTTGAAGGAGCGCGGGGTCGATGCGATCATCTCGTTTCGTGCGATGCTCACCGACTTGATCGACAAGATCGAAAGCAACCAAAACTACAGCAAGAGCGACACGCTCCAAGTGATGCGCATTTTGAAAAACTACGACCTCATCAAAAACTCGCAGCTCGACCTGCCGGTGGGGCGCGAAGCGGTTGTGCGCAAGGTGCGCGCCGATTTTATCAAATGAGCACGATTCATCCGGCGGCGATGGTGGAGGCGGGCGCGCAGCTCGGGACGAACTGCGAGATCATGGCCTATGCGGTCGTCACGAAGCATGGCGTGCTGGGTGACGGCGTGGTCGTGCATCCGTTCGCGGTGATTGGCGGCGATCCGCAGCATCTGAAGTTTGACCGGGCGTTGGCCACGGGTGTGAGCGTGGGGGCGGGCACGGTGATCCGCGAGCATGTGACGATCAACCGATCCATCCGTGCGGGCAAGGCGACGACGGTGGGCGCGGGGTGTTTCTTAATGGCCAACGCGCATGTGGCGCATGACTGCATTGTCGGGGACCATGTGGTGCTCGCGAACAACGCGATGCTCGCGGGACACGTGGAGATCGGTGCCCATACATTTGTGGGCGGGGGGGCGGGGTTGCATCAGTTCTGCCGGATCGGCGAAGGCGTGATGGTCGCGGGCAACGCTTCGATCACGCGCGACGTGCCGCATTTTACGCTGGTGGCGGAGCGCGACGAGGTGATCGGTTTTAATGTGGTCGGGCTGAAGCGGCGCGGGGTGAGCCGGGTGGCGATCAGCGAACTGAAGGCGGCGTTTCATGATTTGTATTTCACGCCGGGAAACATCCGGGAGGTCGCGGTGGCGCTGGTGGCGGGCGGGAAATTTGCCAGTGCGGAGGCGCAGCACTTTCTGGCGTTTTTCACGGGCGGGAAACGCAGCTTTGCACGGGCGCGGCGGGAGAAGACGGACGACGGAGCCGAATGACGATGGCGAAGCTGGCGTTTACCTGCGGCGATCCGGCGGGCGTGGGACCGGAGATCATCGTGACGTGGCTGGCGGCGCACGTGGATGAAGCCGCGGACATGGTGGTGATCGGGCCGGCGCGGTGGCTGGCGACGCTCGATACGCGGGCGACGAAGATCGCGGTGGGTTTGGAGGATTTTACGGCGACGCCGGGCGTGCCGTCGGGTGAGGGCGCGTTGGTGGCGTGGGCGGCGATGCAGCGGGCGGCACAGGGCTGTGTGGCGGGTGAATTTAGCGGCGTGGTAACCGGGCCGGTGAGCAAGGAGCGGTTGGCGCGCGCGGGCTATTCGTGGCCGGGGCAGACGGAATTTTTTGCGGCGCAGTGGGGTGGCGAACCGGTGATGGCGTTTTGCGGAGGCAAGCTCCGCGTCGTGTTGGCGACGTGGCATGTGCCGTTGTGCGAAGTCCCGCAGCTGCTGGGGCCGCAGTTGCTGCGTCGGACCGTGGCGGCGGCGGATACGTTGGCGCGCGCGGAGGGGATTGGGGCGCCCCGTATCGGCGTGTGTGGGTTGAATCCGCACGCGGGCGAGGGTGGGCTGCTGGGCGAGGAGGAACGGGATTTTCTCAATCCGGCGCTCGAGAAAATACGCGGGGAGTTTCCGGGGGTGTCGTCGTGCCAGCCGGGCGACACGCTGTTCGCGCGGGCGCTGCGCGGGGAGTTCGACGTGGTGGTGGCGCTTTATCATGACCAGGGGCTCGCGCCGTTGAAGGTGATCGATTTCGACGAAGCGGTGAATGTGACGCTCGGGTTGCCGCACGTGCGGACGAGTCCGGATCATGGGACGGCATTCGGGATCGCGGGCAAGGGTAGGGCGAGCGCGACGAGTTTCACGAACGCCGTGATGGTGGCGCGGCGCTTGATAAACGCGCGCAGAACGCAATAGTCCGGGGTCCATGTCATCCGTCGCACCCGAAATTTCCGTTCCCGCCGCGCTGCCCGAAGGTGTGCGCGAGGGTAACGAGAATCTGGTGAAGCTCACGCCGGCGGCGGGCGGCAAGGTCGCGGCGTTGATCGCGCGCGAGGCGCAGGGAGCGTTCCTGCGCATCGCGATCACGGGCGGCGGATGCAACGGGCTGAGTTACAAGATGAAATTCGTGCCGACGCCGAAGCGCGGCGACATTTTGGTGCGCACGGCCGACACGCGGGTGGTGGTCGATCCCAAGACCGCGCTTTATCTGAAAGGGACCCATCTTGATTACTCCGGTGCGATGGTGGCGGGCGGATTTAAGTTCTCCAACCCCAACGCCAAGGCGAGTTGCTCGTGCGGCGAGAGCTTTAGTGTATGAGGGGTGGGTTATTGCCCGGCCAAATTGGTGTTGCCCCGGTGTGCCCAACCCGTGACATAACTGTGATCTTATCTCTCCTGACCAAATCTAATTGATGGCTACTTCGTTCCCTTCCGCCGGCGGTGGCGGCAATCGCTCCGGCTCCTATCAGCGTCGCAATGTCGACCCTTTCGCGGCCATTCGCCGCAATCATCGCATCAAAGTCCCGTCGGTGCGGTGCATCTCGCCCGAGGGTAAACAGCTGGGAATTCTCGAAACCCAAAAGGCCATCGCACTCGCGCTGGAAGTGGGCCTCGACCTCGTCGAAGTCGCACCCAACGCCACGCCGCCGGTGTGCCGCATCATGGATTTCGGCAAATACGTTTACGAGGAGCAGAAGAAGACTTCGCATGTGAAATCCACGGCGAGCAAGATCAAGGAAATCGAATTCAGCGCGCGTATCGCCGACGGCGACTTTTTCACGAAGATCCGTCACGCCGAAGAATTTCTCGGACATGGCAACAAGGTGAAGCTTCGCCTGAAGTTTCGCGGGCGCGAGATGGCCCACACAGAGATCGGTTTTGCCGTGATGACGCGCGGCGTAGGCGAGCTTGTTGGCATGGGGCATCCGGACGCCCCGCCGAAGCTCATTGGTCGCAATATTCACGTGATGCTCACGCCGCTCGCGCCGAACAAGCGCAAGCCGAAGTTCCATCCTCTGGAGAACTCGCCCGCGGTCGATGACGGTCCCGATACTTCGGGTGATGACGACGACGATCATGACGAGGCGGCAGCGGGCAAACCCGCGGCGGGCGTCTGAGAAGGTCGTCATGAATTCCCGGCCGGTCCCGCGGATCGCGCTCGGGTGGTTGATGATCGTTAGTTTCGTTGGCGCACGCGCCGGGGATGACGCTGCGCGCGCGGCACCCACCCGCCCGGGTGCGACGGCCACTCCAGCAGCGTCGGCTCCGGCCAAGGTGGTCGCGCCCGCGCCGGCACCGGCGACTGCGCACAAAACCCCGCCGGCGCCGGTGCTGCGGTTTCCGAACCCGGAGTGGGTTGATATCATGGTGGCGGCGAAACGACTGGGGCTAAAAGTCGGCTGGAAGGTATCCGGTCGTGAAGCGGTGCTGACGGACATGGATACGCGGCTGGAAGTCGCCTCCGACCGGATCGAAGTCGAACTCGATGGGCAGCGGGTTTTTCTTGGGCAGGCGCTGGTCTCGCGGGGAGGCGATCTGTTTATCACTAAGATCGACCTTGAGCGCTGTCTGCTACCGCTGGTGCGGCCCGCGATCATCGGTCGCACGAAACCACGGCCAAAAACGATCGTGATCGATCCCGGGCATGGCGGGCCGGACAAAGGTAAGATCAACGAACGGCTGAATTTGTTTGAGAAGACCTACACGCTCGACACCTCGCTTCGGCTGAAAAAAATCCTTGAGACACGCGGTTGGAAAGTGGTGCTCACGCGCAGCGATGATCGCCAGCTCAAGCCCGGTAAACAGGAAGACCTCCAACGTCGCGCCGAGATCGCCGATGAGGTGAACGCGGATGTGTTTGTGAGCATCCACTTCAATGCGGTGGCCGATCAAGTGGAGAAAGTGAGTGGCTTGGAGGTCTATCGTTTCAGCCCCCAACATCAGCCGCCGGTGACGCGGGCGCTCCGCCGGCTGGATGACGAGATTTTGAATCCGGGCAATGCGAACGATCCTTGGAATAGTATGCTCGCTTACACGATCCAACGCCGGTTGCTGCTCGAGTTGAAGCTCGATGATCGCGGTTTTAAACATGACCGGCTCGCGGTGCTGCGTCTGGTCTCGTGTCCGGCGGTATTGATCGAGGGCGGTTTTTTGTCGAACACGGCAGAGGCGCGCCGGATCGCGACGGCGGCCTACCGGCAGCAGCTCGCGGAGGCCATCGCCAACGGGCTGACGGCTTATGCGACCCAGTTGGAGGGCCTCCGGCTTAGCGCGAAACCGAAGGGCCGGTAGCCCGTCTTACCCGGCATCCACTTTCTATGAAACACCGCACGCTGTTTACCGCCACCCTCGGTCTTTTAACCGCCGGGACTTCGCTCCATGCCTGGGATTACACCGGGCACCGCATGGTCAACCAGATCGCACTGAGTGCGCTGCCGCAGGATTTCCCAGCGTTTGTGCGCGAGGCGGCGAACGCCGAGCGCGTGGCGTTTCTCTCGGGGGAACCCGACCGCTGGCGGAACACGCCGGACCTGATCATGAAGCAGTCGGGCGGAAGCTGGACGGATCATTTTTGCGACATCGAGCAGATCCCGGCGGCGGGGATCGCCTTGGGTAAGGTGCCGTCGTTTCGTTTCGATTTCGTGGTGCAATTCGCCGCGGGGCGTGCGGCGCACCCGGAAAACTTCAAACCCATCGATCCGGCGAAAAATGCGGATCACACGGCGGAGTGGCCTGGCTTCGCGCCGTGGGCGATCGCGGAGCAGTTCGCGCGGCTGCGCTCGGGGTTCGGCTACCTGAAAGTCTTTGAGGAACTCGGGACGCCCGAGGAAATCGCCAACGCGAAGGCCAACATCGTCTATGTGATGGGCGTGATGGGGCACTATGTCGGCGATTGCGCGCAGCCGTTGCACACCACGGTCCATCACAACGGCTGGGTGGGGGCCAATCCCGACGGCTATACGGCAGGCTCGGGCATTCATAGTTGGATTGACGGCGGATTTATCGGGAAGGCGGGCGTCACGCTGGCGGAGCTCGCGCCAAAGGTGAAGACGGCGCAGCCCATCGCGCTGATGTCGCGGGCGGATGGGCGCGAGCCGCTGTTTGTGGCGGTGATGGATTATCTGATCGCGTCGCAGAAACTGGTCGAGCCGCTCTACGCGATGGACAAGGCCGGGAAATTCCGGATCGAGAACGGCGCCACCCCGACGGCGGAAGGGCGTGAGTTCATCACCGGGCGGCTGCTCGCGGGCGGCGAAATGCTGAGTGCGATCTGGGTGACAGCTTGGAAGAACGCGACACCCGACACCTATCTGCGCACGCAGCTGGTGAAACGGCAGGAGGCGGCGTCGAGGGCGGCGGCGCCGGGCGTGCCGGGGGTGAAATCTTAAACAAGCAGACACAGCTTTCGCGGCTGACACCGTTTTTTGGAACCACGCGGCAGTTTTAAAAACAGCCGCGGGCGATTACTCTTAAGACTACGACGAAAATCCTGACGGGAATTGGGGTGGTGGCATTGATCGGTGGCGCGGTGGTCTTCGTTTATCAGCAACGCACGATTGCCGAGCTGCGCGAGGCAGATGCGCGGACGAAGCGAGAGGTGGCGATGCTCGCGACGGAGAGTGCGGAAAATGTGAAGGCGCGAGCCGAGGCCGAGAAAGAGGCAACGAAGCTTCGGCTTGAGGCGGTGACGCTAAAGGTGGCGGGGCACGACAGGGTGCAGGCTCCGCGTGAGCGCGTGGTGGCCGCTCTGCCGGCGGGAGAAACGTCGCCGACGCGAGTGGTGATCGACACTGCGGCCGTTGAGAATAAGAAGGCCCAAATGCACCGGCGCTATGATGCGTTTTTTCAGCAGCGCGGGCTGACGCCCGAGCAGACGGAGCGGATGATCGAGCTGAAGCTGCAACAGGCGGAGGCGAGCGAAGATCTGCAGGCGGCGGTGGAAACCGCCGGGTTGCGCGGCGATACCAAGGGTATCGAGGCGATGCGCTCGAAACTATATGAGCCCATCACGAACGAAGTGAGGGAGATATTGGGGGCGGATGGTTACGCGGCCTATCGCAACTACGAGACGACTTCATTTTATCGCGCGGCGTTCGTCGAACCGATGAGCGATATGTTTGCGGTCGCAAATGCCCCGTTGTCGTCGGAGCAGGCGGGACAGTTGGTTCGAGCGCTCGATGCCAACAAGCAGCTGAGAAAAGTGAAACCCACGAACATCGGTTCTGAGATCACGATGGATTGGGAAGCGGTGATCGGCCAGATGAGCGGTGCGCTGACGCCGGCGCAGGTGAACGTGATTCGGGTCTATGCGGATCGGCAGAAGACGAACAAGCGGTAGAGAGAACTGCGGCACGGGGAGGGCGTCGGCAAGCGACGCCTCTACGCGGAGAATCAGTCGAAGCTTTGGCGGGAGTTGGTGCGGAGGTAGTCGGCGATGGCGGCCGTGAAGATCCCGCCGAATTCTTCGCGCTTCTTTTCGCCGATGCCGGGGATGCCTTCGAGGGCGTCGGGGGTTTCGGGATACGCGCGGGCGAGGGCGCGGAGGGTGTTGTCGCCAAAAACGATGTAGGCGGGGACTTTTCTGTCGTCGGCAAGTTTCTTGCGGAGCGTGCGCAGGCGCTCGAAGAGGATTTCGTCGCAGGCGATGTCGCCCTCGCGGCGCGTGGTGACACGGCGGGATTTCGGCGTGTCGATGGGCTTGGTGAGCGTGATGGGCGTGCGGGCGCGGAGGACGGCCATGCCGGATTCGGTGAGCTCGATGGTGGCGTATTCGCCAGTGGCGAGGGCGACGTAGCCGAGGCGCATGAGCTCGCGGCCGATGGGGCCCCACTGCGAACGGGAGAGTTCGGTGCCGATGCCGTAGGTGGTGAGGCGGTCGTGGCCCCAGCGGGTGATTTTTTCGGTCTTCGCGCCGGTGAGGACTTCGATGACGTGGTTCATGCCGGTGCTGAAGCGGCTGGCTTGCTGGATACGGTAAACGCAGGAGAGGAATTTTTGCGCGACGATGGTGCCGTCGAAGCTCTCGCGGGGTTCGGAGCAGTTGTCGCAGGCGCCGCAGTTATCGAGGGGAAACGTCTCGCCGAAATATTGGAGGAGCTCGGCGCGGCGACAGCCGGGACTCTCGGCGTAGTGCACGATCTGGCGGAGCTGGGCGCGGGCGATGGACCGCTCCTGTTCGTTGGTGATCTCGTCGAGGAAGTGCGTCTGCTTCGCGATGTCGCCGGCGCTGAAGAGCAAGAGACAATCGCCGGGGAGGCCGTCGCGGCCGGCGCGGCCGGTTTCCTGATAGTAGCCCTCGATGTTTTTCGGGAGGTCGTGATGGATGACGTAGCGGACGTTGGGCTTGTTGATGCCCATGCCGAAGGCGATGGTCGCGCACATGATGCGGGTATCGTCGCGGAGAAACATCTCCTGATTGCGGGCGCGTTCGTCGGCGGGGAGACCGGCGTGGTAGGCGCGGGCGAGGAAGCCGCGGCCCGCGAGGCTTTCGGCGACGCGTTCGGCGGTGGCGCGGCTGGCGCAGTAGATGATGCCGCTCTCGTGTTCGCGCTTCCGGACGAAGTCGATGATCTGTTTCGACGGTTCGTCTTTGGGGACGACGCGGTAGGTGAGGTTGGGGCGGTTGAAGCTGGCGACAAACGTCTGTGGATCGCGGAGTTTGAGATGGGCGATGATGTCTTCGCGCACGCGGCCGGTGGCGGTGGCGGTGAGCGCCATCACGGGCACGTCGGGGAGCGCGGTGCGGAGCTTGGCGAGCTGGCGATACTCGGGACGGAAGTCGTGGCCCCATTCCGAGACGCAGTGGGCCTCGTCGATCGCGATGGCGGTGACGTTCCACGTTTTTAGGTTTTCAACCCAGCCTTCAAGCATGAGGCGTTCGGGGGCGACGTAGAGGAGTTTATATTCGCCGCGATGGAGGCCGCGGAGGCGGGCGCGCGCTTCGTCGGCACCGAGAGTGGAATTGAGAAACGTGGCGGCGACGCCGCTGGCCTGGAGGGCGTCCACCTGGTCCTTCATCAACGCGATGAGCGGGGAAACGACGACGGTGAGGCCGGCGCGGGCGAGGGCGGGAAGTTGGAAGCAGAGGGATTTGCCACCGCCGGTGGGTAGGAGTGCGAACACGTCTTCGCCCACAAGATTAGCCTCGATGATTTCGCGCTGGAGCGGGCGGAACGTGGAGTAGCCGAAAGTGGACTTGAGGAGCTGCGGAAGCGTGGGCACGGATAAGAGCGTAAGATGTGTAAGCGGGTAAGAGGAGTAAGCGTCCGGAAGGCAAGTATGCTCCTCCCTTGGGGCGAGCGGATCGCAAAGCAGCGGCGCCGGCGATTTAGCCGATGGTTTGCGGAGCCGAAACGGGCGCGCCGAACTGGCGGCGAATCGCGGCGGCGATCTCGTGGATTTTTACGGGCTTGGTGACGTAGTCATCCATGCCGGCGGCGAGACAGAGTTCGCGGTCGCCCTGCATGGCGTGCGCGGTGAGGGCGATGATTTTGGGCTGCGCCTCAAGCGGGAGACGGCGGATGCGACGGCTGGCTTCGAGGCCATCCATCTCGGGCATCTGGAGATCCATGAGGATGAGATCGTAGCGACGTTGCTCGAGGGCGGCGACAGCCTCGAGGCCGTTGACCACGGCGTCGGCCCGGTAGCCCAGGCGCTCAAGGGAGCGGGTGGCGACCTTTTGGTTGACGGGATTGTCCTCCGCAAGGAGCACGCGCAGAGGGAACTCGTCGGCGAGCGGACGCTCCGTGGTCTTGGCGAAAGGCGAGGCCGTGGCACCACCCGTATCGAAGAGCGCGAGGACGGAATGATGAAGCGCCGTTTGCTTAATCGGTTTGGGGAGGGCGGTAAAGGGCGCGAAAAAACCTGCGGGCGGGGTGGGGGCGGTCTGCCCGAAGGGGAACATGACCAACCGGGGGCAGACCAACGTGGCCAAGAGATCGGGGGAGGAGGGGCCGCCGGTTTCACCGCCACCGACGAGCAGGAGCGCGGGCGGCGCGGGCAGGGTGGCGAGGAGCCGGGCGGCGGCGGCCGTATCAGAGGCGATGAGACAGGTGGCGCCCCATTGTTCGAAGCAACTGCGAAGGTGGGCCTGGGCGAGGGGGTGGGCTTCGACGATGAGCACGGGGCTGGCGAGGAGGCGCGAGGGCAGGGGCGGCAACGACGGTTTCGCCCCGGGGGTGAGCGCAGCGGTCTCGATGGTGATCGTGAAGATGAACGCGGAGCCGGCGCCCGGGGTGCTCTCGACGCGGATATCTCCGCCCATGAGCTGGCTCAGGCGCTGGCAGATAACCAGCCCGAGACCGGTGCCGCCGAATTTACGCGTGGTCGAGGAATCAACCTGGCTGAAGGCCTTGAAAAGGCGGTCGAGGCGATTGGGCGGAATGCCGATACCGGTGTCACGCACGGCAAACTCGAGGCGGAAAGGGGTGATGTCGAAGAGATCGAGCGGATCGGGACCCACGCGGCGCACCTCGATGAAAATGCTGCCGGAAGGCGTGAACTTGACGGCGTTGTTGAAGAGATTGACGAGGACCTGGCGGAGGCGGGTGACATCGCCGACGATCCAAGCGGGGACATTCGGGGCGAGGTGGTAGCCGATCTCGATCTTCTTGGCGGAGGCCTGCAGGGCGAAGAGATCGAGCGCTTCCTCGATGCAGAGGGAGAGCTCGAACGGCATGCGCTCGAGCTCCATCTTGCCGGACTCGATTTTGGAGAAATCCAGGATGTCGTTGATGATGGTGAGGAGGGCCTCGCCGGAGGTGCGGACGGTGTTGACGTAGTCGCGCTGCTCGTGGGTGAGCGACGTCTCCATGAGGAGACTGGTCATGCCGATCACGCCGTTCATGGGCGTGCGAATCTCGTGCGACATCGAGGCGAGGAACTCGCTCTTGGCGCGGGAGGCGGAGTCGGCCTCGGACTTGGCGCGGCGGAGCGCGGTCTCGCTTTCGACGCGGGCGGTGATGTCGGTAAGGATGGCGATGAATGTCTCGACGGCGCCGGCCGAGTTTTTGATCGGCTGAATCTCAAGGTGGATGTGATATTTGCGGCCGGACTTGGAGTAGTTGACGACATCGGTGCTGATGCCGAGGCCGCGGGCCATCGCGGCGCGGAGACGGACGACGGTGCGCGGGGCGGTCTCGGCGCCTATCATGAAGTGCGCGGGATTTTTGCCGAAGACGTCGTGGAGCGAGTATTCCATGACGCGGCAGAACGCGTCGTTGACCCACTCGATGCGGCCATCGGGGGTGCCGATGATGACGGGATTATCCGTCTTGGAAGCGACGAGGGAGAGTTTGCGCGCCTCGGCCTGACTTTCGCGGAGGGCCTGTTCAGCTTCGCGGCGGGCGGTGATGTCCTGCACGGTGCCGATGATGCGCGTGGGCCGACCATCGGCCGCGGAGGCGACGGATTTGGAGCGCATCTGAATCCAGCGCCAGTCTCCCGGGTGGGCGCGGACGCGGTATTCGGGGTCGATGAACGTGGCGACGCCGGCGAGTTGAGTTTCGGTGCGGCGGCGGTAGAGCGGCAGGTCTTCGGGATGGATGAGCGCCTGCCAGGTCTGGACGGTTGCCGGCATGTGGCTGTGTTCGTAGCCGAGGAGGGCCCACAGGCCGGGGCTGTAGTAAACTTGGCCGGCAAGGACCTGCCACTCGAAGATGCCGATCTGGGTGGAGTCGAGGGCGAGACGGAGGCGTTCGTCGGAGATCTTGAGGCGGCCCTCGATGCGGGCGCGTTCAGAAATCTCGGCCATGAGTTTCTTGTTGGAAGTTTCGGCGGCGGTCTGGCCGGTGCGGGCGCGGCGGGCGAAATGGATGCTGAGGCCGAGGAGGGCGGTGAAGCTGAGGCCGGTTACGAGCGCAATCTCGGGGAAATAGCGGCGGTTCTCGCGGACGAAGGCGGCGGTGGGCGCAGCGGCGATGCGGATGCGCTGGCCGGAAAAATTGAAGGTTTTATCGAGGGACTCGATCTCGTCGCTGCTCTCTTCGCCGACCTCCACCGATTCAAAAACGCGTTCTTGGCCGATGGTGATGGTGAAGTGATAGTCGTCGGCGGCGCCGGTGTGTTTGCCGGCGGTGATTTTCTGAAAAAATTTTGAATAAAGAAATTCGGCGGCGATTAGGGCGGTGGGTTGGTTGGGCCGCAGGACGGGCGCGTAGATGACGAAGCCGCCTTTGCGGTGGAGGTGGCCGTCGGCGTTGATGGTGGTGGTGCCGCTGAGGGCCGGGTTGGAATTTTTCAGCGCATTTTTGAGCGCAAGCCGCACCGCGTCATCCCGCACAGGATCGGAGTGGTGATCGAAGCCGAGGAGGACTTCGTTGCGGGCTGTGGGGAAAACCCAACGGGTGACGCCCCGGTCATCGACATAGGAGAGAACGACGCAACCAAAGGGCTTGGACTCGCTGAATTGGCTGGCGGTGTCGGCTTCCCAAACCGTGGCGTTGCCGGGCCCGTCACCCCACCGCCGGGCAAGACGCTCGAGCGAATTCGTCTGGGCCTGGAGTTCGAAGAGGATAGCGGTCGCGATCTGATCCCGGGCGGTGAGGGTGCGGCCGCCGAGGAATGTGCGTTCGCTGTCGCGCAGGCCCAGCCAGAGGACGAGTGTGAGGGTGAGACACGCGATGATGGCGGGCAGAGGCGACCACGCGGGCGGCCCGCTTTCGTCGCGGAGATTTTCACGCCAGGCCGTCAGCAACAGGATGATGCCGAGGAGCAACAGGCCGATGGCGGTGAGCTGCGGCATGGCGGTATCGGAACCCCATTTGTAGATGGCGTGCAGGTTGACGCGGTAACCGAAGAGCGTGGAAAATCCGACCGAAGCGATGAGGGAACCGGTAAAGGCGGTGGTGAACAAGCGGCTGCGGGGAGCGTGTTGGAAGGCGTTCCAAAAGAGCGCGCTGGAGCCGAGCACGAGACAGCCGGCCGTCATCGCGGACAGATGCGGGGCGGAGGCTGCCCCCGGGCCGCCCGACATGAGATCGACCAGGCCGCTGGAGCCAAGATCGCGATTGGAAAAGGCGACGAACAGGCCGCGGGCGCCGATCAGGAAAGACAGCACGGTGGCCCAGAGCGCGGGGCGCCAGCCGAGTTCGCGGGCAATGAGGGCGAGGCCAAACACGGCGAGAGCGAGGGATTCATCGCGGCGGACCGGCAGCTCCTCGTGGAGCGCAGGGAGAACCGAGCCGAGCTGAAGCCAGCTGTCCCAAAACGCCGCGATGCCCACGGCCGCGCTCAGTCCGGCGAGGACGAGCAGGGTGCGCTCAAGCCAAGAGCGCCGGGGTAGGGTGACGAGAGAATCCATTGAGGAGTTTACCCTATGAAAGGTGGCCCGGAGCCGGGAGCAAATTGATTTCGCTAAGTGGTTATGCGCTGCGGATCGGGAGAGATTCCCGCACTTGGAAAGAAAGACCGGGTCGTGGGCGGTGCGGCGAGGGTGAAGCGAGAGGGCGGGGCGGCGCGAAAACTACTTTTTGGGCGGGGCGGCGAGAGGCGAGGGGCGGGCGGAATCAGTGGAAAGATTGCGAAAGAAATTGGTCGGCCCGATGACAAAGGCCCACGAGGGGTTGTCCAGCGGACCGCTGAGCTTCACTTCGAAGACGTTGGAGAACGGGGTGAGCACGGCGCCGACGAGACTCTTGAGGAAGAGCCGGCTTTCTTGGAAGGGGTAGATCTTGGCGTTGAAATCCAAGGTGCGACGGTCGAGGGCGTAGGTGCCGCGACCGGTGATGGCGGAGTTGGCGCCGGTGAGGCTGAGGTCCGGAAAGTTGAGGCGGGCGCCATCGAGCTTGAAGTTGGCGTGGACGGAGGTGAAGCGGAGCGAGGTGAAGCTGAACAACTCGGAGAGAAGGCCGAGCATGCGGACCTCACCCAGCGCCGGGCCATCGAGCGTGGCGCTGCCTTCGCCGTGGTAGCTGAAGGGATCGTCGTAGCCGCCCTCGGCGGAAACGGCGAGGGAGAGGCGGACGTTGGATTGGTCGGCGAGGAAACGGTTGGGTGGTGGTGGGGGGGCGCCGCGCTGGGTGGCGGCGTAATTTTCCAAGATGGCGATGGCGCGGCCGAGGCTGGCGTCTTTGATGGCGTAGTCGAAGCCGACGCGGCGGGCGGCGCCGGTGCCCCAGACTTTGGCGCGGCCGGTGGCGGTGCCTTCGGCGAAGCCGAGATCGAGCCGGTCAAGCGTGAGGGCGTCGTCACGGAGCTGTCCGGTGAACGACAGGCGTTCGACGGGGAAGCCGTGGAAGCGGAATTGGTGATGGGTTTCCCCGGCGAGATCAAGCGACTGGTGGGCTCCTGCGGGAGAGGTGGCGCTGTCGATACGACCGGTGAGCTTCAGGTCGGGCGGGGCGGTGAAGGTGAAGGGGGCGAGGATCTCATCGGCGGCGGCGCCGAAGATTTTCGAAGCCAGAGCGAGATCGATGCCGCGCGTAGTGACCGCGAAGTCAAAGCGGCGCCAGTCGTAGGTGACGGGTTCGAGCTGACGGGTGAACGTGCCGCGGACCAGGCCCTCGCCCTGCGTGCCGTAGAGTTCGAGCGCGTCGAGAAAATGGGGGCGGATGAAGAGGCGGGCGCGGGCGTAGTCGAAATGCGCACCGCGGATATCGGCCGCGTTGGCCTGGGCGGCGACGATGACGCGGGATTCGCCGGCGGTGTGCAGGCCCCAGCGGCCGGCGACTTCCACGCTCGCGGGTGGCGGGGATTCGGGGAAAAGGAAGGTTTGGAAAAAATCGGGCCACCAGTCGCCGAACCAACCCGAGATGGCGAGGGGCCGGAGGCGGCCTTCGAGGAGGAAGCGGTAATTGTGGGTGGCGGGGTCGTGCTCGTAGGTGCCGCGGGCGTAATTCTCACCGATGCGGCCGAAGGCTTCGGGGGCGAACCAGCGGGTGGGCGTGAGCTCGAGCACCGCGCGTCCATCGGTGATGGGAACGTGGTAGGCGTTGATGATGGGGATGGTGAGCCGCGTGGTGAGTTTCTCCCATCTCCAACCGGGAGCGAAGGTGGCGTGGGCGGCGGTGACAGTGACGGGCTCGGGAAAATCAATCCAGGAGCGGACGTTGTGACCGATGCGGGCGCCGATGAGATCGAGGAGGCCGTCACCGACGAGGGCGTTAAAATCGACGGTAGCCGTCTGCGCCGTGAGATCGGCCGCGATGTGGGCGGCGAGGGGCAGGCCGGCGACGCGGGTCACGAGATCGGCTTCAAGATGGGGAAGGGGCTGCGGCGTGAGGGTAAGGACGGGAGTTTCGAGGCTGATGCCGGCGGCGGAGATGGAATCGGCGGCGAACTCGACGGAGCGCGGAACAAAGGAAAAATCGGCGGGGTTAAACTGAGCGCGTAGAAGGGCGCGGACGTGGGTGGCCTCGGCGTGGGCGGAGGGAACGGTGAGCGTGTCGGTGGTGAAACGAAAGAGGGCGGTGAGAGGACGATCACCGCGGAGGGGGAGGCGGGTGGTGAGGCGGAGCGGGCCGGTCGTGACGGCGGGAGAGGGGATGGTGAGCGCACGCGCGGTCAGGGTGGCGGTAGCGAGGGCTCCGCTGGTCTCGGAGGGCGTGAGAACCAGAGAGAGCGCAGGTTGGTCGACTACGCCGAGCCGGGCGGTGAGTTCGCCGAGGCGGCGGGCGAGGGTGGGATAGTTTTTGGCGAGAAAGTCGGCGATGGGCAGGGGGGCGGCGGCATCGCGGCGTTGGGGCGAGAGATGCACGGCACCGGTGACGGCGACGCGCAGCGAACCGAGTTCGAAGGTGAGGTGCGGGATATCGAGTTGGTCGCCGGCGGGAAGGAAGGTGGCGTCGAGGTTATTGACGAGATCCTCGGAGCGGCCGGATGCGGAGAGCATCGCGGGAAGGAGGAGGCGGACGCCGGTAAAATGGAGTTCGAGTTCCTCGAAGCGACCGAGCGCGAAGGCCCAGGGATTAAAGCGCATGTAAATAGCGCGGGCGTGGAGGACGGGCTCGGGGAAGCCAGGGAGCGTGCCGACGACGTTTTCGATCAGAAGGTGGCCCGCGGGATCGAAGATCGTGCGGCCAAAGGTGGTGTGGACGCCGGAGGCGGCGAGGCGGGTCTCGATGGCACGCAGCAGGGGCGGCGGGAGTTCGAGTTCGTTGGTCGTGAGGATGTGAATCTGAATCACGAGGAGGACGGAGAGGAGCAGCCAAAGCGTCCAGCAACAGAACCCGAGCACGCACTGCCCGCATAGGCGCAGGACTTGCAGGCAAGGTTTGAGGACGCGGGGCATTCGGAAGGAGTTGAGGGGTGATGGTTGAAAGTTGAGAGTTTCGGAGGATCGCAGCTTCGAAGTCAGGGTTTGGGGAGGACGGGGCCGGGATCGGCGGTGTAGGTGAGCGACCAGAGGGCGTCCACCAGAGGCTGCTCAATTTCGAAGACCGCGTTGAATTCCTGGGAGCCGGCGAGTTGTTGCATACCGCCGATGCGCTCGGTGAAGAGGAGCGTGGTGACGGGGGCGGGATCGCCGGCGGCGGCGCCGGGCAGCGAGAGCGTGGCGTCGAGACGATAGCGCCACGAGCGGTCTTCGCCGAGGAGCGGGACTCGATCGGTGAAGCCATCCTGAGGGAAATTTTTCGCGCGCAGGATGCGGACGGCGGCGAGCACGGTGGCGATGGATTTCGCATTGGGGGTCTCGGGTTTCGGGTTGCCGGCGTCGTCGAG
>JACMRG010000045.1 GCA_014376585.1 Opitutaceae bacterium | reverse complement strand
CGCAGCCTCTACACGTTTTGGAAGCGCACCGCCCCCGCCCCGTCGATGACCACCTTCGACGCCCCCTCGCGCGAGACCTTCTGCACCGGCCGCGGCCGTTCCAACACGCCCCTCCAGGCCCTCGCCCTCATGAACGACGTGCAACACTTTGAAGCCGCCCGCGCCTTCGCCGAACACCTTCTCGCCGAACCTTCGACGGAAGCCCGGCGCCTCGACCTCGCCTTCCGCAAAGTCACCGCCCGCGCCCCCACGCCCGACGAACACGCCCTCCTTGCCGAAACGCTCGCCACGCACCGCACGCATTTCACCCGCGACACCGCCGCCGCCGAAAAAATTCTAACCAACGGCGAATCGAAACCCACCTCGCTCGCACCCGCCCCCGAGATCGCCGCGTGGACGATGCTCGCCAACCTGCTCTTCAACCTCGACGAAGTCGTCACCCGCAACTGAGCGCAGCTCCGACTGCCAGCCGCTCCACCTCAGCCCTACAACACCACCAAATGTTTCGTCGTCGCGCCCAAAACTGCCGCCAGCGGAATCCCTCGGTCGAACGTGACCAACGAGCCCCCGCGCTTTACCGCGAGCCCCAGCAGGTAGACATCGGTGAGCAACTTCGGACTGGAAACGCGGGTGAGATCGAAACGGCGGCCGTCGCAAAGCGAAACGTTGTCCGGCCAAAACGTGTGGTCCTTTGCGGCCGTGGCTCGCCCCAATCGCCGCGCCGCTTCCGGCAGCGGCAGGCACGAAGGATAGGTCGCCTGGGAGAGGATGCGAATGCAGCCGTTCTGAGTCAGCGCGCACGAGGCCCAGCCGTCCGGCCGATGCTCGATGAGCCAATCGTGCGCCCGTCGATGATGCACGTGCGCAGCGTCAAACAACGCGATGAGACAGTTGATATCGAGCAGCGCGCTCACCGCGTTTCGGTTTCATCGCGCAGCTTGCTCACGAGCTGTGCGGTGACGACGCGCTTGCCCGCCGCCATCACTTCAAAGCCTGCCGCCACGTTGGCCCGCGTGCGCCGCGCTGTGGAGGCGGGAGCCTCGCTCGCGTGCAGCCCCCGCCTAAAAACCTCCGAGATCACTTTGCCCGCCGTTCGCTTCGAACGCGCCGCGATCTCCTTGGCCGCAAGCAAAACATCCTGGTCCAAATCGAGCGTGGTTCTCATGCCTGAGATGCTGCCGCATCAGATGCGGTCGGCAAGCCGCGATACCCGGAATCCCGTCTCCCATCTTTTTTCCCGGCCATGAATCCCGCCCACGCCTACCTGAATCACCTCACGCGGCGCCAATTCTTCGCCGGCGCCGGTCTCGCGATGGGCGGCGTCGCGCTCGATCTCCTCTCGCCCCGGCTCCGCGCCGCCGGTTCCCCCTCGCCCCTCACCCCGCTCCCCTCTCCCGCGCCCCACGCCCGCATCCATCCTTCGCAGCCCGGCTTCCCCCATTTCGCGCCGAAGGCGAAACGCATCATCTACCTCCACATGAACGGCGGGCCTTCGCAGCTCGACACGTTCGACTACAAGCCCGGCCTCCAGTCGCAGTTCAACGTCGAGCTCCCCGCGTCGATCCGCGCCGGCCAGCGCATCACCACGATGACGAGCGGCCAGGCAAAATTCCCGGTCGCGCCCTCGCTCTTCAAATTCGCCCAACACGGAAAAAACGGCACCTGGGTCAGCGAACTTCTCCCGTGGACCGCCAAGCTCGTGGACGACATCGCCATCGTCCGCTCCGTCCACACCAACGCCATCAACCACGATCCCGCCTGCACGTTCCTCATGACGGGCAGCGAACTCCCGGGCAAAGCCAGCCTCGGCTCGTGGCTCTCCTACGGCCTCGGCAGTGAGAACAACAACCTCCCCGCCTTCGTTGTGCTCACCCCGAAGTGGTCGAGCAAAGCCTCCGCGCAAGCCCTCTTCACGCGCATGTGGAGCAGCGGCTTTCTCCCGACCTCGCACAACGGCGTCGCCCTCCGCGCGCAGGGCGATCCCGTCCTCTTTCTCGAAAATCCGAACGGCGTCGATGCCACCACCCGCCGCGCGATGCTCGATTCCCTCGCAAAATTCAACCACGTGGCGCAGGCCCGCCACGGCGACCCCGAGACGCTCAACCGCATCGCCCAGTATGAAATGGCGTTCCGCATGCAGACGAGCGTGCCCGACCTCACCAACTTCGCCGACGAGAGCCCCGCCACCCTCGACCTCTACGGCCCCGACGTAAAAACGCCCGGCTCCTTCGCCGCGAGCTGCCTCCTCGCCCGCCGCCTCGCCGAGCGCGACGTGCGCGTCGTCCAGATTCTTCACCGCGGCTGGGATCAACACGGCAACCTCCCCGGCGACCACCGCCTCCAGTGCGGCGACACCGACCAGGCCTGCTACGCGCTCGTCACCGACCTCAAGCAACGCGGCCTTCTCGAGGACACGCTCGTCGTCTGGGCCGGCGAATTCGGCCGCACCGTTTACTCGCAGGGCACGCTCACGCAGACCAATTACGGCCGAGACCACCACCCGCGCTGCTTCAGCGTCTGGCTCGCCGGCGGCGGCGTGGAGCCCGGCATCGTGCACGGCGAGACCGACGATTTTTCCTACAACATCGTGCGCGACCCCGTGAGCCTCTACGACCTCAACGCCACCATCCTCCACAGCCTCGGCGTCGATCACTCAAAATTCTCCTTCAAATCCCAAGGCCTCGACCAACGCCTCACCGGCGTCGAACCCGCCCGCGTGGTTTCTGAGATTCTCACCTAAGAGTGGCCCGGACGTCAGTCCGCATCCCGCGCCGCGTCATCAGCCTCCCACACGTGTAATCACTCTTAGCTTCACCCTTGGCCGCTACCGCCCCGGGCACCCTCATCCGAAAAAACTCGCGCGCCCTATTTCCCCACCCGATGAAACGCGCGCCCCGTCAGCTTCCGTTCTCCGTGCTTTTGTGCCTCCGTGATAATCTCCCAATCCCGTCCTTCAACCGCCGCGGATGAAATCCCTCGTTCTCCAGCTTTACCGCTTCGCGGTCGTGGCCGTCATCGCCTGGCTCATCCGCGACGTCGCCGTCCGCCAGCGCATTCAAGGCGAGTCGCCCCTTATGGCGTCCGAGGTCGTCGCCTTTCTCCCCACCGCCCACGCGCTCCGCCCCGACGATTCCGCGCGCGACGGCCTTTTCGTCCTCGACCGCGCCGGCCGCGAGCTCGGTTACGTCGTCCGCACCCAGCCTCGTTGCCGCGATATCATCGGCTACGCCGGCGTCACGAACGCGCTCATCGTGCTCGATCCCAATTGGAAAATTCTCGGCCTACAAATTTACGCTTCCGAAGACACCACGAGCTACGTCCACGATATTTCCATCGACCGCCGCTTTCTGAAAAAGTGGAACGCTCTCACTTGGGATGCCGCTGCTGATCTCGGTCTCAAAGCCGCCGGCATCGAGGGCGTCTCCGGCGCCACGATGACGAGCATGGCCATCGCCCAAAGCGTGAAAGCCCGCCTCCGACTCAGCCGCGACGAACTTGCCGCGCGCGTCCCCCTCCGTTTCGCCTGGCGCGACTACGCGATGCTCCTCGTCCTCGCCGTCGCCGCCCTCATCGCCTTCGGCAAACCGGAGCGGCGTCACCGCTGGAAACGCCCCTACCAAATCGCCCTCATCGTTTACGTCGGCTTCATCGCCGGCGACCTCATCGCGCAGAAACTCTTCGTCGGCTGGACTCGCGCCGGCATTCCATGGACCACCGCGCCCGGCCTCGTCCTGCTCGCCGCCGCCGCGCTCATCGTGCCTTGGACGACCGGAAAGCCGTTTTATTGCCACCACATCTGCCCGCACGGTGCCGCTCAGGAACTCACGTGGAATTTCCGCCTGATGGTGGGCCGTGCGCTCCGCGCGCGGCTGACAGGAAGTCCGCCCACAGAACCCGATGAGGAGCACCCATCCCGTCAAAAATACCCAGCGCCCGCTCCCGCCCTTTCCGCCTCTGTCATCCGTGGACTGGAGAATTTGCCCGCGGGATTGATCGTCCTCACCCTCGTCGTCGCGCTGCTCGCGATTCCCCTCGATCTCGCCGGCATCGAACCGTTCGCCGCCTACATCGTGCGCTCCGCTGGGATCGCTACCCTCGTCGTCGCAGCAGTCGGCCTGATCGCTTCCTTTTTTGTCCCTCAAGCCTACTGCCGCTTCGGCTGCCCGACCGGTGCGTTACTCAACTTCGTGCGCCACCGCGGGACGACCGACCGCTTTTCCCGTCGTGACTTCGCCGCCCTGGCTCTCGTCGCCCTTGCAGTGCTGCTTAACTGGAAACACCTCTCCGTCATCTTCTGGCTGCAAGGTTTGTGATGCAGAAAAACGATTTCACCCCAGAGACACGGAGACACAGAGACGGAGGGAACAGAGAAGTTTTCTCTGCGCCTTCGTGTCTCTGTGGTTCAATTCCATCCTCGCGTGATTCACGCCCACGCACTTTTGAGTGTCTTGCGAGCCTCCTTCGCTCCCTGTTTTTCTTCGCCTTTTTTTGGCTGATCCCGCTGGTGCCGTTCCTCCCCGCCGCCGAGCCGATCATCCTCAACGGTCGGGCCATGGGCACCACGTGGTCCGTCAAATTTCTTCAGCCTGTCCCTCCTCTCAATCCGCCGACACTGCACGCGCGGATCGCCGAAAAACTTGAACAACTGGAGCAACAGTTCTCCACGTATCGCCCGACTTCCGAAGTCTCGCGCTTCAACGCCCGCCCCTCCACCGAATGGATCGCCGCCTCGCCCGAACTCGTCCGCGTGGCCGCCGATTCCCGTCGCCTCAGCGCACGCACGAGCGGCGTTTTCGATCCCACTATCGAGCCACTCGTGCGCCTCTGGGGTTTCGGCGCGCAACGTCGCACCGGTAATCTGCCCGCCTCGGCTGAGATCGCCGCCGCCCGCGCCCGCGTGGATTGGCGCCGACTCGAGGTCCGCGTATCGCCACCCGCAGTGCGCAAAACCTCGCCCGACCTCGCCGTGGATTTTTCGTCGATGGCCAAAGGCTTCGCCGCCGATGCCGTGAGCGAGTTGCTCGTCTCCCTCGGCGCGTCGCACCACTTCGCCCGAGTCGCCGGCGATATCAAAACCGCCGGCAGCCACGTCTGGCGCACCGGCATCGAGCAACCATCGGCCACCGCAAATGCGCCCGCCCTCGCCCAAGTCGTAAATCTCGCCGGTCACGCGCTCTCCACTTCCGGTGACGCCAACAATTTCTTCGAACTCCAAGGCCGCCGCTACGGCCACATCATCGACCCGCGCACCGGCGCGCCGGTCTCGGGGGCGCTCGCTTCCGTGAGTGTGATCCACGCCTCTTGCGCCCAATCGAGCGCCCTCGCCACCGCGCTTTTCGTGCTCGGCGCCGAGGATGGCTACAACTTCGCCGTCCGCGAGCGCCTCGCGTGTCTCTTTATCATCCGCGACGGCGCGGCCTTTAAACAACGCGCCACGCCGCAGTTCCTAAAATTAACAGCGACGACTCCGTAAAACCAATTCAGCCTCACCCGTCCTTATGTGGATTTTATTCCGCGTCGCTTTCGCCGTTGCCGTCACCTTCACCGCTATTTTTGACCACGGGCGAAAGCAGTAGAATCAAGCCCCGTAGGAAATAAATCACTGCGGTATTCCATCCGGACGAGACGGTCTAAAACTCGAATCATCGGCACGCATTACGGTCTCGCCTGTGACAGTTCCATCTTTCTGCGCCTCACGCCCGAACACTCCATCGACCGCTTGTTTAAAGCCCGCGGCTTCTCGCATGAGCTTGAGACGGGGGACACCTCTTTTGATCGGATCGTCTACGTGGCCTGCGATCCCGCGCTGCCGCCCATTCTCGAAAACAACGCTACCATTCGCGATGCTGTGCGGGCCGCTTTCGCCACTGGCGTCACCAAAATTTTTACCGATGGCCGACACCTTTGGGCCTATCGATCCGGAGAACACCTTCCAGACGAGTTCGCGCTCAACAATCTCGACGTCCTCCGCACTGCGCACGACACCCTACTGAAGAATCATTGGGCGGGGTTGGGCGATCCGTTTTTCTGGCGCGTGCTCTTCGTTGAATCCCTCGTTTGGAGTGCGGTCGCCTATGGCGTGCCCGCAGTGTTCGAGTATATGGATCGAGAACACCGACCATATTTTAACTGGACGCAGATTCTTTGGATGGGGCTCGGTGTGGCCGCCGCCATCTTTGGCTTGTTATTGCGACTTATCCGCGCGCTTTTGAGCGGCTCGTCACGGAGCCACCGCATCATCGTCGAAAGCGTCGTCGTGCTTGCCCTCGGTCTGCCACTGACCGGCATCGAACTTACCGGGATATCAATCGGTATTTCGACCGATCGCCTGCCGAGAGCTTGCGACCAACGATCACCCGTAAATCCGAAACCTTCCGACATAAACGTGGGCGCACCAAAACCTATTACCATTTGGAGATAGATGCGTCCGAACATACTAGAGCCGGCGTGCTTCTCCCGCCAAGTATCGAGGTCGATTTCTCAACCTATCTATCCGCCCAGCCGGTCAATCAACTCGAAGTAAATATGCACCAGGGCGCTTTGGATTCCCTTGGATCGAGTCGATTCGAACTCCTTAACGTTAACGCGCCGAACCTAATTTTCACTTCACCGATTTCAAATACGCAAAAAAGTCGCTGACCTGCGTCGGTGTCATCGCTTCGAGCAATCCTTCCGGCATGAGCGAGCGATTCAGATAAGAGGTCTGGCGAATTTCGCTGCGGGCGATGCGCCGGTCTTCGGCACCCGGCGAGCGCAGCACCACGGCCTCGGCGTTTTCGTCAGCCAGGAAACCGTCGCGCACGCTGCCATCCTTCAGCACCACGCGAAACGTGCGATACGCGCTCTCCATCGCAGCGCTCGGTGTAAGGATATTTCGGAGCAGTGCCTCGGTGCTGATGTTACCCACGCCATCGAGGGGCGGCGCGATCTGACCGCCCTTTCCGCCCAGCTGGTGACACGCGAGGCAGATCGTCGTGAAGGTCTGCTTGCCCTGATCCGCGTTGCCCACGGTTTCCGCAAGCGTGCGGAACCGGGCAAATTTCTGCTCCTGTAACGCCGCATCCGCAGCGGTGAGCAACATGGGCGCATCCCCCGAGACTTCGATATGCGCGCTCCCTTTTAGCGGACCCCAGCCTGCGCCGGTGAAGAGCTCCACCAGTCCGGCTGGCCTCGCGGCAGGCGTGGTCCCCGCCAGACTGCGATCAAAGTGGTCGCGAATTTCCTGGTCGGTGCGGGCGACATTCCACACGCGATACTCCGTGAGCCAGCCCGCCGTCGTGCCGACCGCCGGGTTCAAACGGCTGCGGCCCACATTGAGCCCAGTGAACACGCTCTGACTGGTCCCGGTGCCGACCGCGTCGAGCTCGCCATTGAAGTAGAGTCGGAAAACTCCGGCGCGATCCCGCGTGAGCGCGTAGTGCGTCCACACGCCCGGCAGCGTTTTCTTTTTCGCCACCACCATCGTGTTCGCCTCACTCAGCCAGAAGAGCAGTTTCCCGCCGTGAAAATTGAGGTCGAACTGCCCGGCAGCACCGAGCAGCCCGTCTTGATAGTCTATCTCGGGGTCGAGCTTGGCCCAGCACTCGACGGTAAACGGTCCCGCGAGCGAGATCTGCGTGTCGGCGTAATTGCCCGCGCCGCCCGGTAATCGCAGCGCGCGCTGCGCGTCGCCACCGAGCGCAGACCACATCTCTTCCACCAAAGTATCCTTAGGCAGCAGCAACCGCATTTTTTCTGCGGCACTCACGCCGACATAAGCCTTCGCCACACCGCCTGCACGCAACGCAGCGACGACCGCCATGGCGCCGGGCGGATGAGCCGCGAGCCGTTCGATGGCCAGCCCGCATTCGGCCGGAGTGAGCGACGGCAGCAGTTGCACGAGAGCCTGCGCTGCTTCGGGTGTCCGCAGCGCGCCCAGCGCCGCCAGCGCTTCTTCGCGCACGGCGGTATCACCGGACTCACGCACCAGACGCTCAAAGGTGGTCAACGGACCGACGTTGTTTTCGCGCAGCGCGCGCAACACCGCGAGGGTCACCGGGCGGGAATTCTTCGTCGGTTCGCGCGTAAGCACCGCCGCGAGCTCTGGTTCCGCCGTGGCAATTTTGAAAGCACCGGCCACCTGCGCACCGAGCGTGGTCGCGGCGGCGTCGGGGACCGCGAGGAGGGCTCGCGTGGCGGCGGTGAGCGCGGGCATGAGCGGCGTCACATCCAGACTCAACCGGAGCCCGAGCAGGGCCCGCAGCACGGAGGCGCGCGAGCCGGTCTGACCGAGCGCTTCGTTGAGCGCGTCGCGCGCGGCGGGCTCGGCGAACTGGGCCGCGAGCGTGCGGACTTCTTCATCGCTAAGGGGCCGCTTGAGTTCGGGAAGCAGTTGCGCAAGGCCGAGCGCCGCGGTTTTACCGCCCGGCGACAGCGTCGCGAGCAGCCGACTTTCCAGAGGAAGGGCGCGGCCTTCCGGCGATGCGAGCAACTCGGTCGTCGCGGCCGGATTGAGTTCCATCGCCCAGCGGGCGAGGTAGCGCTCAAACTCCCGTTCGTAGCGCTCCCAGTCGCTGCCGGTCGTGAGCGAGGCCCGGCCCATTTGGGCGGCGAGCATCATTGCGCGCGGACTGGCGTGAGGCACCCGGCGCAACCCATCACCCATCGCCGCGCGGACCGATGGCTGCGGATCGGCGATGAGCGGCGTGGCCAGCGCCACAAACTCGGCCTCGGGGCGCGGCTGCGTAGCGGCAAGCCTCGCCACCTCGTGACGAATCGTGGGGGCGGGATCGGTCACGAGGTGCTGTAACAGTGCGGTCGGGATCGGCTGAAGACTTTCCAGGGTCCAGAGCGCAGCAAGCCGCCGGGCATTGGCGGCCGTGCGGTCGGTGACGATTTTGGCAAGGTCGGGTGCAAGGCCGACGGCTCTGCGGTCGATCAGTTCGAGCCAGGCGAGACGGGAGACGAGCGCGTTTGGGGCGCCGAGCTGCGCGAGGACCGCTTGATCATCGAGCTGGGTCAGATCGGGCGGCGTGACGCGCGGTTGATCGACATGGCGCACACGCCAGATACGGCCGCGGGTTTTATCGCGATCCGGATGGGTGCGCGGGACTTCGTTGTGAGAAATGATTTTGTTATACCAATCGACGATGTAGAGCGCGCCATCGGGACCGAAATGAATCGCGACGGGGCGAAACCACTTGTCGTCGGTCGTGAGGAAATCAGGCAGTTTCTGGTAGGTGTAGCGCGCCCCCGTCGCGGTGGCCTTCACCACGTTGATCGTGTTGGTGATCGGATTCGCGAGGTAGAAAATCTTTGCAGCCGTATCGCCGGCTTCCGACACGCCCACGCGACGGAAAAGCCCGTCGCCATCCTCCGCGAGCGCGAGACCGCTGAGCCCCGTGCCGCCCATCTGCGCGGGCGGGAGCGGCGGCGGCATGAGCGGTTGATACGGGCGCAGGCGATCCTTGGAACCCGTGGCGACCCAGATGCCGGGCTCGTAAGGAATCACCGGGTAGCCGATGTCGTTCGCCTCTTGAATAAACGTCTCACCTTCGCGCGAAGTCACGAGACCCCAGATGTTATTGGGGCCGGCCGTCAGGCTTTCGAACGTGGAGCCGTCGGGCGTGAAGCGACCAAGCTTGCACTGATTAAACGCGATCTGGGTCGAGCCGTCGGCGAAGGGCTGGCCGCCCGGCCGGACGACTTTCGAATAATTAAACAATCCCTGCGCGACCAAGATCTGCCCGCCGGGCTGGCGGAGAAATTGATGCGGAAACAAATGCGAGTCCTGCGTGCCGAAGCCGGTGAGAATCACGTCGTGCCGGTCGGCACGGCCGTCGGAGTTGGTGTCGCGATAGAATCGGATATCGGCGCCGTATTGGACGAACGCGCCATCCTTATAGGGCAAAAGGCCGAGCGGCATCACGAGCCCATCGGCGAAGACGCGCGGCGGCGTGGTCACGGCGGCACGGCCGGGCGCAGGCGTGGCATACGGTGCATCGAAGACGACGACTTTGTCGCGACCGCCGGCGGCGAAGAGAGCATCCGAGACTGCTTTCTGTTCGTTGCCATCGACGGGGTATTCGAGCGCGGTCATCGACCACATCCTCATGCGGGCGTCCCATTCGACGGTGATGAATTTGCCAAGGCCGTCTGTTTCGGCAGCGACAAGTTCGACTTCGAAACCTGCAGGCACCTTGAACGACAGCCGCTCTTCCTCGGGCGAACGCGGCCCCATGTTGACCGTGTTGTAACTCAGGTCGCGGCCACTGGGCGTGGCTGGCAGGGGAGTTGCCGCGGGGGCAGGCGCAGCGGGTGTCTCCGGTTTGGGTGCGGGTGCTTTGGGTAGGCCTACTTTTTCCCAGAGCGGGGCGCCGGGCGTGGGCGGAAGTTCTTCGATGCTGATGTCTTTGACCTGCACGAGGGCGATGCCACCGGAATGAATTTGCAGGCCGATGTGGCCATCCTGCGCGATGTCCGGCGTGGCTTCGGTGTAATCGAGGGCGGCGACGCCGTTGATCCACGAGCGGATGCGCGGGCCCTCGGTGAGAATGCGGTAGTCGTTCCAATCATCGGGCTTCACGGCGGCGAGGACGGCGGCGGCATTGGCGGAAACGGCAATGCCTTTGTTGCGGCGAGACTCATCGTAGAGCGTGCCCCAATAGCGGGCTCCGGCGTCCACTTGGTAGCCGGACATTTCGGTCGAGGTCGGCACGCGCAGGCTGCGGATCTGCACACCGCTGTTGATCAGACCGCCTTTCGGATCGCCGGTGAGTTTGATTTTGAGCCGAAGATCAAAGTTTTGAAACGACCGCGTGGTCGCCAGGAAGAAGTTGCGCGGGATTTTTTCCGTCGTGGAGCCGCCGGCGATGACGCCGTCGCGCACGGTCCACCACTTCAGGTCGCCTTCCCAGCCGGTGAGCGTGCGGCCGTCGAAGAGTGAATTCGGCGCGGCAGATGCCGACGCAATGAGGGCAAGAAACGCGGCCGCGCGCAGTGGTAGAGAGGATAGAAAAGACATGGGAAGGAGTTGGAGGTTCAAGCGTCGTTAGCGGCGGTTTGCGGGGAGTGGGAAATCGGAGGGCGCGAACGCGGACCAGGAATCACCTTAAAACGGCGGGTGAGTTCCGCGAGCGAACTTTCGACCGCCATCCGCTCGAGACTGCTGGCGCCGACGAAGCCTTCGCAGCCGGTGGCGGCGATGACGCGGCTCGCGTCGTCGGGCGTGTTGATGGGGCCGCCGTGGCAGAAGAAGAAGATGTCTTTCCGAATGGTGGAGGCGGCATCCATAATTTCCCGCGTGCGTTTGATCGTGTGCTCCCAGCTGACGACGGCGTTGGTGACGCCGATGCTGCCGCCGACGGTGGTGCCGACGTGGGTGATGATGGCATCGGCGCCAGCCTTGGCCATTTCGACGGCTTCCTCGGGCGAGCTGACATAGACGATGGAGAACAGGTCCATGCGGCGCGCGAGGGCGACCATCTCAAATTCCTTTTTCACGCTCATGCCGGTTTCCTCGAGGATGTGGCGGAACTGCCCATCGACGATGGTGTGCGTGGGGAAATTATTCACGCCGGAGAAGCCCATGGCCTTCACTTCGCCGAGCCAGTGCCACATGCGGCGACGTGGGTCGGTGGCGTGCACGCCGCAGATCACCGGAATCTCCTCTACGACGGGCAGCACTTCGTATTGGCCGATCTCCATCGCGATGGCGTTTGCGTCGCCGTAAGCCATGAGGCCGGCGGTCGAGCCGTGACCGGCCATCCGGAAACGGCCGGAGTTATAAACGATCAGGAGGTCCGCGCCGCCCTTCTCGATGAATTTCGCCGAGATGCCGGTGCCGGCTCCGGCGGCGATGATCGCTTCGCCGCGCGCGACGGTGGCGCGTAGGCGTTCGATGACTTCAGTGCGGGAATAGGGATTCCCTTTTCCGGTCCATGGATTGGGCATAAATGCGGCGGTATCAGTTAACGAGTTGATCGAGGACGATGACGCGGGCGAGACGGGGAATGACGACCTTTACGGCCGCCTGATGCACCGGGTGCGGCAGGTAGGCATCGCGCGCGGCGACGCTTTCGAAGGTGAAGATGAAGCTGTGGGTGAAACCGTCGGTCAGGCCCTCGGTGCTGACGTCGGGCGACCAGTTGAACGCGACGATGCCGGGGATGCGCTGCGGCAGATCGGCGATGGTGCGGCGGACGAGTTCGACGTCGTCCGCCGTGCACTCGGGCTTGAATTGGAACAGGGCGAGGTGGTTGATGCGCGGCATGGGCGTTGGAAAGGTGGTCGTTAGAATTTACCCTGCACGCCGACGTTGAAGCGCCGCGAACCGGCCCAGATGGCGCTGGGATATTGATGGTCGCCCACACCCACGAACTGCCCGCTGGGCCGCTCGGTGAGGTTGTCGATGGCGAAGCACGACCGGCGCCAGCGGAAGCCGAAATCCAAGTCGAGTTTCTCGCGCCGGGGATTGCGCGTCAACAAAGCGGGGTTTGGGTTGAGGCCGAAGAGGGAGCCCACCTGCTGGTTGTAGCGGGCGAGCGCGTAGAAGCGGACTTTGGCATACTCGCCGACGACATTCCACGCGCGGGGGATGAAGTTGGGCACGCCCGAGGTTCCGACGGTGGTCACGCCGTTGAGTGAGCCTTGGACGGTGAGCACGGTCGCGTTTGCCTTGAAGGTGAACAGGCCGAGGGTGCGGGGGATGAAGTTGAGCTGACGCACGAGGTTGAACTCCACGCCCTGCACTTTCGCATAGCTGCGAGGTTTTCATGGGATGAGTGAGGCGGTTATCGGTCAGGATTTTGTCGTGGCTCGCGCTTGCCCTTTTTCGCGGCGGGCGCAGCGGCGGGGGTTTGTCCAGATGCGGGCGGAGACCACGCGGCGGGTTTCGGCGCGGGGACGGTGAGAGACGTGAGCGGATCGCCGAGGTGTTTCATCTCGGCGGCGAGGGCGGCGGTCATCGCGGCGACCCGCGCGGCGTGCTCGGGGCGGGCGGAAAGATCGGTGCGCTCATCGGGATCGGAGCCGAGATCGAAGAGTTGCGTGCGGTCGACCTGCGGGTAGCGGATGAGTTTGTAGCGCTCATCGCGGAGGCTGCGTTGGACTTTCTGGTAGGCGAATATCATCGTCGTGCGCGCGGGCGTGGCGGGGTTGCGCAGGGTGGCGCTGAGGCCGAGGCCTTCGCTGGTCTTCGGGCCGGCGACGCCGCTGAGCGCGCCGAGGGTCGGCAGCACGTCGAAGAGATAGCACATCGCGTCGGTGGTCTGGTTCGCGGGAATACCGGGGCCGGCAATGATAAGTGGGACGCGCATCGAGTGTTCGTAGAGGTTTTGTTTGCCGATGAGGCCGTGGCTGCCGCGGGCGACGCCGGAGTCGGCGGCGAACACGACGACGGTGTTTTTCGCAGCGGGTGAAGCGTCGAGCGTGTCGAGCACGCGGCCGATCAGCAGATCGAGATACGAAATGTAGCGGTAGTAGTCGGCGAGCATCGCGCGGATGTCGGCGGAGGTGCGAGGCCAGGGCAGAAGTTGCTCGTCGCGGATGGTCATCTCGCCGTTGTCGAACGGATGCTGCGGAAGGAAATTGGCCGGGAGTGGAATCGACTCCGGGTCGTAGCGGACGGGATAGTCATCGGGCACGATGTGGGGATCGTGCGGGCCGTCGAAGGCGAGGTAGGCGAAGAACGGGGCGGTGTGTTTTTCCTTCAGGAACGTGATCGTTTCGTCGGCGAATACTTCGCAGGCGTGTTTTGGGCTGATGGTCGCCGGTCCCATCTTGCCGTTTTCCAAATTGGCCAGCGGGGCTTTGAGGGGATTGGTCATGCCGCCGGTGAACAACTGGCGCGCGCGCTGAAAACTGAGCGGGACCGAGGCGGGGGTGTTGTGCCACTTGCCGCTGACGAAGGTGGTATAGCCGGCGCGGCCAAAGGCGGCGGGCCACGTTTCGTCGCGCGTGAGTTTTTCGTCGATGTGAAACAGCGAGCGGCCGGAGAGTAGCATCGCGCGCGAAGGCACGCAGGTGGCGGCGTTCATGCCGCCCTGCATGTAGGCGCGGTTGAACGAGACGCCGCGGCGCACGAGACGGTCAAGGTTGGGCGTCTGGATGTGCGCGTTGCCGAGGGCTGCGATGGTATCGGCGCGTTGATCGTCGGCGAAGATGAAGAGGATGTTGGGCGGCGTGGCGGTGGCGCCAAACGCGGCGGGGACGGCGAGCAGCAGGGCGAGAACAAGGGGAGTGGGGCTAAGGCGCATGGGAAGAAATTGATCAGGGTTTCACGGGCTCGACAAATTTGCGCATGCGGTCGGGGGTGTAACCGGGAAACGGCGGCGTCGCAGCTTGAGCCGGGATAGAGGCGAGCGCGGCAGTAAGTGCGCGGTGGGCGGCGGCGGTGGCGGGATCGCGCGTCGGGGAAAGGCGATTCTTCTGGTCAGGGTCGAGGGCGATCTCGAAGAACCCGCCTTCGGAGTCCAGTTTGAAGCGCTGATCGCGCACGGTGCGGGAGGTGTCGCGTTGCGCGTAGATCCACTCGCGGGGAGCGGGTCCGGGAGCGTCGCGCAGGAGTGGAACCCAGGAGTGTCCGTCACTTGCGACGCGAGGCAGACCGGCGAGATCGAGGAGGGTGGGAAAAATGTCCGAGAAATCCGCGAGGGCGTTGATCGCGCGGCCGCCTTTGACTCCGGGCAGGCGCACGATGAGCGGCACGTGGACGCCGCGCTCGATGGTGCGGCCTTTCCCGGAAGAGACGGCGCGACCGGCGTGGGTGCCGCCCGTGGAGGAGCCGTTGTCGCCGGCGAAAATCACCGCGGTATTTTCTGCGAGACCGAGGCGGTCGAGCTCGTCGAGGAGTTCGCCGACTTGCCGATCCATGTATGTGACCGAGCCGGCGTAAAGGGCGGCTTCGCCCTTGGGCGGAGTGGTGCGATTGAGCGGCGTGGGCTCGTTGGGCGCGTGCACGGCGATCATCGGATAGTAGAGCAGAAACGGCCGGGACTTGTGCTCGCGGATGAATTCGAGGGCGAAGCGCTGCGTCACGTCGGGGCCGTATTCGTCAGTGTGAACCTTGCGCGTGCCGTCTGTTTGGAGAAAGGCGCCCCAATAGCGGCGTGCCGACGGCGGGTTGCCCGCTTCGACGCCGGGCCACATGCAGTGCCGCTGGAAGCCGTGGCGGGCAAGGATGTCGGGCTCCGGGCGGAGATCGTTGATCTGCCATTTGCCGGCGATGGCGGTGGCGTAGCCGGCCCGGCGCAATTGCTGCGGCCACGTGGGAAATTTCTCGGGGATGAGTCCGGCGCCGCCCCAGCGCGGCACGTCGTAGTGTTCGGTCCAGCCGGTGCGGCCGGGGTATTGGCCGGTGAGCATCATCACGCGCGTGGGCGTGCAGATCGGCGAGGTCCACGCGGTTTCGAAGCGCACTCCGGTCGCGGCCAGTCGGTCGACGCCGGGCGTGGGATGCGAAGAGCCATAGCAGCCGAGCCAGTCGGTGCCGAGATCGTCGGCCAGGATGAAAACGATGTTCGGCGCTTGCGGCTTCATGG
>JACMRG010000370.1 GCA_014376585.1 Opitutaceae bacterium | reverse complement strand
CGGAGCCGGTGGCAGTGCCGCTGGATTTGGCGCCGGAGAGGGTGAGCGTGCCGTCGGCAACGGTGGTGCCGCCGGTGTAGGTATTGGCGCCGGAGAGGGTGGGCGTGCCGGTGCCGGTCTTGGTGACGGAGCCCCAACCGGAGATGACGCCGGCGAGGGTGAGGCTGCCGGTGCCGGAGTTGAGGCCGATGTCGATGGAGGATTCGGAGCGGGCGGCGATGCGGATATCGTTGTGGAGGGTGAGGGTGGCGGCGGTGCCTGCGAGGGTGGCGACGTTATCGAAGTAAAGGGTGCCGGTGCCGAGGGGGCCGGCGATGACATTGCTGACGACGCCGTTGAGGACTTTGGCGGTGGACGAGGCGGCGACGGTGAGGGTGCCGGCGTTGAGGGACGTGCCGCCGGAATAAGTGCCGGCACCGAAGAGCGTGAGAACGGCGGCGCCGGTTTTGGTGATGCCGCCGGTGCCGCTGATGGGACCGTTGACGAAGAGATTGGCGGAGGTGTTCCACGTCTGCTGAGCGTTTAGGTTGATGGCTAGGCTGGAGGCGAAGGTGACGGCGGCAGTGCCTTCGCCGACGGAGATGCCGCCGTCCCCGGGGCCGAGGACGGCGCTGTTCGCGGCGGAAAAGGTATAAGCCGGGTAGGCACCGCTGAACGTGAGCGAACAGACGTCGAGGTTGGCGGAGAGGACAACACCGGCTTGGGCGGAGAAGCCGAAGGTGAGCCCGGAGCCGGTGCCGGGAGACGTGCCGCCCGTCCAGTTGGCGCCGTTCTCGAAGATGCCGCTGGCGGCAGTGGGGGACCACGTGACGTATTGCGCGTGGGCGGACGCAATGACCGTGGCGCCGAAAGCAAAAGCGAAAAGGTGCGCGCGTGATTTTTTCATACTCATGCCGAGCTAGGTGCAACGCTTTGGCGGTATCAAGGCCAAAGCCGGTAAGAACGGGCTGAAAATCAGGTGATCTTCGAGCGGTCGGCGCGGTGGTCGCTCCACACGGCAAGCATGAGTCCGCCGGGAGCGGTGAATTCGAAGCGGCGGCCACCGGGAAATTCGTAGGGTGCGGCGGTGATCGTGGCGCCATCGGCGGCGTTCACGCGGGAGAGGGCGGCTTCGAGATCGGCGGCGAAGAGGACGGTGAGGACGTTGCCCACGAGAGGCGCGGCGGGATCGGCGCGGAGGCCGCCGTTGAGGCCGGCATCGGCAAAGGCGGCGTAGTCGGGACCGTAGTCGGTGAACGTCCAGGAAAAGGCGGCGGCGAGAAATGTCTTCGCGGCGGTGAGGTCGCGCGTGGTGAATTCGAGGTAGTTGATGGCGAGGGGCGCGGGGGTGGACATGGAGATAAGGAAACGGGAAGGTGAGGAGGCTTTGAACAGGGAACTCAGGGGTCAGGAAGGGGATGACGGAGGGAGTTGCGATTTGAATCGGGCAGGCGGCCTCCTGGTTTCCGGATTGAAAACGCCGTTCGCATTCCGAGAGGGTTCAGGATTCGGGGTAGTTGAAGGTCGGGGGCTGGGGGACGGTGGGGTCGGCTTCCATGAGGCCGATGACGTTGCCTTCGGAATCGCGGGCGTAGGCGAGCCAACCGGCGGCGGGGACGGGGATTTTGGGCGAGAGCACGGCGCCGCCGTGACGGCCGACGAGGGCAACCGTTTCGTCGAGCGAGGGGACGTTGATCGTGCAGAGGAACGCGGTGACGGCTTGGTCGGGCTGGGGCGGCGGGCCGACGCGGGCATGCAGGCCGCCGTCGATGCCGGGCTCGGTCGAGGGGCCGGTGGTGATGAGCCAGTAGGGCATGGAGCCGCGCAGGCGTTTGAACTCCCAGCCAAACACGGCGGTATAAAACGCGATGGCGCGCAGGGGATCGTCGGCTTGGATTTCGAAACGGATGGGGCGGGGCATGGCGGAATTTTCGATTTTCGATTCTTGATTTTCGATTTCAGATTCCGAAACCGATTCCTCTGCGAATTTGGCGGGGGGGTGGGCGGGGTGCAAGGATGTGAGCGTGAAAGGGCGGAAAATTTCCCGTGCGGTTCATGGACCGGCGGGTGCTATGGGGGAATATGCCGACAAGATATTGGGTGGGAGCGTGCGTGGCGGGACTGGCGTGCATGGGCGCGTTGGCGGGGTGTCGTCATGTGACAAAATCGGAAGCGGATGGCCGCACTTGGTTTCAATTTGCGCCGTCGGCGCCACCGCCACCGACGACGAGCGCGCGGATGCCGGTGGGGGCGCCCCCGACTACGCGTGATGTGGTGGCGGATGCGCAACCGATCGAACCGCTGGCGAAGCCCTTCTATCCGGGCGCGGCCCGTGGGGTGAAGCTGGGCGTGGTGACCGTCGGGGTGCGGATCACCATCGATACGGAGGGGCATGTGGCCGATGTGATGCCCAGCCTCACGCACCTCGCGCTGCCGTCGCGATTCTCGCGGGAGTTTCAAGACGCGGTGGAGGTGGCGCTCGCGCAGTGGCGGTTTGTGCCGTCGGAGGTGAGGCACATGGAGGAAGCGCTGGGTGCGGAGGGCGGGACGTATCTGCGTCTGGCGGGGCGCGAAAAAATCGAGGCGAAGGGCGAAGTGGTCTTTACGTTTTCCGATGACGGCGCGGTGGGGTCCGGCTGGTGGGCAAAATGAAGATGCGTGGGCGGGCGCACGCGGGCGGGGAAATTTTTTGTGCGATTTGTGCGGCGGCGGGTGCTATTGGGTGAATGCAGATGAACGAGGACAACGATGCCGAACTGTTGCGCAGGTATGCCGAGCACCGCGCGGAGGACGCGTTTGCGGAGATCGTGCGGCGGCACGTGAATCTGGTTTACTCGGCGGCGCTGCGGCAGGTGAACGGCGATGCGCACCTCGCGCAGGAGGTGACGCAGCGGGTGTTCGCCGATCTCGCGCAGAAGGCCGGGGCGCTCGCGCGGCATCGGGTGCTGGCGGGGTGGCTGTTTACGAGCACGCGGTATGCGGCGGCGAAGCAGGTGCGTGGCGAGCGGCGGCGGCAGGCGCGCGAGACGGAGGCCCAGCTTATGCAGGAGCGATTTCACGACGATGATGGGGTGGAGGCGCTCGACTGGGGGCGCGTGCGGCCGGTGCTCGATGCGGCGCTGGCGGAGTTGGGCGAGGCGGACCGCGTGGCGGTGTTGCTGCGGTTTTTCGAGGGGCGCGATTATGCGGGCGTCGGCGCGCGGCTGGGGCTCGGCGAGAACGCGGCGCGGATGCGGGTGGAGCGCGCGGTGGACAAGCTGCGCGGGTTGCTGGATCGCCGTGGGGTGGGATCGACGACGGCGGCGCTGGCGCTGGCGTTGGGCAATCAGGCGGTGCTGGCCGCGCCGGCGGGACTGGCGGCGACGGTGACGGGGGCGGCGCTGATGAGCGCGGCGGCCGGTGGCGGCGGGGCGGCGGTGCTGACTTTTATGAGCATGACAAAATTGCAGTTGGGATTCGCGGGTGCGGTGATCGCGCTGGGCGTCGGTGGCGTGGCGGTGCAGTCGAAGTCGAATGCGGCGCTGCGGGATGAGCTGGCGGGGTTGCGCGGGCGGGACGTGGGCATGGCGGTGCTGGCGGCGGATAACGCGCGGTTGGTGCGCGCTGCAAATGAGGTCGGGACGCTGCGCGCGGATGATGCAGAGTTGGCGCGGCTCGGTGAGGAGGCGGCGAGGCTGAAGGCGCAGATGGGGGAGACGGCGCGGGTGGCGGCGGCGAAGGCCAAGGGCGCGGGGTTGGCCCCGATTAAAGGGGAGATCTTGCCGGCGGCGAAGGTGGATGTGCAGCCGAAGCCGACGTTTCAGGCGCAGCCGATGTATCCGGCGGCTTTTCGCGGGGCGGGCGTGAGTGGGGAGGCGCTGATAAAATTTGTCGTGGATGCGCAGGGCAAGGTGCGCGATGCGGTCGTGGTGAAGGCGACCCATGCGGAGTTCGGAGTCTCGGCGGTCGATGCGGTAGGGAAGTGGCAATTTGATCCCGGGCAGAAAGACGGGCGCAAGGTGAACACCGAGTTGCAGGTGCCCATCGTGTTTACGATCGCTGCCGAGAATCGCGGAGGTGATGCGCCCAAACCGGCGGGCGCCCCGGCCAAGGCGGTTTCAAAGGTGAAGCAGTGGTTTTGAACGATGCACGGCGCAAAACGAGTTTTCGTATTGGTGACTGTGCTGGGGGTGGGTTCGGTGTGGCTTGGCTTGCAGCAGTTCGGGGTGGGTAAAGAACTGCGTGCGGAGGTGGCGGCGCTGCGTCAACGGGAGCGCGAGGCAGACCGGCTCGCGGCCAAGAATCGGCGGCTATCGGAGGCGCGGATGAGTGCGATGGAATTGGAAAGTCTGCGCGGGGATCACGCGGCGGTGGTGCGCTTACGTGAAGAGATAGAGGCGCTGCGGCGGGGCGCCGAAGCGGCCGCGAAAGCGGCTGATGGAATGATTGCCGTGCAGCCGAAGGAATATGTGCCCTCGATTTTGGACGGGCCGATGCCGGCGAACATGTGGAGAAATGCGGGTGGTGCGACGCCGGCGGCGGCGTTGGAGACGGCGCTGTGGGCGGCGGCGGGCGGAGACATCGCTGCGCTGGCCGGCCGGTTGACCTTCGACACGGGTGTGAGGGCGAAGGCGGAGGCGTTGTTGGCCGGGTTGCCCGAGGCGATGCGTGCGGGTTATGGTTCGCCCGAGCAATTTATCGCCGCACTGACGGCGAAGGATGTGCCACTTGGGAATGCGAAGATTTACGATACGAAATATGAGATAGAGGGTTCGCGTTTTTTGATCGCGGAGGTGCGCGACACCGACGGCGGGAAGACGCGGCAGGTGCAGCTGCGGCTTCGTGAGACGGATGGAGAATGGAAGATTTTGGTGCGCGCGGGTGTGATCGAGAACTACGCGGCGGCGTTGAAGGGGCCGGCGGTGGGAGTGGGGAAGTAGGCAGGGTTCGACGGAGGGATTATTTCCAAGGGGGCGCGCTTCGCGCGGGGGGTGATGAGCCGGATTGCCGCGTCGCTGCGCTCCTCGCAATGACGGCCGGGTTTATGCAGGAGCGGAACTCAAGTGAGCGGCGAAAAATTGTGCGGTTTTGCTGCGGGCGGCTATTTATAGCTGAAGCCGGACCGCCATGAACGAAGATGCCGAATTGCTCAGTCGCTATGCCGAGGGAAAATCGGAGGCGGCGTTTGCCGAGCTGGTGCGGCGGCAGGTGAACTTCGTCCATGCGGCGGCGTTGCGGCGGGTGGGTGGGGATGCGCAGCTCGCGCAGGAGGTGACGCAGCAGGTGTTCACGGCGTTGGCGCGGGAGGCGGGGCGGCTGGCGCGGCATCCGGTGTTGTGCGGGTGGATGTTTACGGCGACGCGGCGGATCGCGGCGCAGGCGGTG
>JACMRG010000044.1 GCA_014376585.1 Opitutaceae bacterium | reverse complement strand
GACCACCTGCCCCGTCACCCCCGGCACCCCGAGCCACGTCCGCAGATCCACCGTCGCCGTCCCGCCCGGCGCGAGCCGCGTCACCGGCGGAGCGCCGAGTTGCGTCGGCACCGTGGCCAACTGCGCACGCACATCCGCCACAGACAGGAAACTTAAAATCAGCGATGAGCAGAAACGTCGGTAAGACATAAAAAATAGTTAACTCCCAACGTTGAGCAGGCCGCCCATCTGGCGACAGGAAATTCCCTGTAATACCAACGTCGTTTAATTTTTAGACTTTGGATGGGCCGAGGTAGAGCCGGGAACTCCGGGCCCGGCTGAGAGGGAAGCCGCCGACCAAACCCGTCGGGCCCGGAGGCCCCGACGCTACCCGGGAAAGTCCAGATTTCATTAGCCCTTGGTAGAAGGTGGGGACGCCTCTCCGGGGCATCCGCTCTATACAACGGCTTTCCCTCTGGCGTATGCCTCCAAACGGACGGCTGCGGCGAGCCGTCACTGCCTTTTAGACGCGTTCTCAAAAATCCAGTCCGATCAGCAACCGCAGCAGCGTGTAATCCTGCGTGCGCACATCGGGATTATTATGACGCGTCTCATGCCGGATCGCCACGCTCAGCGTCTCCGTGAGTTTTTTGTTCAATTCGATCCGGTTTTCCCAACCATCCGTGTTGTTCGCAAAAGAGTAATACCACACCCCGCGCTCCGTCAGCCGCAGCTTCCATGGCAGCGTCCACTCCACCTCCGCAAACACCGATTCCGAGGTCCGCGCCGTGTGCTGGCTGACCGGCTGCATCACCCACACGTCGAACAAATTTTCCGAGAGCCCAACCCGCAGCTTTCTCTGCGGCGTCGTGAAGACATTCACACCCGCGCCGATCTCCTGCTGCACCAGAATGTAGTCCGTAAAAACTCCGGCCGGATTTTTGAACGCACGGTTGTATTCCACCGAGGGCCGGTAAACGCCGAACAGCCTGCGCTTGAGATCCCGGCGCCACGAGCCGTTGAACTTGACCACGTCCTTCGTCGTCACGTCTTCGGTCTTGGTGTAGTCGAAACGAATCGTCCCTTCGACTTCGTCCGCCGTCCATTTCCGGTTCAACCTGGCCTCGACCATCGTGTTGTTGCGCTCCGTCCGATCCGACACGATTTCCGACGAGACCGCGAAACGCCCGTGCCACGGGCCGAACAGTTCCCTCATCGCCTGCGTGAGCGCATACGGCGAGAAGCGCGCCCAGCCCACCGGCTCCGCACTTTCCGTCGGCTCCGCGTGGTCTGAAGGCGGGGAAATCACCTGCGTCGCCTGTTGGCCCGTCATCAATTTCGACGCCGCCGGCAACGCCCCCTGCTCCACGCGCGCCATGGCCGCGGGCACTTTCAGCAGGCCGAACTTCTCCGATTGGAACACCAGCGTGTCGCCCACCCGCTCCATCAACCGGCCGCGCACGCGGTCTCCATCCCTATAAATCAAAACATCCGCCAGCGTCGCCGCCGCCCCCTCCGCCGCTGGGAGCGCGCCCGCGCCCAGCCCCAGACCCGTCAAAAAAATCCACGCCGCCGCGGTCCGCGCGCACGTTCCTTTCGATTGAAAAAAAACCACGCCGCCTCCGACGCCTTTCCACGCCATTAGTTTCAAGAAAAATGGGCGAAGGTTCAGGCCAGACATGCTTCCAGTGTTTCCCGCAATTTCTCCGCGTCCAGCCCGGTTCCGATGAAAACCAGCTCTTGGCGGCGATCTCCGTGGGGTTCAGCCCACTTCGCCCGCGCCGCCCCCGATATTTCAGCCTCCGCGATGACGCCGCTCTTGCGCAACGCCGCCACCCACGTCCCCACAAATTCCGCCCGCGCCCGCCCGCCCGCGACCGACAAAAAACCCATATCCTCCGGCTGGTCCGCCAACCAAAAAAATCCTTTCGCCCGCAACAAACCCTCCGGCAATCCACTGTCGAGCCACGCAAAAAACTTTTCCCGCACCAGCGCCCGCCGCGCCTCCCACACAAAACTCGTGATCCCATAATCCGCCTCATGCCGCGGGTGGGGCGCGACCGCCGGGCGCGCCGTGATCGCCATCCTGCCAGCCGCTCCGCCCCCGCCGGATTTCTCCTCGCCTTTGATCACCCGAATCCACCGCGCCGCGCCCACCGTCTCCACCCCGTCAAACCGCACCCGCCCCAACAACCACTCGCTCGCCACCTGTCCGCGCTCAACGCGCAGCAACTCCGCCCGCGGATTCAACGCCCGCAGAACCCCCGCCACTTCCGCCAGCTCCGCCTCGCTCGCGAGGTCACACTTGTTGAGCACGAGCACATCCGCGCACTCCGCCTGATCCACCATCAGCTCAAACACGGGCTTCCTTCCCCCCGGAAATCCTTCTCTTTCCCCTTTCTCCCCCCTCTTTCTCCTCTCCTCCGTCTCCATGTCCATCGCGACCGCCCGCCGGCTCCGCCGCTGTTCATCCAAAAAACTCCGCGCATCGATCACCGTCACGAGCGCGCTCAACTGCGCGAAATCCCCGAGGCTCCGCCAAAACGCGTTCTTCCTTAAAAACAAATCCGCCACTCCGCGCGGTTCGGCCACCCCCGTCGTCTCGATTAATATATGTTCATACGCGCCGCCCGCCGCCAGCTCCGCCACCGTCTCCGCGAGCGAGTCCTTCACCGAGCAGCACACGCACCCGTTGCCCAGCTCCACCACCCGCGCCGCCCCCGCGCCCGCCACGAGCTGCGCATCCACATTGATCGCCGCCACGTCGTTCACCACCACCGCCCACTTCCGCCCCTCCGCCTGCGCCAGCAGGTGCCGCAACAGCGTCGTCTTCCCCGCGCCGAGGAACCCGCTGAGCACCGTCACCGGTGGTCGAAATTTGGTCACTGCGTCCGACATCCCGCCAGCGAACCCCGTTTTTTCCAACTGACCAGCGCTGATCCCGCGTTATTCCTCATTTTTATGCCACGCTCTTTTTCCCTTTTCGCCCTCCTCACCGGCCTCGCCACGGCCTCCGCCCAAATCGAAAATCGAAAATCGAAAATCGAAAATTCCTCGACCGTCTCTATCGCCGCCGCGAGCGATTTGGTCTTCTGCCTAGACGCGCTAAATGCCGAATTCGCCAAGGCGGAGCCCGCGGTTGCATTGAAAATCTCTACCGGCTCCTCCGGCAATTTCTTCGCCCAAATCAAAAACGGCGCACCGTTCGACGTTTTCCTTTCCGCCGACTTGCGTTACCCACGCGAACTCATCGCCGCCGGCGCCGCAGAAGGGAAAAGTCTTACGCTCTACGGTATCGGACGAATCGTGCTGTGGACCCAACGGACCGATCTCGAACTCAGCGACATCACCGCCGTCGTGCGAAACCCGCTCATAAAGAAATTCGCCATCGCGAACCCGGAACATGCTCCTTACGGGCGCGCCGCCAAACAGGTGTTTGAAAAACTGGGCGTATGGACCGAGCTGCAACCCAAACTTGTCCTCGGCGAAAACATCGCGCAGACCGCACAATTTGTGCAAACCGGCAACGCCGATGCCGGCATTGTGGCCCTCTCGCTCGTGCTCGCTCCGGCGCTCAAAAACTCGGGCCGATGGGTGGAAATTCCGCCCTCGGCCCACGCTCCGCTTGAACAGGGCGTCGTCCTTACCCTCAGAGGAACCACCAACCCTGCGGCCAAACGCTACCTCGCATTTTTGTCCACGCGCGCGGCTCGGACAATCTTTGACCGCTACGGTTTTCGTCTGCCAGTTTCGCCCTGATGGGTGATCTGACTTTTACTTTACTCGGCCTTTCTTCGGCCCTCTGGCAATCTCTGTGGCTCACCTTGCGCCTCGCCGCAATCACGACGGCGGCACTCGGACTTGTCGGACTGCCACTCGCGCATTGGCTCAATACCACCCGTTGGCGTATCGCACCCGTGGTCGAAACGGTCGTATCGCTCCCCATTGTGCTCCCTCCGACGGTAATCGGTTTCTACATTCTCGTCACTTTCTCGCCGACTCATCCGCCCGGCAGCTGGTGGCGCGAACTCACCGGCGCGCCGCTCGCCTTCAGTTTCACCGGTCTCGTCATTGCCTCTGTCTTTTACTCGCTGCCCTTCGCCGTGCAGCCGTTTCAAGCCGCGCTCCGCGGCGTCCCGCGCGAACTGCTCGACGCCGGCACCGCCCTCGGCGCTTCGCCCGCCCGCGTCTTCCTCCGCCTGCACGCCCCACTCGCCTGGCGCGGTATCGCCGCCGGCCT
>JACMRG010000369.1 GCA_014376585.1 Opitutaceae bacterium | reverse complement strand
GCTGCTCGATAAATTTATACAGCCGCGCCTGCTGGGGCGCGCGTTTCTCCAGCGCCGCCAGCTCCTCCGCGCTCAACCGCTGCCCGAGCGCGAGCTGCTTTTCCTGCTTCAGCCCCGCCCCATTCCGCACCGCCACCGGAATCATCGTTTCAATGATGCCGTCGAGCGGCGCCGCATAGTAGCCCGTCATCCACCGCGCCAGACCCAGCAGATCCGGCGGCAACGCCGGGAACGGGTGCAGCACCTGCGCCAGTGCCTTCAGCTTATCCAACGGAAAATCCTTCGGCGCCCCGATTTCGCCCACGATGCCCAGCCGCAGCGTCCGCCCCACCGGCACGCGCACGAGCGCGCCGACCTGCGTGTCCGCGACCATCGGTTCCGGCACCTTGTAGTGCAGAACCTTGTCGAACCCCGCGAGCGGATGAACCCCCACAATCATCCCGCCAATGACGCCGCCGCTCCCCGTGGGCGCAAATTTATTTGCGACCCGCGCCCGCACCATCCTCGTCCCCACCCCACACCCTGCATCGCTCACCCACGAACACATTGACAGTCGCCCGCCGCCCCGCCGAGATTTTGCCCGTGAGCATCCCCGCCGCGCGCGAAAAATTCCGTCATTTTCTCACCAAAAAAGGCCTGCGCGTCACCAATCAACGCCTCGCCATCTTCGACGCCGCCTTTGCGCAGCCGGAGCATTTCACCGCCGAGCAACTCCTCGATTTCGCCCGCGTCATCGACGATTCCGTCTCCCGCGCCACCGTTTATCGCACGCTGCCGATCATGACCGAAAGCGCCCTCCTCCGTGAGGTGGACATCGGCTCCGGCGAGAAATTCTACCGCCCCAACGCCGGCACGCCCAACTCCCAAGTCGCCCAGGTCGTCTGCCTAGACTGCGACAAGATCTTCGAGATCAGCGCTCCGTTCATGGAGTGGTATGGCAACAGCGTCTCGACCAAGCTCGGCCTCACGCCCGTCTCGCAACGCCTGCAGGTGAGCGCGCACTGCGACTCGTTTCGCAGCACCGGCACCTGCCCCCGCCGCGCCTGATTTCTCCTTTCGATCCCGCTCCATGGCCAAAAACAAAGCGTCGGACACCGCCTTCGAAATCGCCTTTTTCGAAACCGTCCTGCGCCGCGACCCCGGCTCGGACGACGCGATCGAACTCCTCGGTGGCCTCTACACCAAGGTCGGCCGCATCGCCGACGGCCTCAAAATGGACCGCCGGCTCGTGAAGCTCCAGCCGGCCAATGCCACCGCGCACTACAACCTCGCCTGTAGCCTCGCCCTCACCCGCCGCCAGTCCGCCGCGCTGCGCTCCCTGCGCCAGGCCGTCAAACTCGGCTACGCCGATTTCGATTGGATGGCGCAGGACCCCGATCTCGATCCACTGAAGCAGCACCCCGCTTTCGTCGCCTTGCTCGATCAGCTCAAGCCGCAGAGCTGAACCGCAGTCCTTGATACGCGTTCGCTTTCTCCCGACCCGGGACCAACCCTCGGCGTTGGCCGGCACACGTCCGCGATTATTCCAGATCGCCTTCGTCACGTTCGGATTTCTCGCGCTTGAGTTGGCGCTCATTCGCTGAATCCCGATTCAGGTTCGCGTCCTGGCTTACTTCAACAACCTGATCCTCATCGCGTGTTTTCTGACATTTGGACTCGGCTTGGCCTTCGGTCGCCGGTGCTCCTGGTTGGTCCACGCAATTCTGCCCGCGTTCTTGCCGCTCACCCTCCCGCTCGCGGGCTCGGAAAATCTCGGGCTGATGCAACCGCGGTTACCCGACCCCGCCATTCATTTGTGGGGTGCCGACAAAGCCGGCTCCAGTTTGGGCGCCTTTGTCGTCGCCGTCGCCGTTATCGTCGCCGTCATCACTGCTATCGCCGGCATTTTTTGCTGTGCGGGCGGCGCTCTGGACCCGCTTTTCTCGCGCTGCAGGAACTGCCGCCCACGCGCAGTCACGCCGCCGATCTCTTCGGCTCGCCCGCCGGCGTCCTCGTCTTTGCCTTGCTCAATGCCCTGGGTGCCACTCCGCCGTTCTGGTTTCTCCTCGGCGGCCTGCCCTTCCTGCTGGTTTCGCGAAATCTACTCAGCGCTCTCGCTCTCGCGGGCGCCGTGGTCTGTGCGCATGTCACCACCGGCAACGCCATCCCCCCCTGCAACCGCTTCGAGGTTTTCGATGCGGAATCATGCCTCCATCTCAGCGCCAATCGCGACAATCACCAGTTCATCCACGATCTTTCGGACACCGCCCTCGCTCGCGAAAAACCCGAAGGTCCGCGTAGCAATCCCACAAAAGCCGAATACCGCCGTTTTACCACCTACCCTTCGCCCTCGGCGACCGGATGTTTTGGACCATCGAACGCGCGACCGGTCAAAAACCCATCATCGTTAAACATGGTCTGCATTACGGCGCCGCCATGCTGGTCTCGCTCGATCCCGGTCAACTCTCCGCCCAGCTGCGCCAAACCGGACTGCCGCTCACAACCTACTCGGATCTCACCCGGGCGAGCACCGTCCCGACGAGCGACCACCGGCCCTTTCTCTACCTCCGTCCCGGCGCCATTCCATGGGCTTATTTCGCCGTGCTGCTGCTCACCGCCATCACCATCATCGCCGTGTTCGGTGGGCGAAGTCTTGCACAAGGATTCAAGCCCGTGCTCTTCCCGCCCGGCGCCGGGTTTCTCCTCATTGAAACGCGCGGCATCACCGCACGCTCGCTGCTCTTTGGCTCCACTTGGATCGTCAACGCGGCCGTGATCGCCGGCATTCTGGTGATGGCCCTGGCCGCCAACGCATCGGTCACCCGCCGGCCACCCCGCAGCCTCAAAGGCCCAGTTGCCGCCCTCCTTGCTTCCGTGGTTTTGCTCTGGTGGTTCGACCTCGATACGTTCAATCAGCTCCCCATGCTGCCGCGCGCCGCGATTGCGGGAATGGTCACCGGCCTCCCCGTCGCCTTCGCGGGCGTGATCGTTTCCACGCTGCTGGCCCGATCGCGAGTCCCGGCTTCCGCCCTCGCTTCCAATCTCCTCGGCTCCGTCCTCGGCGGTTATCTCGGATATTTTTCGATGCTCATCGGCCTCGACGGTCTGGCCCTGCTGGCTCTCGTGCTTTACCTCGGCGCGCTCTATTTCTGGCAGGCCAAGCGCCCGGTCGCGGCAGCCTCAGCCTGACGGCCCCGCGTTCGGCTTTTCACTTCACGCCAAACAACTGCTGGAGCACCGTCCCCAGATCCTTGCCCACCGTCCACGAGCCGCGCCGTGACACCGCGAGGCTCTTGCTCCGCTGGCGGCGTTCAATCTCGCTGTTGACCGCGACGATCCGCGCTTGGTCGCGCGCCAATCCGATCACCTCGTTCGCCGTCAGCGGCGTCCACCCAACCGGTATGCCCGTCCAGTTGCATTTGATTTCCCACCCCGCCACCGGCCCCAACGGCAGCTCCTTCGTCACGAGCGACGGATAACGCAGCACGAAATCGGGCGTGCGAATCGTGGCGATGCGCAGCGTGACGACCGGCTCCATTTGCGCGAAATATTCCTGAAACGTGTTCACCCGTTTCGCGCGCCACTGGTTGAGAAAATCCAGCGGATCAAAACCCATCAGGTTCTTGCCGTTCCACAGCCCCTGCTCGTTCACGCTGCCGAATTTCTGCCGGCCATACCACGTCTGGAAATCCCGCGTGACCATCACCCCCATCTCGAAATGCAGATGCGAGCGGTCCCTTGGAATGCTGTAGCCACCCGAGCTATGGCCCATGGTGCCGATGACCTGACCGCGCGTCACGCGTTCACCCGCCCGCAGGCCCGGGGCGATCCGCGCGAGATGCGCGTAGAGCGTATAAATGCCCGGCGTCTGGTCCGGGTGCTCGATCACGATATAGCGCCCATAACTGCTGTCGCCCGCCGAGCTGTTGATATGCCGGACCACCCCCGCCATCGCGGCGAAAATATCGTCGGCCGGTTCACCGCGCCGGTCCCGTGCCTGCGGCACGATGTCGATGCCTTCGTGAAACTGCGTCCCCGCGCTCCGCACTCCGCCAAACCCGCCCGACTCCGGATCGCCCGAGCCCGCCTGTTGGAGAAAACTCGCCGCGGGCTTTCCTTCGTTCCACGCGGGGTTGGGCGTCGGCCACGTGAACTCCACGCGCTCCGCCCCGCCCAACCGCACCGCGGCCAGCATCGTCAGGATGAAAATAAAACGGCAGGCACTCATGATTTTCGGGCGATCTCTTTTTGCAGCTCGGCCGACGTGCGCTTCAAGTCCCGCACCAACGCCGTCAACTCCGCGTCCGTCACTTCCACAAAAACGAGCACCGTGCCCTCGGCAAACGGCCCGTCGATCTTCCGCGCGCCCAGCGCCACGTCGTTCAGCGTGAGCACCAGCCGGCGCCCTTGGTTCAACACCGTGAGCCGGTAAAGATCCCGCGCCGCCGCCGGGGTGACCCGCAGCAGCAGACATCGGCCCAGTTCCACCTGCGCCACGTCGGCATCGACGATGTCGCCCTCCGTGATGATCGCCTTGGAACTCACGCTGATAATCACGCCACTCTTCGGCAGCTTCACACTCGGCGCGCTCACGTCCGTCGATTCCAAAAATAGTCTCGCCTGCGTCGGCGTGAAATCGCGCACCTTCGGCTCGGTCGCACAGCCGGACAGCCCGAGCATCAACCCCAATCCCAACAAACAGGCCGCCCCCCCGCGCATCATTTGACGAGCGCAGGCGCGCCACCGGCGATTTTCTCCACGCGCACACCCCACTCCGCCCCGCGCCCGATCCCGTATTGTTTCGCAAAGTCGCCCACGTTGAGCGCGAAACTGACATTCATGAGACTGTTCAGGTAAAGCAACGGCGCGCCCCCCGCAACCTCGCCAAACGACGTCGCATAAGGCAGCTCCCCCCGATAAATTTCCTCCCCGGCACGCGTGATCGTGACGCGAAACCGGTCGCCGATTTTTGGCGCGAGCTGCTCGAAAAGCGTTTCATCGAGGTTCGTCCATACATTCCCATATTGGTAGTCGAGCGCCGGAATCGAGCCCACCAACCTGCCGCCCTCTCGCCGTGCCTTCTCGTAACTGAGCGCGACAATCATCGGCGGCAGCTCCGGCCCCACTTCGGAGAACTTAATCACCTCTGCCGCCAACCGCGCCCCCACAAACGCATACACGTCCCGCCCGTGAAACGTGTAGGAGCGCTGCGAACCCTGCCGCCGGTTCTTCGCCTCATCAATCTGGCGCACCCCCGCGATCCCGAGTTCCTCCGCAACCAGCGTGAAAGTGCCGTTGTCCGGCCCCACAAAAAAATGCCCGCTCTTGGTCTGCAGCACGATCGACTTCCGCGCCGTGCCCACGCCCGGATCGACCACCGAAACAAACACTGTCCCCGCCGGCCAGAAGGTCGCCGTCTGCTTTAAACGATACGCCGCCTCCCAGATGTCGAACGGCGTGTTTTCATGACTCAGGTCGAACACTGCCAGCTTCGCGCTCACCCCAAACGCGACGCCGCGCATCGCCGCCACCGCACCGTCCTTCACGCCGAAATCTGTCTGCAACACCAGCGCCCGCTGCGCATGCGCGAGCACCGTCAGAACAAGAAATACCACGAACGTTTTAATCCCGTTTTTCATGCTGAAATCGCCTCCGCTTCGAACGCCGCCATCATTTCCGCGCCGATGTTGTCCGCCAGCAACCGTCCGCGATTCGTCAACCGCAGCCGCGTGCCTTCGCACACTGCGAATTCCTCCGCCACCAGCCGCTCTGCCAGCGTCTCAACCGCCGCCCACGGCGCATCCGGACACCGCTCGCGCCACGGCGCGAGATCGACGCCCGCATTCATTCGCATTCCAAAAACCAACGCATCTTCCGCCAGCAACGCCGGCGTCAGCGCGACGCGGTCTTCCGTCACCCGCTCACCGCGCGCCACCTGCTCACGCCACTTGGCGAGATCGGAGACATTCGCGCCGCGCCAGCCCGCGTGCTGGGACGCCGCGGAAGGCCCCAGCCCGATCCATTCGTGCATGTGCCACGTGTTGAGATTGTGCCGGCAGACGTGCCCGGGCCGCGCAAAATTGGAAACCTCGTATTGCCCGTAGCCAAGGTCCGCCAGCCGCGCCCACGTTTCTTCGTAGAGCCGCGCTTCGCGCTCCACATCGAGCTTCACCTTGCCCTGCGAGAGCTTCACCCAGAGCGCCGTGTCTTCTTCAAAGGTGAGGCAATACGTCGAGAGATGATCCGGCGCCAGCGCCACCGCCGCCTGGATATCGGCCACCCAGCTCGCCTCGTCCTGCCCCGGCAGCGCAAACATCAGGTCCAGGTTCACGCTCCGAAACTCCGCGGCCCGGATGCGCTCGTGCGCCCGGTAAATCTGCTCGCGAGTGTGCTGTCGCCCCAATCCGTCGAGCAACTCCGGCGAAAAACTCTGCACGCCCAGTGAAATCCGCGTCACGCCGATGGCCTTGAACGCCGCCAACCGTTCCCCCGTCACCGAGGCCGGCGCCAGTTCCACGGTCCATTCCTGCGGTTCGCCGCCAAAACGGTCCCGCAGTCCCGCACCCAACTGCTCGATCTGCCGCGGTGCCAGCAAGCCCGGCGTGCCGCCGCCCCAGAACACCGTGGTCACCGGCCGGGGCCAAACGACGAGTTCGGCCTCGGTTTTCACCCCATCAAGGAACCCCGCCACCGTTTCCGCGGTCGGCTGCGTTTGATAAAAGGCGCAAAAATCACAGGTCGACGCACAGAACGGCACATGCACGTAGAGCCCGAGTGGCGTCTCGCCCACACCTTTGGCTTGCGCTGTGTCGGAGCCGCTCATTACTAACCTTTTTTAACCTCTGTGGTTTTCACGCTCAATCGCCCAATGCATACCAACCGAATTTCTCTCGCGAGAAAAATCCTCCTCTGGCTCGTCGCCACCCTCGGACTCGCCCTCCTCTCAGGTTGCGATACCGTCGTGCTGACGAACCTCACGGCCCCTTCGCTTCCGGAGAATCCGTCGCAGATCTACACGTTTACCCTGCGCGTGACCGCCAAGACCAACGCGGTCGTCACCGGCAGTCTGATGCCGAAGATCATTGTTGATGGCCAGAGCTTCGCGATGAAACGCAGCGCCTTCGGCGAGGGCATCTACGAGTTCGAATACCAGCTCCCGGGTGGTCGCGACGAGGTCGCCTACTACTTCCTCGTGCCGTTCAAGATCGAGACCCAGAACGGCGTCAGCGATTCCGAGGTCTATACCGAGATCGTCCGCGCCAAGATCGTGCGCCGCTACGTCCTCTCGCTCGAAGTCAATCGCGGCCCCATCGGCGCCCGCATCAGCATCCTCGGTCGCGGCTTCAGCCAGCAGGACAGCGTCTTCTTCGACAACCTTCCCGCCCGCACGACCTACGAGTCGCCCAACGCGATCAGCTTCATCGTCCCCGCCGTCGAGGCTAACAAAAACTACCGCGTCATGCTCGGCAGCTCCGCCGGCAACTCCCCCGTCGGCACGTTCCGTGTCGATCCGAGCAGCCTCAACGTCTCGCCCTCTTCGCTCAATCTCCGCGGCGGCGAACGCCAGACGCTCACGTTCAACGTCCCGGTCTCCGCCCCTCCGGGCGGCTTGCTGATTGATATCACGACCGACGTGCCCGAAAGCGTCATCATGCCGGAAATCATCGTCCCCCAAGGTCAGACCTCCGTCACGATCACCGTCGAGGGTGGCAAAGCCGGCAACGGCAGCCTTTTCGTCAAGGGCTTCGGCGCCGGCGAAGTGACTATCCCGGTCTCCGTGACGGGGAAATAACCGTCCGCCACAGGTGATCTTCGCGAGGCCGGTCTTAAATGACCGGCCTTATTTTTTGCCCAAAAACTCCAGCGTCACCACCACCGGCCGGTGGTCGCTCGCTTCCCGCCAGCCCGCGCCGTCATAAATCCGCGCGGTTCCGCCCATCACCGCCGGCCGCAGCGCCACCGAAACCAGCACGTGATCGACCCGCGTGTAGGTATCGTTCTTCCGATAAGCGTGCGTCCATGCCTCCCCACGGCTGTCAGTCGCCGGCAGCAACTCCGCAATGCTCGTTTTGCCCCGCTGTTGGAGAAACGTCAGCGCCTTGCTCGCCTTGTCGTCATTACAATCGCCCAGCACGACAAACCGCGCCGTCGCCGGGTTTCCACAACGTTGCAGCACCCGATCCCGGATCGCCGTCGCCTCGCTCGCCCGGCGGATCGACGACAACGGATCGTCCGGCCGGTCCGTGTAGCGGCTCTTCAGATGCAGCGCAAAAATCGTCAGCTCCCCGTCGGCCACCGCCAGTTTCACCTCCAGCAAACCGCGCTTTACCATCTCTTTCTTTCCAAAATAACGCATCTCCAAATCCGTGTGCTGAGTCGCCGCCGTCAGCGGTCGCTTGGTCAGCAACGCCACATGCCGATCGACGTCGTCGCCCACCAACAAAACCGCGTGCGGATAAACCAGTCCCTCCGCGCCCAGATCACGCCGCAGCTCATCGAGGTAAACTTGCCCGCCCATCTCCTGCAGCACGAGCACATCGGCATTGAGCGCCCGCAACACCGTGCGCAGCGCCTGTTTCTCCACCTCCGGCTTCGGATAATCCTTCCGATAGCCCGCCTCGGTCAGCCGGTTCGCCGGCCCATAATTTTCGATATTATACGTCGCGATCGTGAGCATCTCCGCCCGCGCCCACGTCCCCACTGTGACGAGTAGTCCGAACCCGATAACCGCGGCTCTGAAGGTCTTCATCCGTGTAAATCCGTGCTACCCGTCGTGAAAATATCGATCCGCCCCCGCTCAACTCCCGGTCAGCGCCCGCTCGCGCTCCACCAACGTCGGATGGGAGTAGAAAAACGCACTGAACCACGGATGCGGCGTGAGGTTGGTCAGATTTTTCTGCGCCAGCTTCCGCAACGCCCCGATCATCGGCTCCGTGCCACCCATGGCGTCGCGTGCAAACGCATCCGCCTCATATTCGTGTTTCCGCGAGAGCAGATTGCCCAGCGGCGAAAACCAGAACGTCACGAGCCCGCTCAACAGCCCGAACATTAAAAACGCCGGGGCCAGTTCACCCGCCGGAAACCCAAACGTGAGATTAAACCACGAGCTGCGCGCCAGCCACGCGATCACCGCAAACGCGCCCAACATCGTCGCCGCCGCCATCGCGATCATCTTCGGGATGTGCCCGCGCCGGTAGTGCCCGATCTCGTGCGCTAGCACCGCCTCCAACTCCTCGGGGGTGAGCTGCGCGATCAGCGTGTCGTAAAGCACGATCCTCCGGAATCGCCCGAAGCCCGTGAAAAACGCGTTCGAATGCCCCGAACGTTTGCTGCCGTCCATCACCTGAATCGCCGTCGCGCGAAACCCCGTGCGATCGCCCAGCGCCAGCAAGCGCGTGCGCAGATCGCCTTCGGGCAAGGGCGTAAGTTTGTTAAACAGCGGCAGAATCAGCTTGGGGTAGAGCACGAGCATCAGAAGCTGGAATGCGAAAACCAACCCGAAGCCCCACAGCCACCACGCGTTTCCGACCCATCGCACCAGCGAAAGCAGCGCCCACAGCAGCGGAAACCCGATCACCAGCGCCAGCGCGAGGCCCTTGATCTTGTCCGAAACCCACAGTCCCGGCGTGCTTTTGTTGAAACCGAACTTCGCCTCCAGCCGGAACTGCCCCCACCAGTCGAACGGCAGGCTCGGGATCGAAAGCAATACTCCGGCCAGCAGGATAAAAAGCGCGTCATCCCACACCGCACCGGGTGCGCCCCAGGCCGCCACATGCCCATAAAGCACCGGCAGCACGCCGCCAAAAATCACGAGCACCAGCACGAGCGTATCGAAGACCTCCGTGACCGCACCGAACCGCGATTTCTCCAGCGTGTAGGCGACCGACTTCGCATAGGTCGCCTCGTCCATGATCGCCGCCGCCGCGGCCGGGGGCGCACCCGCATGACGCCGCACCTCCGCCCGGTTAAGCCCGGATAAAATCAGTTCGCCCGCCAGCCGAATCACGATCAGCGCCGCGGTAACAACAAGCACGAGATACATGGCACCACTGCACGCGAATCCCCGGCTGTCGCCAGTCCAAAGATAAAAATGAGCGCGCCGAAGCCACCCGTCCTCCCGCCCCGCCGCGTTCAGTCCTTCAGTTCAACCACCACCTGAATCTCCGTCGTCGAACCGCGCGGGAGGCCATTCACCGCCACCGCCGCGCGCGCATGTTTGCCCGCGTCGCCGAAAATTTTCACGAAGAGATCGCTCGCGCCGTTGATCACCGCCGGGCTCTCCGTGAACCCGTCCACGGCGTTCACGAAGCCGCTCACAAAAACGATGCGCGCCACCCGGTCGAGCGAGCCCACCGCCGCCTTGATGTTGGCGAGGGTGTTGAGCGCGCAGATCTCGGCCGACTTGTTCGCCGTCTGCACCGTCTGCTCTTTGCCCACCTGGCCGCTGTGCGAGATCTGGCCATTCAAAAGGCTGATGGTGCCGGCGCAGTAGAGGAGATTGCCGGTTTGCACCGTGGGCACGTAGCTGCCCGCGGCGGCCGGCGGAGGCGGGAGTGTAAGACCGAGTTCGACAAGTTTGGCTTCTGGATTCATGGGCGTAAATCCACGCGCCGCCCCCGCGATGCCAAGCCTTTTAACGCCGCCCCGGTGGCAAAAACTCCCTCGTCGCCACACTTTCCGCCGCCATCGGGTCCAAAAGAATTTTTAGCTGCCGCAGCATCTCGATCTGCTCCGATATCCGGTGCAGTTCCAAGTGCCCCACACGCTCACCACGCGCTTCCTCGCCCCGCACTAGCGACCGCAAAATCAACTCCCCCCGCGAAAACGCCAGTAGCTCCGGCGTCATCTGCTTGTTCCGCTTCAAAATCATCGCATGCGCCGGCGCCGGATCGCCATCGAGGTAATCTTCCCATCCGCGAATCGACGCCGCCACAAACGCCCGCACGACCTCCGGCTCCGCCCGCGCCAGCTCCCTTCGGCAAAATAACGTGTGATACGCATCGAACCCCGACGCACCGATCGCGAGCGTGCGCACCGCCACACCCCTCTGCCGCGCGACGTAGGGTTCGTTCGTCACCAGCCCTTGCTGAATCGCCTCCGGGTCCGTAAAAAATCCCGCCAACCCATACGTCTGCGGCCGCAGCGCGAACTCGATTCCGCGACTTTTTTTCAGCCAGGGAATCCACGCCATTCCCACCGACGCCGTCACGGTTCGCCCCGCGAGATCATCAAGCGTCTTCACGGGACCCGCCGCATGCACCAGCAACACCTGGGGGTCATGCTGGAGCACCGCCGCCACGATCAAAACCGGCAGCCCCTGGCTCGCCGCCAAAATAAGATCGTCGCTGCGATTCATCCCAAAATCTGCGACCCCTTTCGCCACCTTCAGATTTATCCCGGCCCCCGGCCCGCCTGGCAGCAGCGTAACGTCGAGTCCCGCTTCCCGGTAAAATCCCTTCGCCGCGGCCTGATAAAATCCTCCGTGCTCCGCCTGCGGAAACCAGTCCGTCTGCAACGCCACTTTTCGCAGCGCACGCGCCGGCGCCGTCGGCCCCTTGCGCGCGCAACCCGCACCCACCAGGACCGCGCCCACCAGAAAAATAATCAGCCGACGAAATTGCATCCCCCACCTTTCCCACCCGGCCCGCCCCGCGGCGAGCACAACTCCATCAACCCCGCGTCATACCCAAATCCCGGGCCGTCCCCTCCAGCAACGCCGCCAGTTCCTCCCCATTCAATCCCGCTCCCCTCACCTCTGCCAGCAGCCGCCCCATCTCCGCCGTCTCCGTTTCCCGCGGATAGTTGTTCAGCGGATAATCCGATCCGAACAGCACCCGCGCCGCTCCCGTTTTTTTCAAAAACTCCCGCCAGATTCCTGCCCCATACAGCAGCGGCGACGCCGCCGTGTCGTAATACACATTGCCGAAAAATCCCCCCGTCTCCGTTGCGAACGGCGCTCCCCCACCCCAGTGCGCCAGGATAAACCTCACCGCCGGCCAGCTACGCGCCACCTTCACAAAATCCCCCGGCGGCGTCTCCACTCGTCCCGGATAATGCGGACCACGCGCATCGGTCACGTGCAAATTCACCGGCCAGCCCAACTCCTCTACCACCGCCAGCACCGCTCCAAATTCCGCCCCCGCGACCGCATAGCCCTGCGCGTGCGGCGACAACTCCCCGAGCCCGCAAAGCCCCTCCGCGCCCGCCCGCCGCATCTCCGCCACCGCCTGCGCCGCCCCCGCCGCCGGTTGCACGGTGGCAAACGCGCTCAGCCGGTCCGGATGCGCCCGCACGCATTCCGCAAAAAATCGATTCTGCGCCGCGCAATTCTCCGCCCGCTCCCAATACCATCCGAGCAACACCGCGCGCTCCACGCCCGCCCGATCCATTTCCGCGAGGAGCTCCTCAACACTTGGAAATCCCTGCACCGCCCGCCCGTCCTTTCTTTTGCGCGTGCACAGCGTCGCCCAGTGCGGTTCGCCGTGCCCCGCCGCCCACTCCGCCGGGTCGCGATTGACCGCGTCCGGGTAGAGATGAACGTGGCAGTCGATCACGCGGGGCACGGCACGAAACTCGCTAATTGATCACCGCGCGCAATTCGCAACTCTCGCCGCACCCCATGCTCAACCGTATCTTTAAACTCGATCAGCATCAGACGACCCCCGGCCGTGAGCTGCAGGCCGGCGTCACCACCTTCACCGCGATGGCCTACATCCTCGCCGTGAATCCGCTCATCCTGAAGGACGCCGGCATGCCCCAGGCCGCGCTCGTCACGGTCACCGCGCTCACCGCCGCCATCAGCACCCTCCTGATGGCCTTCATGACCAACTTCCCTTTGGCCCTGGCGCCCGGCATGGGCATCAACGCCTACTTCACCTACACCGTCTGCCTCGGCGCCGGCGTCCCCTGGCAATCCGCCCTCGGCCTCGTCTTCGCCAACGGCGTCATGTTTCTCCTGCTGTCGCTCACCGGCGTGCGCGAGAAAATCGTCAACTCCATCCCCTACTCGCTGAAGATCGCGATCACCTGCGGGGTCGGTCTTTTCATCGCGTTCATCGGCCTCAAAAACGCCGGCATCGTGGTCGCCAACAAAGCCACCTTCGTCGCCCAAGGTGACTTCGGCTCGCCCTCCGTCGCCCTCGCCTTCTCCGGCATCATTCTCACCGCCATCCTCGTCGCCCGACGCGTCCCCGGCGCCATCGTCATCTCCATCGCGCTCGTCACCTTTGCCGGTTTCTTCGTCCCCGACGGCCACGGCGGCCGCGTCACGTCCCTCCCCACGGGCATATTCTCCCTCCCCGCCTCGCCCCTGCCGGTCATGGGCAAACTCAACTTCACGTTCATCATCGAGAATTTCGGCAAAGCCCTGCCGATCATGCTCACGCTGCTGATCGTCGATATGTTCGACAACATCGGCACGCTCATCGGCGTCACCAAACGCGCCGGCCTCCTCCGGCCCGACGGTTCCCTCCCCAAAGCCGGCCGCGCCCTCGTCGCCGATTCCCTCGCCGCCATCATCAGCGCGCTCTTCGGCACTTCGACCGTCGTCAGCTACATCGAGTCCGCCTCCGGCGTCGAAGCCGGCGGCCGCACCGGCCTCACCGCCGTCAGCACCGCCATCTGCTTCCTCCTCGCGCTCTTTTTAACGCCGCTGATTTTGATCATCCCCGCCGCCGCCACCGCACCCGCCCTCGTCGTCGTCGGCGTGTTCATGTTTCAGGCCGTCGCCGAGATCAAACTCGACGACTTCGCGGAAACGATGCCCGCCGTCGTCACGCTCCTCTGCATTCCGCTCACGTTCAGCATCGCCGAGGGTCTCGGCCTGGGCGTGATCGCCCTCGCCTGCCTCGCCCTCGCCACCGGCCGCGCCCGCAGCGTCCCGATCTTTACCTACGTCCTCGCCGCCTTGTTTTTCCTCCACATCTTCCACGGGCTTTTCATCTGAGTGTTTTCATCGCCGCAGGCTTGCCTCGGTCGCCGCGCTTCCAAGCCTCTCACCATGTCCCTGCATTCGCTTCGCTCCGCCCTTGTCGCCTTTTCCCTAGCCCTTGCATCGCTCACCGCCGCCGATTTCTCTGCACAATTCGAGCAGCTGAAAGCCCGCGCCACCCCCGCGCAGCTCTACGCTTTTCTTTACGCGCTGCCCAAGGGCGGCGATCTCCACAACCACGCCGGCGGCGCCAACCTCGCCGAGAGCACCTTCGCCATCTGCACCGACCCCGCGCGCAACGGCGGCGACACGTTCTATACCCGCGTCCACTTCACCGGCCAGCCCGACGCCGTCGCCGCCACTGTCCGCTTCCGCACCGTCCGCCGCCACGTCTATGCGGCGCTGTCGCCCGCCGTCCGCGCGGAATACGTTGCTCTCGCCGACCTCACGCCCGACGAGCGCGCCGAGTGGTGCAACGCCTTCCGCCTCGACGCCGCCGGCGAGGGCCGCTTCGAGTTTTTCCAAAACATCTGGCCCCGCCAGTCCGGCATCGGCCGCAACCTCCACGTCCGCACCGAACAACTCGTCGCCAACATCAAGGCCTTCGCCGCAGAAGGCCTCGCCTACCTCGAAACCCAATTCGACGTGGACGACAGCGCCGACAACTCTGGCCAACCCATCCCCCGCGAGACCGCCGTCGCCTTCGTCCGCCGCCGCCTCGCCCAGCCCGACGTCGTCGCCACCGGCCTCGTCGTGCGTTTCCAATACACCGTCCTCCGTTTTTCCCCGCGCGCCGACACCGAACTCGCCGCCGCCTACGCCTTCGTCGATGCCCACCGCGACCTCTGGGTCGGCGTCAACCTCGCCGGCATCGAAGAAAACGGTTTCGGCTACCCCGCGCGTTTTCTTGTCCCCTTCCGCCAGCTTCGCGCCCGCTACCCCGGCATCGCCCTCTCCATCCACGCCGGCGAGATGGACGGCCCCGACCGACACATCCGCGACACCCTCCTCCTCGGCGCCACCCGCATCGGCCACGGCGTGAATCTCATTCAGGACCCCGACACGCTCCTGCTCCTCCAGCAAAGTCAGCGCGTCCTCGTCGAAATCAACCTCATCTCCAACCGTCTCCTGGAATACACGCCGGACCTCGCGAAGCACCCGTTTCCCGAATACCTCCGCACCGGCGTCCCCGTCTGCCTCAACACCGACGACCGCGGCATGTGGGACAGCAACCTCACCGACGAATACTACACCGCCGTCACGACCTTCCACCTCTCGTGGTCTGAGATCGTCCAACTCGGCCGCAACAGCCTCACGCACGCCTTCGCTCAACCCGAGGTGAGAGCCCGCCTCCTGGCCGACTATGATCGCGCCGTCGCCGCCTTCGAAACCACTTACGGTGCGGCCACCGTCGAAGCCACCCTCGCCCGCCTCGCCGCCGTCAAACCCGTCACCTACGGCTACGCCCAGCGCACGTGGGGTCTGTCATTCGAACCGTAACCGCCCTGGCGGTGTTCCAGTTTGGCTACCGGTTTTAAAGTAGCGCCTGCTTCCAGCCGGCAACTCCGGAAGGCCGCAAGATGCCCCGACCTCAAGGAGCCGGTCGCCCGGCGTGTTTTAACCCGAGTTCCGCAGTTCGGAAAACCGTTTCGTTCTATCGCAGCGACTTGAGCGATTTAGGGGCTGATTTTCGGCACTACATTGCTGATTTCACGGGTGCCCTTGGGTAGGCGCAGCCCGAGGTGGGCGAGCAGTTG
>JACMRG010000368.1 GCA_014376585.1 Opitutaceae bacterium | reverse complement strand
CGGGCACGTTGCGCCCCGAGCTGGCTGCGCCGGGGCGCCGAGCGCGCTGCCTGCTGGCGGGCACGCATCCGAAGCACGCGTTGCTCTGCGACGGCGCGTTGCAAAATTTTCGCGCGCTTCTCACGGGTGAACTTTTTGAGGTGCTCGCGCGCGAGAGCCTTCTCGCCGCATCGGTGACGCACGAGGTGGCGGCGGGGCCGCCGGACTTGGCGATGTTTCGCGCCGGCGTGGCGTGCGCCCGCGAGCGCGGTGCGGAGGCGGCACTATTTCAAGTGCGGGCGCGGCATTTGCTCTTAGCCACGGCGAAGGAGGCGAACACGTGGTTCCTCAGCGGCGTGCTGGTGGGCGGCGAATTGAGCCGGCTCGAATGTGAGGTCGTCGGCGCGACGTTGGCTCTGATCGGCGACCCGATGCGGCTCACGCTCTACTGTGCGGCGCTGGAGGAGCTGGGTCTCGCGGTGCGTTTCGGTGCACCGATCCTGATCGCGCTGAACGACGCTGTGGTGGCGGGCCAGGAGAAACTCATGCGCGCGCACGCGCATCAGCTGGCAGCATGAAAACGCGTTTCGATCACGAGCATTTCAAGGCGGTTCCGCTGGTGGGAATCTTGCGCCACCGCGGAATGCTGGACTACGCGGGGTTGGTCGAGGCCGTGCTCGCCGGCGGGCTCACGACGCTCGAATTGAGTTTCACCCACGCCGGGGCCGCGATCGATCTGGCGGGCCTGGTCGCCGCGGCGGCGGGTCGTCTAAACCTAGGCGCCGGCACAATCACTACGCTGGCTCGCCTCGCGGAGGCGCGGGCGACCGGGGCGTCGTTTATCGTGACGCCCATGGTGGTGGCCGAGGTGGTGGACGCGTGTGTCGCGAGCGGAGTGCCGATATTTCCGGGTGCGTTTACACCCACTGAGATCGTGGCCGCAGATGCGATGGGCGCGACGATGGTGAAACTGTTCCCGGCCGTGAGTCTCGGGATAGCGTTTGTCGCGCAACTTAAAGCGACGATGCCGGAGCTGCGGCTGCTGCCCACCGGCGGCATCGGCTGCGCCGATATCGCGGGCTGGAAGCGCGCGGGGGCGGACGGGCTCGGGTTGGGCGGCGGACTTTTCCCGGCGGCGCTGCTGGCGAACCGCGACTGGGCTGCGCTCTCCGCGAACATTCGCCGGCACGTCGCGGCTTGGCAGGCGCTGCTGCTTTCTTCCACCGCATGAACCCTCGCCCGCTCATCGCCGTCTCTCGGCGCTACGACTCCGCCCTGCTTCGCGAACTTGCCGCCACAGCGGAGATCATGATGCCGCCGGACGAGGCCGGGACGCTCTCCCGCGAGACACTACTCGGCGTCGCCGGTCGCTTGGTGGCACTGATCACGCAGGGCGACGTGACGGTCGACGCCGCCTTGATCGTCGCCTCGCCCAATCTCCGGATTGTGGCCAACGCCGCCATTGGCGTGAACAACCTCGCGCTCGACGAGCTGCGCCGCCGCTCCATCTGGGCCACGAACGCCCCCGAAGGTTTTGTCGAGGCGACGGCGGACTGCGCGATCGGCCTGCTTCTCATGTTGGCGCGGAGGCTCGGTGAGGCGGACCGCTTCGTGCGCGCGGGCAACTGGACCGCCTTCGAGCCGGGGCGTTGGGACGGCACGTTGCTGCGCGGAAAAACTTTGGGTCTTATCGGCTACGGCCGGATCGGGCGGGCCGTGGAGCGGCGCGCGGACGCGTTTGGACTCACGGTGATCCACCACACGCGCACGCGCACCGCAGCGCCGCAGTGGCGGACACTGGAGGCGCTGCTGGCGGGCGCGGACGTGGTGTCGTTGCATGTGCCGTTAAACACGGAGAGTGAGCGGCTGCTCGACGCGGGGCGGCTGGCGCTGATGAAGCCGGGCGCCTGG
>JACMRG010000367.1 GCA_014376585.1 Opitutaceae bacterium | reverse complement strand
CTGGGTTGCCGACGCCCCCAAGCCCGTCCGCGCCCTCGCCCACCCCGACCCCCCCGCGCAAATCAAAGCCGATCCTGTTCTCGCCGACATCGCGCTCGTCCGCCAGAGCCGCCTCTCCGTGCTCCCTCTCTCTGCCGCCGAATTCGCCCGCATCATCCAACTCGGCGCGTGACTCCGCGCCCCCGCTCAACCACCCGTCTCGACGACGAAACGAAAGCCTACGTGGCGGGCGCGCTCGCTCTTTTCCAATAATTCCACCGGCAGCGCCGCCAAGATCGACGCGCGATCTAAAAAGCTTCCGCCGGCGGTCGGTGCCGTCGCGCCGTTGGCTTCCGCCGGCTCCAGCCACTCGGCCAGATTGCCCGTGAGGTCAAAAAAGCCCGCCGCATTCGCCGTTGATTTTCCCACCTCACGGCTGTGTCCGCCGCTGATCTCGAGCGCCCACGCGGCCATGCCTTTCTGGCCCGCGGCCACCCGCCACTCCGCCTCGGTCGGCAGGCGCACACGTCGCCCGAGCACCCAGCCCAGCCGTTCGCAAAATTCCCCCGCATCCCGCCAGCTCACCGAGTCCACCGGCAGCCCGCGGCCCACGTGGCGGCTCGGGTTGGTGTTCATGACGCGCGCGTAAAGTGCCTGGGGCACCTCCGTCGTGAGCAGGCTCAGTCCCGGCATTGTGGCCAACGGTTTCAACCGGCCCGATACTTCATCCTGGATCGCGCCCAAATCCGCCTGCCGTAAATTCAAATACGAAAGTCGCCGTTTCACCTCGGTCATCGCCCCGCCCGCCCGCGGCCACTGCCGGCCGATCTGCTCCACCAGCCTTTGCGCCGCCGCCACCCGCAGCGCCGCGGCCGACACATTCCGCTGGCGCAACGCCGCGTTCATCGCCTCCAAGTTGGTTTTGACCTCCGCCAACGCCTCCGCTGCCAGCACCGTCTCCCGCTTTCCTTCCAGTTCCTCAACCTGGCTCGCCGACGCAAACCGACTCCGGGTAAACTGCTGGTTTAATTTCGCCTGCAGGTCCCGCGCCGCCTCATACGCCTCCGCCGCCACCGTCACCTGCCCCGCGGCGGCCGCCGCATCGCCCCGCCGCGCCAGCGTCACCACTTCACCCGCCGCGTCCGCCGACTGCAACGACGCGAGTTCCTGATCGATGCGATTGAGCGTCGTCGTGTCTGAAAAACGTGTGGCCGGATATTTTTGATTCAACGCCACCTGGGCCGCGCGCGCCTGCCCGTAAGCCAGCCGTGTCTCCGCCCACTGCTGCTGCGCCGCCGTCGCCGTCGCCCGCGCCAGCGCCGCCTGCACCTCGCGTTGCAACGGCTCCACCTCGGCCGCCACGAGCGCCTGCGCCAGCCGCGTCTCGCGCACATAATCTTTCACCCGGGCCGCGGCACTGCCGCCGTTGATCACGCGTTGGAGCGCCAGGGCCGTGCGGAGACTTTCCACCGCGCCGCCGAGGTCTCCCGCCTCACGCCGCATCTGGGCCGCCGCTTCCAGCGACGCCAGCCGCGGCAACGCCGCCCGCGCCAGCCGGTCATCGCGTTCGGTTTCGAGCGCGTCCAAGTGCCGCTGGTCCTCGCGTCGCGTCGTCCGCCCCAGCTGCTGCCGCTCGCGCTCCGTCGCGATGGCCTGATCGAGCGTCGCAAACGCCTCCGCGCTCACCTGCCCGCCCGCGATCAGCGAACGATAGTTTTTCTCCAACTCCGTCACCCGGGCGGCCAACTTGACCTGGGCTGCGGCGATCTTCGCTCGCTCAGCCGTTTCCTGTGTCAGCGCTCCTATAAAATACCAGCTCACCCCCGCCGCGATCACCACCAACGCCGCGCCGATCTTTAGCTGACGCCCGCGCCTCACCTTCCGCTCCTCGTCGCCGATCGTCGTTACACTATGTTCGGGAATCTTCGTAAAATCCATGCTTTGCTCCAACACACGCCGCACCGACCCGAAACGCAACGTCTCCCCGCTCGACACCGCCCCCTGTTTTTGCGTCGCTCCGCCCGATGCTTCCCCAGCTCACGATTCTCGCTCCCGGCCTGCTCGGTGCCTCGGTGGCCCGCGCCGCCCGCGCCCGCGGCGTGGCCGCCCGTATCGTCATCTGGTCCCGCCGCGCCGAGACGCGCCTCGCCCTCGCCGGTCAACCGTGGTGCGACGCCGTCGCCGAAACCCCCGAAGCCGCCGCCCGCGACGCCACGCTCGTCCTCATCGCTTCGCCCGTCGATCAGATCGTCCCCCTCGTCCGCCAAATCTCCTCCACTCTCCCCGCCGGCGCCCTCGTGACCGATGTCGGCAGCGTTAAAGGCGAGATCGCCCGCCTCGGCGCTGTCGCCCTTGGTCAACACGCTCACTTCGTCGGCGCCCACCCGATGGCTGGCTCCGAAAAAACCGGATGGGAACACAGCACCGCCGACCTCTTTGAGCGACGCGTCTGCTTCGTCGCCCCGCTCCCCGCCACCCCGCCCGGGGCCACCGCCGCCGTGGTCAAATTCTGGCACGACCTCGGCGCCGAAGTCGTGACCGTCGATCCCGACCGCCACGACGAAATCGTCGCCCACATCAGCCACCTTCCCCAAGTCCTCGCCTCGACCCTCTGCGCGTTCCTCGCGCAACGCGACCCGAGCTGGCGCAACTTCGCCGGCGGCGGCCTCCGCGACACCACGCGCATCGCCGCCAGCGACCCGCAACTCTGGCGGACCATCCTCGAGCAAAATCGCGACGAAGTCCTCCGTGCGCTCCGTCACTACCAAGACGAGCTGCACACCTTCCAATCCGCCCTTTCAAACCGCGACTACACCGCCGTCATCGCGCACCTCGAACGCGGCCAAGCTTACCGACGTCAATTCCGCCCCGCGCCATAAATCCTCCGCTGTTTTTCCAAATCAAAATGGTGCCCGGGAGCGGACTCGAACCGCTACACCGTGAGGCACAGGCTTCTGAGACCTGCGTGTCTACCAATTCCACCACCCGGGCACGAGCGGAGCGGAAAACACACACGCCGCAGCCAGTCGGAGCAAGAAAATTGATTTTCCGGCCGCCGCGCCTTCTGCGCTCACTCGCCATCGAGTGAAAACCGCCGGAGCGTGCCCTGATTTCACCTCGATTGCACGTTGCCGCCGTGACCACGCGCGGCCGACGCCGGATCGAAGTCCGTCGCGCACGGTCAACGCGTTCTCAAAATCGCCATCGACTGACCAAACTCAACCGTGCCTCTTGCTTCCCGCCCATCGCTGTAGCGAAACGATTCCGTCAAATTGATCCAAGGCTCGAAGCCCTCATAAAGACGCTCGACTGTAAGACCGAGCTGGTCGCTCCATTTGATGATAGCCGGCTTGCTGATGAATTTATTGAGGACGCGATTGGGGTTTCGGTTGGCCATCGTCGATTCGAAAACAGGCCAGTGCGACGGAACCTCAAAATCCAGATACGAAAACATGATTGTCCCACCTGATTTCGCCACGCGCCTGGCTTCCACCAAAAAACGATAAATATCCTCGTCGAGCAGGTGGGTAAAAACCGAAAAAAAGCAGACGTAATCGGCGCAGCCATCTTCGACCGGGATCACGGCATCGAGGGTCCGAATAAACTCCCAGTCCGGACGGGCACATTTCTCCCGCGCGTAATCCAATGCTTTTTCCAAAACATCCGTGCCGTAAAATTTCCCCGTGAGAAATGGGTTCAAGGCTACCGCCAGCCGCCCACTGCCACAGCCCACATCCACCACACTATGCTCGGGACGTAAGCCATGCGTGAGCAGCGCGCTGCTTTCCAATAGGCCAATCGCTCGATATTGGCCGCCCACGATGAGAGACATCGCCTCTTCACGTCCGTGCTGGGCGACAAGGTCGTCCAACAATTTCTCATAACTTCTGATGTAGTCGGGGACTTCCATTCAATTGAGGGCTAGGGGTTGTCAATCCATGACACTTTGTCGTCGGTAACCCGCTACCCCCAATCTCACTGTCTCGGCCTAAAACGAGGCGGCCTCCCCCGACCCAAACGGAATAACAAAATTGATTTCCCTCCCCCCACGCCGCCTCTCAACCTCCTGCTCCCCATGAAAAAAGAAGCCATTCTCTTGAAATTCCGCACCGAGCGCGTCATCGCCCTCATCCGCGCCGATAATCCCGACGGCCTCCTCGATTGCGCCAAGGCCCTCGCCGAGGGCGGGCTCACCAGCATCGAGCTCACCATGACCACGCCCGGCGCCATCCGCATGCTGGAGAAAGCCACCTCGGAACTCCCCGATTTCCTCTTCGGCCTCGGCACCGTCCTCGACGCCGAGACCGCCCGCGTCGGCATCCTCGCCGGCGCCAAGTTCATTGTCACCCCCGCCCTGCGCCCCGACGTCATCACTCTCTGCAAACGTTACAGCGTGCCGATTTTCTCCGGCGCCTTCACGCCCACCGAAATCGTCAACGCCTGGGAAGCTGGCGCCGACGCCGCCAAGATTTTCCCCGCCGAGTTCTTTGGCCCCGGCTATATCAAATCCGTCAAAGCCCCGCTCCCGCACATCGAGATGGTGCCCACCGGCGGCGTGAACGAGAACAACATCGGCGAGTTCCTGAAAGCCGGTGCCTTCGCCGTCGCCGCGGGCAGCTCCCTCGTCGAGGCCAAGGCGCTCAAGGAAAAAAACTGGGCCGCGATCACCGCCAAAGCCAAGGCCTTCGTCGCCGCCGTCGCCGCCGCCGGGTAATATCAACGTTATTTGCAGCCTCGACTTCTGGCGGGTGGGGCCGCTTCCCCGCAAGCGGCCTGGATTCCAGCGTGGGCCTCACCTAGGCCGTGTCTTTGAAAAGAAGTTCAGTATTTGAGCCAGATGAGGAGGCAAGAGAGGGAGACCATGGCGGAGAAGGTGGTGTGT
>JACMRG010000366.1 GCA_014376585.1 Opitutaceae bacterium | reverse complement strand
TGGCCCAACAACGAAGGCGACCAGGCGTTCCTCCTCGGCACCCAGCCCGGCCTGAAGTTCGACCAGACTTTGCTCACCACGAAAGCGGGCACGCGCATCCGCCTCATCTTCCGCAACTCCGACGACATGCTGCACAACTTCGTCCTCTGCGCTCCCGGCAAGGGCCAGGACGTCGGCGCCGCTGCCCTCACCCTCGGCGTCGAAGGCACCGCCAAAAATTACGTGCCCGACAGCCCCGATGTGCTCTTCCACACCGCCCTCGTCCAACCGGAGACCAGCGACACGATCTACTTCGTCGCCCCGACCACTCCCGGCGACTACGACTTCATCTGCAGCTTCCCCGGTCACTCGGCGCTCATGAAGGGCATCCTCCGCGTCGAGGCGAAATAGCAGGGCCGGTTCTCCGAACCGCCCTCGCCTCCTAGCCCGGATATTTCATACCTTGGTCATTCCAAGACCGGAGTCACCGAGCGCATACCGAGTTCTGAATCAGAGGTCACGGAGCCAAACAGCCTGTCCGCTCTGTGTCCTCTGTGGGCTGGGCTCCGCGCCCTGCGTGACAAAATTCGTTCCACTTGAGCATGAACTATTCGGGGCCGGGCAGGAGATTGTTTGCAGGCGATTATTTGCGACTTATCCCTTGCCTCTCCTTACTCCTTACATCGGAGTAAGGAAATGGAAACCACCGTCACCACCAAGGGTCAGCTCACCCTCCCCCAGCCGATCCGCCACGCCCTCGGGATCGACGCCGGCACCGTCCTCGAAGTCGAACTCGGCCCCGAGGGCAGCGTCGTGCTCCGCAAAAAAGCCACGCCCGGTTTCTTTGATCAATTCGTCGGCCTCAAGGCCCGGCACGCCCCTTTTGCCAGCGGAGACGAAGCCCGCGAAGCCCTCCGCCTCGCCGAGGCGGAGCCCGCCGTCTACGACGTCCGCCCCGCGCCCAAAGCCGCCGCCGCCGCCACCACCCGCCGCAAACGCCGCTAAGCCATGGCCATCGCCCTCGATTCCAACGTCCTGATCGACGTCCTCGGCCGCCCCACCGAACACACGCCGCACGCCGTCGAAACGCTCAACGCCGCCCTCACCCGCGGCGCGCTCATCATCTGCCCGATCGTCGCCGCCGAGACCTCCCTCTACTTCGCGTCCGCCGAAGAAACCGAGGATACGTTTAAACGCATGCAGATCCGCCTCTCTCCCTTCGGTTGGCGCGACCTGCACCTCGCCGGCCGCATCTTTCTCGAATACCGCAAGCTCTCCGCCAAACCCCGCGAGCGCGTTGTCGCGGATTTTCTCGTGGCCGCCCACGCGTTCCACCACGCCGATGAACTCATTACGCGTGACCGCGGTTTCTACCGGCACTATTTTCCGAAACTAAAAATCACCCACGTCGGCCCCGATCCCAAATGAGCCCGCCCGCCCCTGCATCACTCCCCGCCGGCCCCCTCCCCGGTCGCCACCGCCACTACAAAGGCAAAGACTACCAAGTCATCGCCCTCGCGCGCCACTCGGAGACCGAGGAAGTCCTCGTCGTTTACAAACTCCTCTACGGCGACTTCAGCCTCTGGGTGCGCCCGCACGCGATGTTCACCTCCACGGTCACCCTGCCCGACGGCACCGTCACGCCGCGCTTCGCCTACGTCGGGCCGGCTTAAGTCCGTCGATGGGATCGGCGGAAAATAGACCGCCCCCCACGCTTTCACCGTCCCTCCGTTCACAGCTTAACCGTGAGCGAGAGACTGAACTTGATCGGCTCCTTCAAACCAAACGCGACCGGATACGCCTCACGCGCGGGCGACTTGTAATCGCCGTCGCGCGGACGCTGGGCAGTGATCGCCGCACCTCCGTTTTGCCCCGCGTAGATGATACTGCGATCATTGAGGAGATTGGTTACCACGAGGTTTGCCTGGAACGGCCGGTTCCACAGCTTCCAATGGTAGCCCATCGTCGCGGTGACGTTGTAATCGCCCTTCGGCGTGTAAACGGGCGTCGTTCCATCGCGCGTGGGATCGTCGATTGAAGTGGCCGGGTTGGCGGGGTTTACGATCGTGTCGGCCCCGCGGTAGGCGACGATCTCTTTGGCGCGATACTGGACACCGCCACCGAAGCGGAGGCCTTTGATGAGGCCCGTTTGAAACGTATAGTCGGCGAAAAATTTCACTGTGGGCTGATCCTGCTGGAGAATTTTTCCCGTGTTCAGATTTTTCAGGCTGGTGAAGATCGTGTTGTAGGCGTCGGCCACGGCGGGCGCGTCGGCGGACTGCTGGGCGGCGGGAATCGTGGGGTTCACCGAGGCCACGTTGTTCGCGTCGATCTGCACGCCCGCGTCTTGGGCCACGAGCTTAAGGTTGGCGGCGCTGGCGGCGACGTAGGCGCGCGTCAGCGGCGAGGCGTCGGTGCCGTAAACTTTCGGCAGGCCCGCGCTGGCCGTGAGCCGGAGGCCTTTGATCGGGTTGGCGGTGATCTCAAGTTCATGGCCCTCGGCCAGCCGCGTCTGCACATCGAAGGTGCCACGCGAACTGGGAATGCCACGGTTGTTCTGCGAGAACGTGCTGCCGATCGGCATCGCCTGCCAGATCGTGTTGAAAGGAAATCCGCTGATGCCGAAGGAATTGTTGGACTCCTCGCTGTTGTAATAGGTGGCGTTGACGTTGAGCTTCCGCTGGAAGAACTCGAAGCGGAGACCGTAGTCCCAGCTCCTCGAAACGTTGGGCGGAATGAGCGCACCACCGAGCAGGATATTGTAGGCGCGCTGGGGATTGAATGATTCGCCAAAGTTGATCGAAGGGCTGATCCAGTCGTTGAGGTGAAATACCGAGCCGATGGACTTCGTCGTGACGTATCCCTGGAGGTGCGGCGCGTTGTAATCGTCTTGGAAACGATACTGCGTGTAGCGCGGATCGCGCACACCGCTGATGCGCGGCCGGGTCACGGCGGGGATCACGGCCAGCGCATTGCCGGCGGCGTCGAGCGGCCGGTAGGTGAGGAATTCGTAGTCGCCAGGAGCGCCCGATTTAAAGAACGGATTGAGCGGATCGCGGTCAGTGGGGTAGTCGCCCGTCACCGCCATCTGCCGGCTGCCCGTGTCGTAGTAATCACGGCGCACGGCGCCGATAAGCACGATCTTATCGCGCCAGAATTTCGCGTTCAGCGCGGCGAGGCCGTAGGTGTAGTTGGAATCGTTGATCGTCTCCGTGTCGAAACGCGTGTGATCGATGACCCAGCGCGGTTTCACCGCCTCCGTGACGCCGGTGTTGGGATTGAAATAGGGCAGCGTGCGCTGCGAGAGATCGGTGATGGGCCGCTTCGATTCGTTCCAGTAGCGGCGGACCTTGATGTCGGCGGCGGTGCCGTTGATCCACGCGAGGGTGTTGGTGCCCTGCGCGAGGCTGAGCCACTGGTAGGAGAGCGTGTAGTGGTTTTTATTGATGCCGCCGGAGACGTTGAACGTGTAGTTGCCGAAGCGGGTGTCCTTTTTATACGCCAGCGCGATGCGGGCGTTGTGGTAATCGTAGTGGCGGAAGCCGCGGAAGTAGTTGGCGTCGCCGTAAGGCTCGAGAAAATGCTTGTTCGGCGCGCCGTTGGGCAGCGTCCGGTTGATGTCGATATAGGTCGCGCCGGAACCGCGGTTCTGTTCGCCGTTAACGAAGTTGGAGTTCTTGTTAATGTCGCCCGCGATCTCGAAAAAGAAATCGCCGAAGCGCTGGTTAATCGTGAGTTGCACGTCGCGGAAACGGGAGACCAGCAACGGACCGTCGGGATTGAGCGAGAAGCGGTCGGAGGGGCGGCGAAAACCGGAACTGGCCTCGGCGATATCGAAGCGGTTGCCGGGCACATCGAGCGCCGCGAGGAGATTGGCCCCGGAAGTGTTGAAGCTTAGATTGCCGGCGTTGACGTAGGTGAATCCGCCGATGGGCGTGGTGGGGTTGGCGCCGCCGCCAAGCGTGATGGGGTCGTTCTGGTAACTGGCGATGCCGTCGAAGCCATTGTAGGGATCATAGACATTGTAGTTCGCCCCGCGCCGCGAGACGCCCTGCGCCTGCAGCGAATTGAGCGTGGCCGTGCTCGCGCCGTTGAGCGCCGCCGCCGCCGCGAACGTGGTTTTGCCGTCCCAGCCTAGCAGCTGGTCGGAGAGATTGTTGATGGACTTGTTGAACTCACGGTCGAAGGCCTCGGCCTCGAGCCGGATTTCGGTGTTGCGAAACGGCTTGTGGGTGCCGGTGAGAAACAAACCCTTCCGCTTCTCAAATTCCTTCAGCCGCCAGCCGTTGCCGTCCTGCCAGAGAGCCGAAGCGCGCAGGGCGAGTTTGTCGTTGAGGCGCTGGTTCACATCAACGGTCGCACGTTTTGCGCTCCACGAACCGACGGTGACTTTCACTTCTTGGAAGGAGCGGTCCGTGCGGGCCCGGCGTGTGGAGGACGAGCTGACACCGCCCACGCTGCCGTTGCCAAAGAGGATCGAATTCGCGCCGCGGCCGAAATCGTAACGCTCAAGGTCAAAACTGTCGCTGTCGCTGTTGACCGGGAAAAAATTTCGCTGCGGCTGGCCCGCCTGCACGCCGCGCACCGTGAAACGCGTGGTGAACGTGAAGAAATTATTCGCACCCGTGTCCGATTGATACGTCGAACTCGGAGTCCATTCCTGCGCGCCCATCAGATCGGTGATGTTGAGCGCCTCGATGAACTCGCGCGTGATCACCGAGTAGGACGCCGGCGTATCGCGCAGGTCCGTTGCGAGCCGCCCGCCCGCCAGTGAACTCGATGCGGCGAACCCGGTGTCTTTGTCGGTGTTGACGGTAAACGGGGACAATTGAACCGCGTCCGCCGGGACGGTGGCGGCCGGCTTGGGGCCGGCGGGTTGGGCGGCCGGAGCCACTTGCCCGTGCAATGCGGCAGCGGCGATGAATGTGCCGCCCAGCGCACGCAGGACGAAGCTCAGAGCGCGGCTTGGCTGAGTGGGGGTAGATGTATTCACAGGTGGGTCGGACGGTTTCTTGGAAAGACCAAAAGGTGAAGCCCCTTCCGCGGCCAGCGAGGATCGGACGAAGGGGGTCCGGCAAAGCGCGGCTGGAGGTTTGAGCGGAGCGGCAGACAAGAAGATAAATGCTGCGGCGTATATGGCGCAGTAAGTTGAGCGGCACTGAAGGAACGTCCCGCCTCCAGCCGAACAAGCCCCGCCGTCATGCACACCGTTGCACCACAGCTCATCACGCGTTAAAAAACGTTTCGCTCCCCCCGCCGTCCCCCGCATGGTGCGGGTCTATGCGTGCCTTGCTCGCCTTCGATAAATTCAAGGACGCCCTCACCGCGCCCCAAGCCTGCGCTCTCGCCGCCGAGGCGCTCCACGCCCACCGCCCCGCTTGGACCCTGGACCTCTGCCCGCTCGCGGACGGCGGCGAAGGGTTTTGTGAAATCTTAACTACCGCCGCGCAGGGCACCTTCGAAACCATTACCGTCACCGGCCCCCGCGGTGAACCCATCTCCGCCTCCGTCGGCTTTGTCGCGCTCGCTAAAATCCCCCCCGCCGCCCTCCGCCTGCTCAAAATAGAAAATCAAAAAACGGAAATCGGAAATACCGCCACCGTCGCGCTCGTCGAGATGGCCGGCGCCTCGGGCCTCGCCCTGCTGGCGGCTGATCGGCGCGATCCCTGGCACACGACTTCGCTTGGCACCGGTCAACTCATCCGCCACGCCGCCGCCCGTGGTGCGAGCGCGATTCTCCTCGGCGTCGGCGGCAGCGCCACGCACGACCTTGGTCTCGGCACGCTGGGCGCGCTGGGCCTCACTTTCCTCACGGCCGAGGGCGCTGCGCTCACGCCCCCCGTCCCTTCCGACTGGCCTCGCATCACCCGTCTCGACGGCGCGATCCCCACCTCGCTGCCCTCGCTCCACATCGCCTGCGACGTGGCCAATCCCCTCCTTGGCCCCAACGGCGCCGCGGCCGTCTACGGCCCGCAAAAAGGCCTCCTCCCCGCCGACATTGCCCGCCTCGACAACGAATCCGCCCGGCTCGCGCTCATGCTCTGCACTCATTTCGTCCAACCCGACGCACTCATGGACACGCCCGGTGCGGGTGCCGCCGGCGGCATCGCCTTCGGCCTGATGGCCGGCGCGCGCGCCCAACTCATCCCCGGCTTCGACCTCGTCTCCGCGTGGCTTGATCTCGAAGCCCGCCTCGCCGCCGCCGACATCGTCATCACCGGCGAAGGCCGCTTCGACGCCAGCTCGCTCAGTGGCAAAGGCCCCGGAGCCCTCGCCGCGCGCGCCCTCGCGCTCGGCAAGCCCACCCACGTTTTCGCCGGCGCCGTCACCGCCGCCCCCGCCGCCGGCCTCTCGCTTCACCCGATCACCCCGGCCGGCGTCGCCTTGCCCACCGCCCTTCGCGAAGCCTCCACCAACCTCAGCGCCGCCGTGCGCGCCGTTTTTTCCAAGCTTGAGTGACCTGTGCGCTTCCGACTCGACGGAGCCCACCACCCGCGCAGAGTGAAGGCTTCTCATGGTTGAAAACGCGCGCGTTTCCCCGCTGAAAGTCCTGCTCACCCTCTTCACGGCCACACTCGGCCTGCTCGGTTGCAGCGCCAGCCAACCCACCCGCCCCGCCGCGCCCGTCGCACCGCTCGCCGTCACGCCGAAACCCTACTTCACGCCGCCTCGAGCCGAACCCGCCGGCCGCGTCATGCTCGGCATCGACGTGCTCGAGGCAGACGGTTTCGCCGCCGTTAAGGGCAAACGCATCGGCCTCCTCACACACCCCGCCGGCGTCAACCGCAACGGCCTCAGCACCGTCGAGGTCCTCCGTCGTGCGCCCGGCGTGAAACTCGTCGCCCTCTACGCCGGCGAGCACGGCGTCTACGGCGAATTTCCTTTCGAAAAAAAATATCCCGACCACATCGACCCGCGCACCGGGCTGATGGTTTACTCGCTCTACAGCGGCGTCGCCTACAAGGGAAAAAGTTTCAAAGCCTCCCCGGCCCAGCTCAAGGACATCGACGCCCTCGTCGTGGACCTCCAGGACATCGGCACGCGCAGCTACACGTTCATCAGCGCGATGAAGCTCGCTCTCGAAGCCTGCTTCGAAAATGGCAAGGAGATCATCATCCTCGACCGCCCCAACCCCCTCGGCGGCCTGAAGGTCGACGGCCCGCCCCTCGACGCCCCGTGGATGAGCTATGTCGGCGCCTTCCGGGTGCCCTACGTGCACGGACTCACCATGGGCGAACTCGCCCGTCTCGCCCGCGAGTCGCACGCTCCGGGAGGCATCGACGTCACCGAAACCCAACGCGCCGCCGGCAAGCTCACGATCATCCCGATGCGCGGCTGGACCCGCTCCATGCGTTGGAGCGAGACCGGCCTCACGTGGGTGGCCACTTCCAACGGCATTCAGGATTTCGCCGCCGTGCAGGGTTACCCCATGACCGGCCTGGGCACCTACCTCGGCGGCTTTCGTAGCGGTGTCGGCTCGCAACACATCTTCCGCGGTATCTCTCACAAGACGGTCGCTCGCGAAGTCATCGAAAGGGAACTCCGCGCGCTCAACCTCCCCGGCCTCCAGTTCCGCGTCATCAGCGTCCCCAACGCGCGGTCCGGCCAGCCCGCCATCGGCCTCTACGCGGAAATCTCCGACTACGACGCGTGGCGCCCCACCGAACTCAGTTTTCAGCTCATGCGCCTCGCCTGCAAATTGGAGCCGAAAAACCCCTTCACCGCCGCCAAAGTCGGCGAGCAAAACGGCTTCATCCGCCACATGGGCAGCGAAGCCTTCATGCGCGCCCTCCAACGCGACGGCGCCCGCGTCGATCTCGAGTTCTGGCTCAAACAATGGCGCGAACAGGCCCGCGTTTACCAAGAACTGAGCAAGCGCTACTGGCTCTATAAATAAGGTCGCCCGCCAGAGGGATGAGCCGAGGCGGGCCGTGCGCTCCGCGCGCGGCCGTTGCGCCCGCCGCCCCGCAAACCCGAACAACGCGAATCGCATTCTCCGAGTTTCCTTACGATAGCGCTCGCCTCACCCGGAGTTTTCACGTCATCAGCCGTTCACAAATCAATATGCGACCTATAAAAGCCCCACCCAAAACCTTCTGCTGATTTTTAGGAATTTCTCGCGCATCAACCTGAGGTTGCCCCGAATCGACGGACACGAGTTGAGCCACTAAAGAAAGACTCAACGATGAAAAACCAGAAGCAGGCAGAGAAGAAGCCAGCGAGGCACGACGATGCGTTTCGGCAGCAGGCGGTGCGCATGTGGAAGCAAAG
>JACMRG010000007.1 GCA_014376585.1 Opitutaceae bacterium | reverse complement strand
CCGGGGGAGACCTTCGAGCACCCGATCCACGGATTGAAGGTGTGCGTCGTCCATTCGATGTTTGAATTTTTCATTGTTCGAGAGTCGAGGGTTCGGATTCCAACCAGAGCGTTACAGACAACCTACGGGGTAGGCTCAGGCGTTGCCGCCGCTTCCTCCACCAATGCCCGCCACAGCGGCTCGACCAGCGTGCCATGCCATTCGCGCACCAGCGCACTCTCCGTGCCCTCGGCGCGCACGCGGGGCGTGAGCAGCACCAGCGTCGCCAGGCTCGCGAGTTCGCGCCAGGGCAGCGTGCCCGCGTAAAATTTGAACTGTTCGCGCCGAGCTCCGCCGTCGGGCACATACCACGCGAGCCCCACGCCGGCCAAAAACTCCAAGTCCTCCTCGGTGAGCGCGGCCAGCGCCAGCTCCCATACCAGCGACCAGTAGGAATAATTTTCAGTGAGCGGCTTGCCCGTGAGCGCGGAATCTTTTTCCAGCACGTTGCCCAGATCGGTGAGCCACTCCCGCGCGAGCTTTTCCCGTTGCAACTTCGCCTTCTCCGCCGCGCGATCCTCGGCCGTGCGCACGCGCTCGCTCTGGCGAATCGAGGGCTCGCCGGCTGGCTTCGGGGCCGCGTGGCCCTTCGCTTTCGGCGCCGCGTTTTTCTTGATCACCTCGGGCCGGAATATTCCGGCCTCATCGTTCTCGATCGCCGCCGCCAGCGCCTCATCGAGCTTCACGAGATCGACCGTGCGCCCGGCTTGGTCGAAGCCCACGTGCACCACCACGCTCACATCCTCACCGTTGCACAGATCCTTCCACATCGGCACCGCGACCACTTCCGCCTTCACCAAATCCACCGCGGGTGGCCGGTTCAGCTCCACGTAATCCGCATTCCAGGCGATGCCTTTTTCCCCCTTGGGAAACGTGCGCTCATTCTCCTCCGCGCTCAGCACCACGTGGCCTTTCTCCACTTCCTTCGCCGTGCGCCGGGCGCGGTGCGCGATGAGCTTTTCCTGATAACACGCCGGCCGCATGCACGTGTTCGGCGCGCGCACCACCAGCTTGCCCGTGCCATCGGCGTCGCCGTAGGTCCCGGGATTATTGCCCGCGCGATGCGGACACGCCGTGCACGCCCCCGCGGCCGGCACGAGATCCGCGAGCTTCGGGTCGAACTCCGCCCCCGTCAGCGTCTGCGAAAACGAGTGTTTGATGAGCGCCTCCGTGGCGCGCAGGGAAAGCGGCCCCAGCGTGCCCTCGGGGTGCAGCACCGCCATCGCCGCCGCCCTCTGCTGCTCCGCGCCGGGGATGCGCGCGATCAACCACGCCACCGTGGGCACCAGCTCGCCGCTCTCGACCGCCTTGCGCACCGCGGGTAGCACAGCGAGCAACGCCACCCGCATCTGCACGGTAGTCACCGGCCGCCCAAAACGCTGCGCGCACTGCTCAAGCGTGAGCCCCAGCGTCGCCATCGCTTTCACGTAGCCCTCGCCCTCCTCGAAAAACGTGAGCGAGGCCACGTTGCCCTCCGCGCCCGTGCCGAGGATGATGTCGAACATCTGCGCATCGCTCAGCTCCGCGACCTTCCCCGCGAGTTCCTTGATGTCGCCCACGCGGGCCGCCCGCAGCCGCCGCGCGCCGTTGGCCAGCTCGTAGCGGCCCGCGGCGGTCGGATGCCGCCGCACGATGATCGGCTCGAATTGGCCGGCGCGCAGCGAGTCGGCGAGCTCGGTGAGCTTCGCGAACTGTTTCCGGGGATTCAGCGGCGACTCGTCGATGAGATCGACGGCGAGCAGGCCGACTTTGAGGGTGGCGATAGATTGCATGGGCTTTGATTTAGGCGATGGCATACTGTTGCAGGGTGTAGGCGCGGCGCTTCGTCCAATCGCCCGACGGGGCGTGGAACCGGGCCGCTAGGGAAAGAAGCCGTGGGGCGTAGCCGCTGCGGGATTCACCGCAGTCGATCAGCCGGGAGAGGACGGCGAGGAGATCGCGCCGCCGAATGCGCGTATCGAAAGCGCGATTACGCCGCACGCGGCCACTGGAATGCGCCGCGCAGAATTCGCGATACCACGGCGCATTTCGCGACATAGCCACACGGAGCAACCGGCGCGGGCACCCGCGCTTATCCGGGCACAGCCCGACATCGAGGCGGTTGCTCTCCAGCTCATCCCGCATGGCAATCAACTGTTCAGTTGGGCGAGTTTTCATGCCGTCTGCTTCCGGGTGCCGCCGCAGCGGTTGCGATTGCCGCGCGCCTGATTGCGCGACTTCTCCCGCGCCGATTCCGATTTCTGATCGGGCAGCGTCAGTGTGCGGAAGCCACCGCGCAGCCTCAGCTCTTCCTGGAGCTTGTGCTCGCGCGCCGTGTGGGTCGCCCGGCCCTTGTCGCCGAGATATTCCGCCATCTCCGTGCGGTTCATGCCGACGACGAGCTCGGGCCGCACCATCCGGGTGAAGGCGCACAGCCGCTTCACCACCGGGGCGAGCTTGGGCCCCACGCTCCACAGCACCGTCAGAAATTCCATCACCGCCTCCTCCTTCGCGGCGAGGATCTCCGCCCGATCCTCGCCGCCCTCGGCCGCCAGCAACGCGTCGAACGGCATCGGCGCCGCCGCCGGCACCGCCGTGTGCCCATTTTTGCGATACACCCGCGCCAGCACCGCGTTGTCGTGCCGCTCATTGGCCAGCAGCCCCGCGTCCGACGAGAATTTGCAAGGCACCGCGCTCATCGGCGCACCCCCCGCACCGGCCGCACCGGATCAAAAGTATCCGCACGCGCCTGGCGACGCTTGGCCCGGAGCCACTGCACCAGGGCGCAGCCTACCCAGCCCACCACGGCCAACGCCGCCAGCGCGCACAGCACGATTAAAGCCGCAGCCCCGAGCATGATGACGCGCGCGCTCATGCCATCGCTCCTTCCGCATACCAAGTCGCCGCCGCCGGACGCCGTGTGGCCATGGCCACGAGGGGAGGCGTATCCGCCACCGGCGCCCGCAACCACGTCAGCAACCGCGCGGCGGCCACCGTGCGGCCGCTCGTGGCAAACCCGCCCACGAGTTCCGGCAACACCGCGCGCCGCAAGATCACGCCCGCCGGCAACTGCTGGAAATCGTAGCCGGGCCGGAAATGGAGCGGCCCAAACGATGCCACAATCTCCTCCACCGTGAGCGCCACCAAACGCGCCAAGCTCGAGACGGCGATGTAGTCCGCCCGCTGAAATTGTTGCCGGTCTCTCCCGGCTGTCGCGCTACTCACCGCGCACGAAGGGCGAGCCGGAGCCTCGCCGGAAAGTTTCGGCGCACACTCTGGGCACATGCCGTGCGACACCCGGAAATCACTGCGCGCCGCCCAATCATCCCCCGCCTTTTTCTCCGGGCACCAAGCGCAGACGTTCGCGAGATTCGCCCGGAAATCGACGCTCATGACTGAGATCGGCACCGCCGCCCGGCCGAAGCGAATGGGCGGATTCATACCGCACCTCCCATCCCAAACGCGAACCGACGCCCATCAGCCCCGAGCCGCTCGATCCCGATCCGGTCCACCAGTTAGTCGGCTGATTTTGCGGTGGGTTCGGGTTGAAAGTGGCTTTGTGTGTCGCCCGCGCGGCAGTCCGGTGAAAATTCGCTTTCTTGTGGCTTGGCCTCGCACTTGCTCTTGTCGCCGGTGTCACGGGGGAGATCAGTAAGCAACCCGGTATAAAACCAAACCAACCGATATGAAAAAGAGCACCAAATCCACCAAATCGCCCGCCCCAGCGATCAAGTCCGTCATCAAAAAAGCGCCGGTCGCCCCCGCAGCCGCTGCGTCTAAGTCCGCCAAGCCAAAGCCGGTCAAAAAGGCCGTTGCGAAACCCGCGAAACCCGCGAAACCAGCCAAAGCTGCGGCGCCGATCACCGCGAAACCCGAGGCTAAAACCGCCGCCAAGTCTGTCATCAAGCCGGTCGCGCCCGCCCGCGTGGCCACCACGATTACAGCCACCATCGATATTGGTTTCGGCAATGCGCTTTATCTCCGCGGCGAAGGCGCCGGCCTGAGCTGGGATCGCGGCGTGTTGATGAACTGCGTGGCCAACGATTGCTGGTCCCTAGAACTGAGCGAGTCCGCCCGCCCGTTGATTTGCAAATTTCTGGTCAATGACCTCACGTGGAGCGCCGGTGAGGATTATACGGTGGCACCGGGTCGCAGCGTGACCATTGTGCCCGCGTTCGAGGCCTGATCCCGGGGCGCAGGAGCTCTTCCCTCTTGTTGTCGATATTCTGCGCGGTCCGCGCTGAAGGCTTCAGGCTTTTGGCGCGGTCGCCGGCGATGACGTGGCCGCATCGGGATTGATCGCGCGGAGGCGCGCGGCGATGGCGGCGGCGGCTTTGTCACGCTGGCTGAGTTCGGTTGCAGGCACGTGCTGGCAGCGCATGCGCACGCGTGAAAAGGGCTTGGGTAGATAAAAACGATCCCACGAGCGCAGTTGCCACGAGGATTCGAATTCCGCGCCGATCAGGAGCAAAGGCGTCTTCGTGCGGCGGGCGACGACGAGCGCGCCCGATTTAAAATCATAGCAAGGCCCGCGCGGTCCGTCGGGTGTGATGCCTATATCGAGTCCGGCGCGGAGCACCTCAACGAGAGCCGAGGCGGCTTCGCGCCCGAGGCGACTGCTGGACCCGCGCACCGTCCGCATGCCGGCGAGGGAAAAAAAAGCGCTGAGCCACGCGCCGTCTTGGCTTGCACTCACGAGGGCATAGGCGGGTCGGCCCTGCCGGTAGCGGCGCACGATCTCGGCGGAAAGAAACAGCCGGTTGTGCCAGAGCACAATGGCGACGGGCTCATCGTTTTTGGTGAACGCGCGCAGATCCTCGGGCGTCGTTTCGAAACGCAGCGAACGCCCCCAGAGTTCCACCAGCAGCGCCGGCGGCCCCAGCGCCAACTGGCGCCAGCCGCCGATATCGTGTGCGCCGGCGGGAGACGGGCTCGCTGGCGTGACGGCGGGGGAGGAGGCGGCGTTGGGCGAGGGCGGATTCAGGCCGGCGGTTCTCGCGCAAAGCACCCGCGTCGCCAAGCGAAAGTTCCGGCCGGCGATGGCTTGGGCCGGACGTTGACCTCGATAAGCTTCACCGAAACCTAGCGCGCCATGAGCACCCCGCTGCCACCCTGCCCGT
>JACMRG010000043.1 GCA_014376585.1 Opitutaceae bacterium | reverse complement strand
GTAGATTTAAAAAAGAGTTCAGGCCGCTCAGCGTGGTAGACGCGGTCGTAGAACGTGCCGCCACCGGAGTCTTTGGACTCTTCTTTGCGCGCGGTCATGCTGCGGAAATAGGTCACGCCGGCGGCCCAGACTTCCTGCGCTTGGAGGAGGGGGCGGGCGCACGAGGGAAGTTGGGCGGGCTCCGCGGTGGCGAGACGCGCGCGGAGATATGCGGCGGGATCAACCTCGGTAAAAAGCGCGTCGAGCGTGGCATCGATGCGAAGGGTGCGGCCGTCGGTGACGGCCACGAGGTGATCGGAGGCGGGATGGATCAGGATCATGAGGTGGAGATCGGAGTGCGGGTGGAGAGGAGTTGTTTGATGCGGGGGACGTCGTAAACGCAGCCGCCCCAACTGCCGCCGCTTACGCCCTGTAACGCGGCCCAGAGTTCGGTGTCGGCGGGGATGTCCGGGTTGGCGACGAGTTTTTCGCTGGGTGGACGCGCGTCGAGTTCAGATTCAGCACTCCGTTCCGCGGTCGTGTCCGCGCTGCGGATGAAATCGACGGAGCCTTCGAGTTTACGCGTATCGACGCGCACGCGGAGGATGTCACCGTCGCGCAGTTTGCCGAGCGGACCGCCCGCCCACGCCTCGGGGCTGATGTGGCCGATGCAGGGGCCGGTGGAGACGCCGGAGAAACGACCGTCGGTGAGCAGCACGACGCCCTTGGCTTTGGGGAGATATTTTAACGCCGAAGTGATCTGGTAGGTCTCGGGCATGCCGCTCGCGGGGCCGATCCCGCAGAGGACGACGATCTCGCCCTGACGGAGAGCATCGGAGCCGCGGGATTTGATGGTGGCGATGGCCGAGTCTTCGGAGCCGAAGACGCGCGCCGGCCCCTCGTGTAAAAACACGCCGTCGGCGTCGAGCAGCTTGGGGTCGATGGCAGTGCTTTTGACGAGGGCGCCCTCGGGGGCGAGGTTGCCGCGGAGGAAAGAAACGGTGCTCGTGAGACCGGCCGCGCGGGCTTTTGCCGGTGGGAGGATGACGCGCTCGGGATCGATGCCGTCGAGTTCGCGGAGTTTCGCGCGGAAGCGGGCGCGGCGTTCGGATTGCTCCCACCAAGCGAGATTTTCGCCGAGAGTCTGGCCGGTCACGGTGAGGGAGTTGAGCTTGAGCAGGCCGAGTTCGCGGAGGTGCAGCATCACCTCGGGCACGCCGCCGGCGAGGAAGACATCGACGGTGGCGTAGTGCGTGGGACCGTTGGGGAGAACGTCCACCAAGCGCGGGACCTCGTGGTTAATGCGCGCCCAGTCTTCCACGGTAGGGCGACGCAGGCCGGCGGCGTGCGCGATGGCGGGCACGTGCAGCACGAGGTTGGTCGAGCCGCCGAAAGCGGCGTGGCACACCATCGCGTTGTGCAGCGAATCTTCGGTCAGAATGTCCGCGAGCGTGCGGCCGCTCGCTTCGAGCGCCATGAGCGCGAGTGCGGAGCGGCGGGCCATGTCGCGCCAGACCGCGGCGCCGGACGGGCTGAGGGCGGAGTGTGGCAGTGAAAGGCCGAGCGCCTCGCCGACGACTTGGGAGGTCGCGGCGGTGCCCATGAACTGGCAGCCGCCGCCGGGCGATCCGCAGGCGCGGCAACCCATCTGGGCGGCGTAATCGAGCGTGATTTCTTCCTGGGCGAAACGAGCGGCGAGGGTTTGGACCTTGGCGGTGTCTTCAGCTTCCTCGGCTTTGAGCGTGGTCCCACCGGGGACGAGGACGCTCGCGAGGTGTTTCGTGCCGGCGAGCGCCATCATCATCGCGGGCAGGCCCTTGTCGCACGTGGCGACGCCGACGACGCCGCGGCACGTCGGCAGCGAGCGGATGAGGCGGCGGAAGACGATGGCGGCGTCGTTGCGGAAAGGCAGGCTGTCGAACATCGCGTGCGTGCCGTTGGAGCGGCCGTCGCAGGGATCGCTGACATAGCCGGCGAATGGCGTCGCGCCGTGTGCGGCGAACGTGCGCGCGGCTTCTTCCATGAGCAGGCCGACTTCCCAGTGGCCGGTGTGATAGCCGAGGGCGACGGGTGTGCCGTCGGGCGCGCGGATGCCGCCCTGAGTGCTGAGAATGAGGAATTCTTTGCCGAGCAGTTTGCGCGGGTCCCAGCCCATGCCGGCGTTCTGGGTCATGCCGAAGACATGGCCGCTCGTGGCGTTGCGCAGCACTTGCGCGGTGAGCGGGAGTTTACCCGCGGGGCCAGAGCCGGTGGTGCGCAGGGTGTAGATCGTGGGGTCGGGCGAATCGAGGAAAGCGGGATGGTTCATGACAGGGACGTAGGATTTATCTCAAACGTCGTCACGATACTCGTCCATGCTGGAGCGGGGGAAAGTCGAAATAATGCTTGCGATGATTTGGGGGAACCCCAGCTCAGCTCAGATCCGTGGGCGCATTTACGCGTGGCGGCCAAAGCTGAGATGCTTATCTGAACGGACAACAGCGAGCCGACGAACGACACTCAGTCGCCGAGTTTTTTTGCAGGGATGAGATATCCTTGCACGTAGTCCTTCACCGCATCGGTCAGTGGGGTCATTGCGCGATCATACCCGGTGGACCGGAGCTTGGTGATGTCGGCTTGGGTGAAGTATTGGTATTTGCCGCGGAGCACCTCGGGCATGTCGATGAACTCGATCTTGGGTTCGCGGCCGAGCGCGGAAAAAATCGCGCGGGTTAGCGTAAGCCAGGTGTTGGCTTCACCGGAGCCCAGATTGTAAAGCCCGCCGGCATTGGGTGCCTTCTCCGCAAAGTGCAGCGTCATCTCCACGGCGTCCTTCACGTAAAGGAAATCGCGCTTTTGTTCGCCGTCCTTGTAGTCGGGATGACGGCTCTTGAAGAGGGCGACTTGGCCGGTCGTAAGGATCTGCCGATAGGCTTTGTTCACCAATGAGCGCATATCGCCCTTGTGATCCTCGTTGGGGCCAAAGACGTTGAAGTATTTCACGCCCACGATGCGATCCAGCCAGCCCATCTGCTGGGCGTGGAGGTCGAAGAGGTGCTTCGAATAGCCATACATATTTAGCGGCCGCAGAAGGGCGAGGTCAGTGCTGCGGTCATCCATGCCTTGCGCTCCGTCGCCATAAGTCGCGGCGGATGACGCATAGATGAAGCGGGCTTTTTGGGTGAGAGCCCAGGCGGCGAGCTCCTTCGTGACGTTGAAATTATTGTCGATGAGGTAACTCGCATTCTTCTCGGTGGTCGCCGAGCAGGCGCCGAGGTGAAATACCGCCGTAAAGTGACCGAAGGCCGCGGGGTTCTGAGCAATACGGGAACGAAAATCACCGGCCTCAACGTAGTCGGCGAATTTCAGGGGAACGAGATTACGCCATTTTTCATCGGAGCCGAGGAAATCGGTGATCACGATTTGGGTGAGCCCGCGTTGGTTCAAAGCCGCGACGAGGGCGCTGCCGATGAAGCCGGCGCCGCCGGTAACGAGGATGCGGCCGTGGAGATTGCTCATGAGGAATGTAACCTTGGAATCTCAGGCCGGCGGAAGCACGAAATTTCAGCCGCGCTCATTTCCGCCCTCAATCATCCATCAGGTGTCCCCGGCCATTTCTTCGGAGCGCGCCTTGGCGGCAAGAATTGTTTCTTTGATGAGGCCGCGGAAATCACGCGCTTCCATTTTCTTCAGACCCGCGAAGGTGACTCCGTTAGGCGAGGTAACCTGATTGCGCAGGATCTCTGGCTCGATATTGCGACGGGCGAGGAGGCGGGCGGCGCCGAGCAGAGTTTCGACGGTGAGAATTTGCGCCACATCGGGCGCGAGACCGGCGGCGATCCCGCCGTCGCGCAGGGCGGCCGCAAACTCGAACAGATAGGCGGGCCCGCAGCCGCTGAGCGCGGTGAGGGCATCCATCTGCGATTCTGGAATCTCGACGTGCCGGCCGAGCGCTCCGAGAAGCTTCTCCACGATCAGGCGATCATCCGCGGTGAGCGGATGGAGCGAACACCAACCCGTCATGCCGACGCCAATCTGGCCGGGGGTGTTGGGCATGGCCCAAATAATATTCCTCGCTTGGGGAAACACCTCCGCAAGACGGGCCAAGCGTTTGCCGGCGAGGACCGAGATCACGAATTTACCCGATGTCAGTGCCGCCAAGCGTGGATCGGCCGAGGCCAAATGCTGTGGCTTGAAGGCGAGGACGAGGGTGCTGGCTGGAGCGAGCAGGGCGTCGAGCGTGGGTGCTAGGATGATGCCGGTGCGAGCGGCGAGGGTAGTGGCGGAGCGGCCAGCGCCGCCGAGGCAACTCAGGCTGCCAGGAGGCGTGTGGGCGGCGATAAGGCCGTCAACGACAGCGGAGGCCATGTTGCCCGCTCCGAGAAAGGCGATATGCGTCATAGTAGAAAACTCGATACCGGGCCGGAGCGGCGACGACGGGACGCGCCGCCGCCGCCATCGAGGTCCGGCGTTTACGCGCTTTGTTTTTTCACGCGCTTCTCAAGCGGGTGCGTGAGAATGCAGAGGGTGCCGCCACCGGGGCGGTCGGCCATGGTGACTTCGCCCCCGAGAGTGCGCAGGGCGTGACGGGCGACGGTGAGGCCCATGCCGACACCGACGGTGTGTTTGGAACTGATAAAGGGTTCAAACATGCGATCCCGGATTTCGGGATCGATGCCGCGGCCGTGATCCTCGACGCGAATTTCGACGAATTTACCCTCGTCGGGTTTGTCGATGACGCGGGTCGTGACCGCGATCGGGTGAGGATCGGCGGGCTGGTTGTCGTAGGCTTCCCACGCATTCATCAGAATTTTCGAAAAAACTTCGTCGAAGACTTCGATGTTGGCGTCGATCACCAGTTCGCCGAGCGGGTTGTCGATGGTGACCGGCGCGGTCACTTTGTAATCGGCGTGAAAACGGGCGATGCCACTTTCGAGCAGACGGGGCAGGGCGGTCTTGGCCAGGGGCGGACGGATTTTAACGACGAGCGAACTCAGCTGCTTGATGATGCTGACGATGCGCTGGACCGCGTCTTCGACGTGCTTGGTGTTCTTTTTGACCTGTTCGGGCTTGTCGTAGTAGACCTGAATGAGGTCGAGGTAACCGATGACCACGCCGAGGAGGTTGTTGAGATTGTGCGCAATGCCTTGGGTGATGGCACCGATGGTGGCGGCGCGGCGCGCCTCTTCGAGGCGGCGGGTGAGATCGATCAACTGGCGGTTAATGGCGACAAAGCGAAGCTGGGTCTGCACTCGGGCCAGCGTCTCATCGAGGTCGATAGGCTTGGTGATGTAGTCCACGGCACCTACGCCCAAGCCTTCAAGTTTGCTCTCCTTGGTCGAGCGGGCGGTGATAAAGATGATCGGGATCGAGCGGGTGTCTTCCTGAGCCTGGAGTCTTTGGCAGACTTCGATGCCATCCATGTCGGGCATCATGACGTCGAGCAGAATGAGGTCGGGTTTTTCGCGTTGGACGAGGTCGATGGCCTCAAGGCCGGTGTAGGCGGCGATGACGCCCAAGCCTTCGCGCTCGAGCTTGCGCTTGAGCAGCTGGACGTTGATCGGCTGATCGTCGACGACCAGGATTTTTGGTGCGGCCATGATGATTGCGAAAGGTTGGAGGGGAAACGGTGCCGGCTGCAAGCTAGCGCGTGGTGGGGCCAAGGCGTTGGCGGCGCGCCTTGATCGTGTTGTGCATGAGCAGGGCCACCGTCATCGGCCCGACGCCGCCGGGCACGGGAGTGATCTTTGAACAAAGCGGGGAAACCGAAGGGAAGTGGACGTCACCGGTGAGTCGGTAACCGGTCTTTTTGGAGGCATCAGCGACGCGGTTAATGCCGACGTCGATGACGACGGCTCCGGGTTTGATCATATCAGCGGTGACAAATTCGGCACGGCCGATCGCGGCGATAAGCACGTCAGCAAGGCGGGTGATGGAGGATAAATCGCGGGTGCCGGAGTGGCAGACGGTGACGGTGGCGTTGGCCCCTGTTTTTTTCTGCAGAGCGAGAAGGGCGACGGGTTTGCCGACGATGAGCGAGCGCCCGAGGACGACGACGTGTTTACCGGCGAGATCCACCTGGCTGCGTGTGAGGAGTTCCATGATACCCGCGGGCGTGCAGGCGACGAAACCGGTGGCGTCCTCTTGGGCGATCTTGCCGAGATTGAGCGTGTGAAACCCATCCACATCTTTGGCCGGATCGACCCGGCGGAAGATGGCGAGCTCATCGAGATGCGTCGGCAGCGGCGATTGCACGAGAATGCCATCGACGGCGGGGTCGGCATTAAGGTCGTCGATCAGCTGCTCCAACTCGGCTTGCGTGACGGTAATCGCCGGTAAGATAACGCGGCTTGTCACGCCGAGTTCCGCGGCAGTTTTTTCCTTTTTGCGGACGTAAGAAACCGATGCGGGGTCCTCGCCGACACGCACGAGGGCGAGACATGGGGCGCGGCCGGGCAACGCCGCAACCGTGGCTTTCAGTTCGGCGATGAGGGTGGCTGCGATGGCGTTGCCGTCGATGAGTTCCATGTAGATTGAGAAGACTCCCGGAAAACGCAGAAGGTGAAGCGCCTTTTGTGTCTTCTGGGGAATTCGCGGGAAAATTACCGCAGCTGCAACGACTCGACCTCGATGACGATATCTTTGCCGTCGGCGGCGTTCTTGGCCGCGCCATAAACGACGACGCTGTGATCGATGTATTTTTCGATCTGTTCCGTGAGGAGTAATTTGCTGACGTCGAGGTAGGCGTAGCGGCGGCCCGCGTCGTCATTGAGCGCCCAATCAAAAGGGCGGCGCGGGGTGAACGCACGGCGCGTGGAAACTAATTTACCGGAGAATTGCCGGGGCAGGGAACTGGCGCCGCCGTTGCTGAGGTTAACCATGGGAGCGGCGTGGCCGGGGGTGCCGTTGCCGTAGGCGACCGGGGCGGCGGGGGCGGCGGACATGGGCGGGGGTGCCTGAATCGAAGCTGGGGCACGGGGCGCAACGGTGGTGGCGATGGCCGGAAGGTAGCCGGGCATCGCAGTTACGGGGATGTAGCCAACGAGCTTTCGCTCAAGGCTAACTTGGGTCCATTTGCCGTGCAGGCCGGTGATTGTGGTTTTGTCGCCTTTGGCCGCGACGGTGAGGATGGGGGCACCGACTTTGGGAGCGAGTGCGAGATTTGCGCCGGGGACGACATCAAGGCCCTTCGTAAGGTCCTTGTTTAGCACATACGCCTCGAAGGGGCCGGGCAATTCTACGGCCATCCAGCCGGCGGGGGTGCTGGCAACCGAGTCAGGCGATGCCGCGGGCTCGGTGCCGGCTTTGAAAAAGTTAACGACGGGCGAGCTCGCGTTGGGTTTGGTGTGAACGGCCGTGGTTTCGGTAAGCGGCGCGGCTATGACGGCCGCCGAAGTGGCGAGCAGGGCAGACAACAGGTAGAGATTAGGCTTCATCAGAAAGGGTGACGGGATTGGCGGTGCGGGTCGCAGCGGGGCGATTGGCAGAAAAACGGGTGACGGTTTTTTTGGCGGCCTGAAACTGAGCGTTCGGCGTGACCGGCGTGTGGAAAAGCATGCTGATCTCGCGGCCGGACAATTTTTTCCCCGCACCCATCGGAATACCTTTCAATTGTAGCGCGCCGATCTGGTAGCGTTTCAGGCGTTTCACATCGTAACCAAGCGTGGTGAAGAGGAGCCGAATCTCACGCTTCTTGCCGTGATGCATGTGGACATCGAGGTTGCTGGCGTTGCCGGCGACCCCGGCATTTACGAGGGCGGCGCGTTCGACCTTGAGGCGTTCGCCTTCGATCATGATGCCTTTGATCAGCAGGGGCAGGCGGGCGGCGGGGAAGGGTTGCTTCAGCACCACGAGGTAGCGTTTTACGACGATGCTGGAGGGATGCATGAGACGATGGGCAAGATCGCCGTCGGTCGTGAGGATGACGAGGCCTTCGCTGTCTTTGTCGAGCCGGCCGGCGCAGAAGAAGCGCAAGCGGGACAACTCCCGGGGGAGCATCGAAAAAATCGTCTCGGGATTGTGCGGGTCGTCGTTAGAGCAGACGAGGCCGCGGGGTTTGTTGACGGCAAGCGTCATCAGTTCCTGCGCGGCGGCCTTCACGGGCTTGCCGCTGACGGTGATTTTATCAACGCCCGGCGTGATTTTCTGGCCAAGGGTGGCGACCTTGCCGTTGACCCACACCTCCTGCTGCGCGATGAGCGCCTCGGCCGCACGGCGAGAGCAGATGCCGGCCTCGGCGAGAAATTTTTGCAAACGAATGGGTTCGGCGCTCATTGAGAGGGTGAGTTGGCGGGAAATGTTATGACGCTGCAAGCCTGCGCACCGTCGGAAAGCGGCTTGCCAGCGCGGAACGCGTTTTGCTTCCTTCGCCTTAGCCATGTCCACACCCGCTGACGCCTCTGCTTACTCAAAGGATAGTCCTTTCCCTGCGCATCTCACCGAGAGCCGGATGCTCAACAAACCCGGCTCAGCGAAAGAGACGCGGCACTTCGCAGTCAGCCTCGCGGGTAGCGGCCTCCACTACAAGGCGGGCGACTCGCTCGGAGTTTTCGCAACGAATCGCCCGGAGGATGTCGCCGAAATTATCCAGCGGCTCGGCGCGACCGGCGATGAACTCGTGTCACCGCAAGGCTTGAAACTGCCGGCGCCATTGCCGCTGCGTGAGGTGCTGCTTTCCAAGGTCGCGCTGGCCGGGCCTACCCGACGGATGGTCGAAACGCTTGCCGCCAAAGCCACGATGGCCGAAGAAAGGGCCAAGCTCACCGGCCTGCTCGCGCCGGAGTCGAAGGACCTACTGACGGCATTTCTCGATGACCGCGAGTTTGTTGATCTGCTCGCGGAATTTCCGAGTGCGAAGCTCACGGCCCAGGAGTTTGTCGATCACCAACGTAAATTGATGCCGCGTCTTTACTCGATTGCGTCGTCCCCGCGGATTCATCCGGGTGAGATTCACCTCACGGTCGCCGTGGTGCGTTACGAGACTAATGGTCGCCATCGTGCTGGCGTGTGCTCGACGTTCCTCGCGGACCGAGCGCGCGTGGGCTCGACGCCGACGCCGGTGTTTGTGTCGCACTCGCATTTCGGTCCGCCGGAAGATGGCGCGAGAGATTGTATCATGGTCGGACCGGGCACAGGCATCGCACCATTCCGCGCATTTTTGCAGGACCGCGTGGCTTCCGGGGCGACCGGTCGTAATTGGATTTTCTTTGGCGACCAGAAACACGCGACGGATTTTCTCTACGAAGAAGAGTGGCAGGGTTATCTCGCCAAGGGACAGCTGACGCGTCTCGACACGGCATTCTCCCGCGACCAGCTCGCGAAAATTTACGTGCAGGATCGCATGCGTGAAAACGCCGCGGAGCTGTGGCAATGGTTGCAGGGCGGCGGATATTTCTTCGTGTGCGGGGACGCGAAGCGCATGGCGAAGGACGTCGATCTCGCGCTGCACGACATTATCGTCGCGCAGGGTAATATGCCGCCCGCCGCCGCGGTGGACTACGTGAAGCAGCTCAAGAGGGACAAGCGCTACCAGCGCGACGTGTATTGAGCGGGGCGAGAATTTGGGCTGGAAAACTTGCGCTGGGGCGCGTTTCCCTTCGCACTCCCCAACCCCATGAGTCTGACGTTCACAAATCGCACCGCACTCGTTACGGGCGCCGGCCGCGGTATTGGCAAAGCCATAGCCGAGACCCTCGCTAAAAACGGTGTCACCGTCATCTGCGTCTCCAAATCCGCCGATTCCTGCGGCGCCACCGCTGCCGCGATCGTCGCAGCTGGCGGCAAGGCGAAGGCCTTTGCAGCCGATGTCGCCGATGGTGCGGCCGTCGCCAAGGCCGCGGAGGAGTTGCTGAAGGAATTTCCGTTGATCGATATCCTCGTCAACAATGCCGGCATCACACGGGATGGCCTGCTGTTTCGCATGAGCGAGACCGATTGGAACGACGTGATCTCGACCAATCTTTCGAGCTGCTTCCATTGGACGAAGCACCTTGCTCGTCCGATGACGCGCGCGCGCTGGGGCCGGATCGTGAATATCACTTCCGTGAGCGGCATTATGGGCAACGCCGGCCAAGCCAATTACTCGGCGGCGAAAGCGGGCATGATCGGCCTCACCAAATCTCTGGCCCGCGAATTCGCCGGCCGCAGTATCACCGTCAACGCGGTCGCCCCTGGTTTCATCAAGACCGACATGACCACGGATTTCGTCAACAATCCTGAAGTTTCGGCCAAGATTCTCGAAGCGGTGCCGCTGAAACGCTTCGGCGAAGCGACGGATATTGCCGCGGCAACCGCATTTCTTTGCTCTGAAGAAGCGGGCTACGTCACCGGGCAAGTTTTTGCCGTTGACGGCGGCATGGCGATGTGAACCCTCCGTCTCAACCCAATTTCTGCTCCAATGGCTGACCAAAAAACCATCGAACAACGCGTCAAAGAGATCATCGTGAACCAGCTCAACGTGAACGAAGAGCAAATCACGCCGACCGCTTCCTTCCTCGACGACCTAGGTGCTGATTCCCTCGACACCGTCGAGCTGATCATGGCCTTCGAAGAAGAGTTCAAGGACGAGATCAAGGGTGAGATCCCCGAATCCGACGCTGAAAAACTCCAGACGGTCGGTCAGGTCATCGATTACATCAAAGCCAAAGCTGGCGCTGCCTAAGTCACCTCCCGTTAATTTCGGCGTTCCGTCTGTTTCCCCCGTGGAAATATCTGGCGGAACGCCTTTTTGTTTTCTGAATTTGTTGGTCTCCGTTTCTGAACCATGGATACCCCCGTTACATCGCGCCGCGTAGTTGTTACAGGGCTGGGCACCGTCGCTTCGATCGGTCACGACGTTGATACGTTTTGGTCCAGTTTGCTAGCGGGTCGGTCGGGGATAGACCGGATCAGTTTATTTGATCCCAGCCAGTTTGCCTCACAGATCGGCGCGGAGGTGCGCAATTGGGATCCTGCCCAGCATATGGACCCAAAGGAAGCGCGGCGGAATGACCGCTATACCCACTTTGGTTACGTAGCAGCCCGGCAGGCGGTGAAGGACGCGGCGCTTGATATGACCCGGGAAGACGGTGATCGCGTAGGTGTGATCATCGGCTCGGGCATCGGCGGCATGTTCACCTATGAATCGCAGCTCAAGGTTTTGGCGGAGCGTGGGCCACGCAAGGTTTCGCCGTTCACGATTCCGTCCCTGATTGGCAACATGTGCGCTGGGTTGGTCGCGATCGATCTGGGGGCCCGCGGCCCGAATTTCGGTATTGTCTCAGCTTGTGCGACCGGCACGCACGCGATCGGTGAGGCGGCTCATGCGATCCGCCGTGGTGATGCCGACGTGATGGTCACGGGCGGCAGCGAGGCGGCGATCACGCCGTTTTCCTATGCGAGTTTTTGTTCGATGAAGGCGATGAGCACGCGCAACGACGTGCCGCAAAAAGCCTGCCGACCGTTCGATAAGAACCGCGACGGGTTCGTCATGGGCGAAGGCTCTGGAGTGTTGGTGCTGGAATCCCTCGAACACGCTCGGGCTCGTGGAGCGCGGATTTATTGCGAACTCGCGGGCTATGCGGCGACATGCGATGCCTACCATATTACCTCTCCCGATCCGGAAGGTAAGGGGCTGTCGCTGGCGATGCGCCGGGCGCTGGGCAGCGCGGGCGTCACGCCCGAACAGGTTGACTATATCAACGCCCACGGCACTTCTACGCCTTACAACGACAAATTTGAGACTCTCGCCATCAAGAAAGTTTTTGGCGACTATGCTCGGCGTGTTCCGATCAGTTCGACCAAATCGATGACCGGCCATTTGCTGGGGGCCGCTGGTGGAATCGAGTCAGTGATCGCGGTGAAGACCATCCAGTCCGGTATGATCGCCCCGACGATCAACCTTGAAGAACCCGATCCAGACTGTGACCTCGATTACGTGCCGAATGTGGCGCGGGCGGTCTCGGTGCGCACGGTGCTCAGCAACAATCTCGGGTTTGGTGGGCAAAACGCATCGATTGTGTTCCGCGCGCTTTGATCGCCGACTCGGAGCGTGATCGTTGGGCGCAAAAAAACCGCAGCCGGGAAGGCCTGCGGTTGATAAATTGAGAGGTTGTGACCCGGATTAGGCCTTAACCACGAGCCCGGCTTTGATGGCCTTGACCGAGACCAGCATGCGCTTGGTGCTACCGTTGGGCAGCTTCACGCGGATTCGCTGGAGGTTGGGGCGGAATTTGCGCTTTGTGATGCTGGTCACATGGGTGCCGATGCCGCCGCTCTTCTTGGATTGGCCCTTGCGGTTGATGATGCTGCCCTTGACGGGACGTTTACCGGTGATTGCACAGATTCTGGCCATGGTGGTTTTGGATTAGTTAAAGGTTGAAGATAAAGGAGCGAGGGTGGGGCGAAGCAAGGTGATTTTTGGAGTACAGGCCAAAGTCACAATTCTTCGCGTAGGGCGTGGAGCGCTTGGAATTTCTGACCGAGGTGGGCCGGATGCAGCAGTTGCATCAGGGCCAGCTTTTTAGGACTGAATCGGCCGGCTTCGGCGAACGAGGTAGCGGCGATAAAGTCGCCGGCATGGCGGACGAGAAATGCCTCCTGCGATTCGAGGGTTGGATTGGTGAACCGATGGGCGGTGAGACGATCAACGAGCCAGTCCCAACAAATGTGGCAGGTGAGGTCTTGGTCGCCGGGCTGGGCGAGGAGATCATTGGACTGCGTGTGGCGGAAGTAAGCGCGGGCGGTGCCGGCGGGCAAGGCGGTGGTCAGTTCGGCCCAAGATTTGCCGTAATCGCAAGCGATGAAAAGCCCGGTCCACGCCTGACTCGCGATTTCGTCGAGCAGGGAGCTGGCGGCGAGGGGAGCGTCGATGACGTAGCCTTCGGGAGCGTCTTGAGGTAACGGCGCTTGGGTAGCCGTGGACAACTCGACTTCGGTGAGGGTATCGCCATTCAATTTTACGCCTATCTCTCGCCATGCACCGTGTCGGAAGACGAAGCGATGGAAAGGTTGGGCGTCGAAAAGCTCGTTGGAGAATATCACGCTAGGGCCTCGGAGTTGGATGCGCGCACCGAGTGGCACGGTGCGCGCATGGCCGAAGGGATGCGTTACGCTCGCTAGGACGCCGCGTTCGGTTTCTGCTCCCAATTCGACAAATGTAAATTCGCGGGGGTTGCGGTCGCCGAGAAGCTTTACGCAAGCGGCGGCGATCAGTTCGCCAAAAACAGGGCCGCTGGTGCTGGCGGTGAAAAAATCGGTGCCTGGTCCGTAGCCGACCCGGGGTTTGGGCCGCGCGTAATACCCGATGTTGGGGGCGTAGAGCGCGAGCGCCATGAACCGGACGAATGTCATCGTGCCACCGGGACCGGCTTGGGCGCGGAAAAGGCGGGCGAATTCAGGGGAGGCAACGGACGAAGATGACGTGGCGGACGAACCCATTTACAAAGCGAGACGGATGCGCACAGTCCGGGGATGTTCAAACGGATTCTCACGCTGGCGGCGGGGGCGCTGCTGGGCGTCGGACTCGCGTTCGGCGTTCTGAAGCTCGCGCTGGTTTGGAGCATTTGGCCAAATCGTGAGTTGGACCGGGCCTCAAACCGAATGCGTGAAGTGATGCAACTCGTGAATGAAAACTACGTCGATGCGAGGCCGGTGGCCTACGCCCAGCTCGCCACGGCGGCGTTGCACGGGGTGGCTGATTCGCTGGATCCGCATTCGGAGTTTTTGGAGGAGAAAGACACTAGGGAGTTTGAGGAGGAGCTCACCGGCGAGTTTGGCGGCATTGGAATCCAGGTGGAAACCCGCGGTGGTCGCGTTCTCGTGATCGCACCGATTGCAGGCACCCCGGGTGATCGTGCGGGCATCCGCCGCGGCGACGAAATCGTGAGCATCGATGGCAAGTCGCTCGCCAGCGGCACCGTAATTGACGCCGTCGTAGGTCGGTTGCGGGGCAAACCGCAGACCAAAGTGTCGTTAGGCCTCCAGCGCCCCAATAATTCTCAACAGATCGATCTGACCTTGGTGCGCGAGGTGATCAAAACGGAGAGCGTGCAAGGCGCGCGGATTTTGGGCGATGGCGTGGGCTACATCCAGATCACAGAATTTTCCGAACACACCGGCGACCAATTTGCCAAGGCGCTGGAGACCTTGCTGAAACAGGGTGCGAGCAGCCTGGTGCTTGATTTACGCAATAATCCAGGCGGGTTGCTCGACGCCGCGGTCGAAGTCGCGGAGCTGTTTTTCAAAAAAGGAGAGATAGTGGTTTACACGCAGGGTCGTAAGCCGGGCGACCGGGAAGACTATCGCTCGGAAATCGACGGGCCACCGCTCGACCTGCCGTTGGCGATATTGATCAATTCGGGCAGCGCGAGTGCGGCCGAGGTCGTAACTGGAGCATTGAAAGACACGGGGCGGGCGGTCGTGGTCGGCGAACGCTCCTTTGGAAAAGGTTCGGTGCAGTCGGTTTTTAAGCTAAAGAATGGCGAGGGTCTGCGGCTCACGACGGCGCGTTACTACACGCCCAGCGGGGTGACCATTCACGAGAAAGGGATCGCGCCGCAGGTCGAGGTGGTGATGACGCCCGACGAAGATGGAAAGCTGAGTTTACAGCGCGCCAGGCCCGAGCGAGATGATCCCGCGGCGTTCGAGGAACGGTTCGGCTTTGCACCGATCAAGGATCGTCAGTTACAGGTGGCGATTGACGTGCTCCTCGGGGTGCAAGTTTTGGGTGATCGCACGCGCCCGACGGTGGCGGGGTCGCAACATTAAAGATGGGTTCAATATGATTCTGGCTTTGGAAAGTTCCTGCGACGAGACGGCGGTCGCGTTGTTTGACCCGTCGGTGGGAATGGCCGCCGAATGGGTGCACAGCCAGATCGCCCTGCATGAACGCCACGGTGGCGTCGTGCCGGATTTGGCGACACGAGAGCACCTGCGGCATTTTGCGCCGCTGGTGGCGTTGGCGCAGCGGGAGCCCGGATTTGCAGCGGTCTCCGAAGTCGCGGTGACCCACGGGCCGGGGTTGGCGGCTTGTCTTGCGGTGGGTGGGGCGGCGGCCAAAGCACTGGCCCTGGGGTTGCGGGTGCCGCTATCCGGCGTGAATCATCTGCGGGCGCATGCGTGGTCGCCCTTCATCGCGGCGCATGCGGAGGCTCCTGAAAAATTTGCGGAGCGACTCAAGGTGTGGTTGCCGCATCTCGGCTTGATCGTGTCGGGAGGGAATACGCTGCTCTTCACGATTGATGAACAGCGTGTCATTACCGTCATGGCCGCGACTCGCGATGATGCGGCGGGTGAAGCGCTGGACAAAGGCGCCAAGCTGCTCGGTCTCGGCTATCCCGGTGGGCCGTTGGTGGAGAAAATCGGCGCAGGCGGACGGGCTGATGCTTTTGATTTTCCGCGTGGGAATGGGCCGCGCAGTGAACTTGATTTCAGTTTCTCGGGCCTCAAAACGAGCCTGCGCTACCGGTTGGAAAAAATGCCCGCCGAGGAGGTGGCAACGCGGTTGCCCGATCTCTGTGCGAGCTACCAACAGGCGGTGATCGATTCACTGGTGAGAAAGACGCGGGTGGCGCTGGAGCGTCGCGGATGGCGCAGCCTGGGATTGTCGGGTGGCGTGGCCAATAATGGAGTTTTGCGCGCGGCTCTCGCCGTTGAGGCGAAACGGGCGGGGGTGGAGTTTTTCGCCGCGCAGCCCCGGCATACCGGTGACAACGCCGCCATGATCGCGTTTGCAGCTTGGGCGGATACGACCGGCGTAGAGCGCACGGCGGGTTTTGATCTGCGCGTAGAGCCGAACGCGCCGCTGAGTTGAGCGCCGCAGCTGGCCTACTTGTAATCGCGGCGGAGGTTGCTCGGGAGAATGCCGAGTTCCTCGCGGTATTTGGCGACGGTGCGACGGGCGATGGTGATGCCCTTGGATTGGAGCTTACCGACGATTTCCTGATCGCTAAGCGGGCCGCCTTTGTCTTCCACAGCGACCAAGTCGGCGATCATTTCCTTCACGCTGGTATTGGAAACGGAAGCGCCGCTTTCGGCTTGGTAGCCCGGGGTGAAGAAATACTTGAACTCAAAAATGCCGTGCGGGGTTTTAAGATATTTACTGGCGATGGCACGACTGACGGTCGTCTCGTGCACCCCGACCACATCGGCGATTTGCGTCATCGTGAGCGGCTTCAGCTCGGAGACGCCTTTTTCAAAGAAAGCCAGCTGGGCTTTTAAGATTTCACGGGTGATGCGCTCGATGGTGCGTTGGCGTTGTTCGATGGAATCAATGAGAAATTTGCCGGCGCGGATGCGCTCGCGGAGGTAGTCACGCTCGGTCTTGGCGAGCGTGCCTTTGGCGATGAGGTCGCGATAGGTGCTGGAGATACGCAGGCGGGGGATATAGTCGCTGTTGAGAGAAATTTTCCACTCTCCGCCATCTTTTTCGATAGTGACATCAGCGATGACGACCCGGTTGTTATCCTCGGCGAAACGCCGGCCGGGGGCGGGGTCGAGTTTGCCGATTTCTTCGATGGCGGCCTGCACGTCATCGGCAGGAGCAGCAAGTTTCCGGGCGAGCTCCGGGATGCGGCGCCGGGTGAGTAGTTCGAAATGATCGCGAATCATGCGCGCTCCGAGCGATTCGCCGCGACCTAGTGAATAAAGTTGCGCGAGAAGACATTCGGCGAGCGATTGGGCGCCGATGCCGGGCGGATCAAACGCTTTGAGGAGGCCGAGGGCTTTTTTGACGGCGTCGAGCGCAATGCCGGTCTGGAGTGCGACATCGGCGGGACTTTGGGTCAAGAAGCCGCGGTCGTCCAAACTGCCGACGAGGTGGCGGAGGGCGTCGAGGGTGGGAGTGTCGAGGTCGGCGAGCTCGGCCTGCTGCATCAGGTGCTCCTGCAACGAGGTGGTGGCGACCAAGGAGTCGAAGAAGTGCTGACGGCGTTCCGCGTCCTCGGAAGTGTAGGGCTGGGCTCCGCCGGCGCTAGCCATGTGGTCACGCCAGTCTTCGTCGATTTTGCCGAGGATCTCAAATTCCTTGGAGAAATCCATCTCGTCGCCTTTAACCGGTGAGTCGTCCGTCGGGGCGGGGGAGGCGGAGTCGCTGTCGTTATCGCCTGCGCCATCAGTGACGTCATGCTCATCATGTTCGTCGGTCGTTTTGTCCAGACTCTCGCCGTCCATCGGCATCTCCTCAATGGTGGGATTAGCCTGCAGCTCCTCTTGGATGACGGAACGTAAATCGAGCGCCGCGACCTGAAGGATTTTCAGGGACTGGCGAAGTTGCGGCGCAAGGACGAGGGACTGCGTCTGGCGCTGGCGGAGATCTTGGCTAAATCCGGGTCCGCTCATGCGCTGGATGAATAAGGAAAGCGTTCATCGCTCACATGGGGTGACGAGTCGGGAGCGCGGGAATAACGGGGTCGCGCACATCAAAAAGGTCTTTCAGATATACCCCGAGTTTCTCATTGGTCGGGCCGTAGCCCGCGCCGTAGAGATGCATTTCGAGGTCGGTGAGGACATCGAGGGAAGATTGGTAGCGCTTATCTCGATCGCGCTGAAAGCAGCGTTGGAGAACCGCCTCAAGGTCAGGTTTAATATCGGCGCGAAGCGATGCGAACTGCGGGATCGGCATCGTGAGGATATTGCGGCGGGATTGGGCGCGATCAACGGCGCGAAAGAGATTTTTGCTGAGCAAGACTTCTGAAAGAACGATGCCGAGCGGGAAAATATCGGCACGGGCGTCGGTGACGGCGTAGCTGGCCTGCTCGGGGGACAGATACTCGTCTTTGCCCGCGATGACCTTGCCTTCCTCATTATACATGAGGTCAAGGGCCTTCGCGATGCCGAAGTCCGTAAGCTTCACGTCGCCTTCGTAAGCGAGCATGATGTTTTTTGGGCCGATGTCGCGGTGAACGATGTTGAGGTGGCGGCCCTCGCGGTCGCACTTGTTGTGAGCGTAGGCCAAACCGCGGGCGATGCGTGAGATAATGAAAGCGGCAAGGTCGACCGGCACCTTGCGACCCAGTTGGCGATGGCGGTCGATGAACTGCTCCAAGTTGATGCCGCGGACGAACTCCATCACCATGAAATATTGCCCGCCCACCTGACCAAGATGGTAAGTCTGAACGATATTAGTATGGATCAAATCGGCGACCAGACGGGCTTCGCCGATAAAATTATTCTGGAATTCCTCGATGGCCGAATATTCCTCACGAATGAGTTTTACCGCGACGACCTTGCGGAAATTGCCGGCGCCGAGCTGCACGGCCTCGTAAACCAAGCCCATCCCGCCCTCGGCGATCTTACGGGTCATCTCATAGTGGATTTCGTTGAAGATGTTTTTAATGGCAGCCACGGCCCGACAACAGCCGGGCCTCACTCTGCTGGCAAGAGTTCAAATCGGTTCTCGGCGTGAATCCTGCTGGTGCTCGGATTTGACAGCTTAGTGGAGCAGACCAACCTAGCCGAATGGTCACCCTTACCGCCCGCGCTGCCACTCAGGTTCGTTCGATGCAGGCCGATCTAGCCGCTCCGGACAAACGGTTGCGCGTGTTTGTCGAATCAGGCGGCTGTTCAGGTTTTCAATACGGCATGTCCTTCGATCAGGCGAAGCCCGATGATGCGGTGATCGAAAGTGAAGGTGTGGCAATGCTGCTGGATCCGGCCAGCCTGGCCTACTTGGACGGCTCTCAAATTGATTTCGACGATGGCCTTCACGGCAAGGGTTTCGAGATCAAGAATCCAAACGCGCAAAGCACGTGCGGTTGCGGAAAATCGTTTAACTAATTCAGTCGGGCCTGCTCTAAGCGTTTCCAAAATTGCCTGAGGCTTGGGCCTCGTGCAGGGCTACGATCCCGAAGGTGAGCCCATTTGAGGTGATACTGGTAAATCCCGCCGATTGGATTTCCGCCGCGAGCGCTTCGCGGTCGGGGAACTGTTCAATGGTCTCGTTAAGATAAACGTAGGCGTCCCGGTCGCCCGTGACCGTTCCGGCGATCCACGGCAGAATGCGACGCAGGTAAAAAAAATAGAACGGCCGAAACCAACGCTGGGGTTGCGAAAACTCCAACACCCAGAGCCGCCCGCCGGGACGGAGCACGCGGCGCATTTCTGACAAAGCACGATGGCGATCTGCCATATTGCGGAGGCCGAACGAGATGGTGACGGCGTCGAAAGTGGCGTCGCCGAGTGGTAGGTCGAGGCCGTCACCCGGTTTAAAACTGATGGTCGAATAGCGAGGGTTGTTAGCGCGGATTTGTTTGGCCGAGGCTTCGTCAAGCATCGGCAGACAAAAATCCATGCCCACAATCCGGGTGTCTGGGCTGAGTCCACGCGCGAGGGCGAAAGCGACGTCACCGCTGCCGGTGGCGAGATCGAGCACCGCTGCCGGCGCATGACGGCGCACTCCGCGCACCAAGCTGCGACGCCACCAGAGATCAATGCCGCCGCTGAGTAGACGGTTGGCTAAATCGTAGCGGGCTGCGATACGCCCGAACATCGAGTTTACGGCTTTGGGATCTGGAGTGATGGGGGACATGAAGTGCGTAATAACGCTTAATGACTAAAGCGGCCAATGGGTTGACGCAACCAACCTTATGGGAATTATGTGGTAATCCAGAACTCGCGCGTTCCCTAACCCAATAAACTATTCATTCCTATGTCCTCAAATCTAACCAAACGGGAGATTGTTCTGCAAATCTTCCGTAAGACCGGATTTCCTCAGAAGCAAATCGTCGATACAGTGCAGCAGACCCTCGACATCATTCAGAAGGCCCTCGCCGACGGCCGTAACGTCGAGTTGCGCAACTTCGGTGTGCTTGAGGTTCAGGTTCGCAAACAGCGCATCGGCCGCAACCCCAACAAGCCCGAGGCCGAGGTCATTATCCCGCAGCGCGCGGTGGTTAAATTTAAGTCCGGCAAGATTCTTAAGCAGCAACTCAAGAAGATCGACCTGACCAAGCTCGGTTGACGAGAATTTCCCTCGGATTTTAAGACCCGGACCGGCGAATGCCGCTCCGGGTCTTTTTTTGGTTGGCGAGGTGAGGGGAGCGACCGCTACGTTCGTGATCTCATGGCCACGTTTCAGACCCTGCCCGGTTTCCGCGAGTTCTATCCCGAGGATTTTGCCCGTCGTAATCATATCTTTCGCCTCTGGCGGCAGACTGCGGGAACCTATGGTTTCGCGGAATACGACGCGCCTGTGTTGGAGCCGCTTGAACTCTATAAAATGAAGTCGGGTGACGAGATCGAGGCTCAGCTTTTCAGCTTCACGGACAAAGGCGGACGTGAGGTCGCGCTGCGGCCGGAGATGACGCCGACGGTATGCCGGTTGGTTGGCGCGAAGGCGAGTTCGCTCAAGCGTCCGATCAAGTGGTTTAGCGTCGCGGAATTTTACCGTTACGAGCGGATGCAGAAAGGCCGCGGGCGCTGCTTCTTTCAGTTCAACGCGGATATTTTCGGCGAGCCCGGTCCCGAGGCGGAGATTGAGCTCATCGCGTTGCTTACGCAGTGCCTGTGCAGCTTTGGCCTGACGGATCAGGATTTCTATGTGCGGCTGAGCGATCGCAATCTGTGGTTCTATTATTTGGAGGCGCTTGGGCTCGACGAGCCCCGCATCCGGGCGGTGCTCGGGGCGGTGGATAAGTTTGAGAAGATGGGCGACGACGCTTTCAAGGGCTACGCGGAGGAGTTCGGTGAGTTGGAAGCCGGCCTGAAGGCCAAGGTGCTCGCGTTCTTGCAGATCAAATCACTGGCGGCGCTAGAGGCCGTGCTCGCGCCGGTGGGTGGCGGGAAATTGGCGGCGCGACTCGGCGACTGGCGGAAGTTACTGGCGGGGCTGGCGGCGATGGGGCTGGCGCGTTTTGTAGAAGTGGATCTCGGGGTCGTGCGCGGGCTGGCCTATTACACGGGCTTCGTGTTTGAAGCGTTTGACCGGAAAGGCGAACTGCGTGCGCTGGCGGGCGGCGGGCGCTATGATGATCTCGTGCAAAAACTCGGCGGGCCGGCGCTGCCGGCGGTAGGCTTCGCGATCGGTGATATGACGTTTGCACTGCTCCTTGAGCAACGCGGGTTGATGCCGACGTTTGTGCAGGCGCCGGATGTTTATTGCGTGATTGGAGGCGAGGCGGAGCGGGTGGCTGCGTTTGGCGACATTCAGGCAATCCGGGCGACGGGCTACCGCGTGGACTATCCGCTCAAGGACGTGGCGTTCGGTAAGCAACTGAAAGCGGCTTCGGACTCGGGCGCGAAACTGGCGTTGATTTACGGCGCGGAAGAATTGGCGAAGGGCGTGGTCAAAATCCGCGATCTTGGGGACCGCACCGAGAGCGAAGTGCCGAGCGCGCAAGTCGTCTCGGCGGTGCGCGACTATTTCACGAGCTAAGTCCTGACGGCGCGGGTGCGTCAGGGTGATCGGGCGTTTACGTCAGGTTGGCGGGACCGAAGGCGTGAGGCAGGAGCTGGTCGAGCGTCGTCTCGATGCGGGCGGCGGAGTCGCAAACGCTGATGACGAGCGCGGTCGGCCCGAATTCGTTGATGACTTGGCGGCAGGCGCCGCAGGGGCTCGTGGGGGCGGCGGTGGGCGTGTAAACGGCGACGGCTTTGATCGTGCGTTCGCCAGCGGCGGCGGCGGTGAAGATGGCGGTGCGCTCGGCGCAATTGCAGAGGCCGTAGGAGGCGTTCTCGACGTTGCAGCCTGTGTAGATTTTGCCCGAGCCGCAGAGGATGGCGGCGCCGACGGGAAACTTCGAGTAGGGCGAGTAGGATTTCTTCGCGGCGGCGCGGGCGGCTTTTTCGAGGCGGCGGCAGAGAGGGGCAGAGATTTTTTGGGTCATGGCGAAGTTCAGAGGCCGAGCTCGGTTTTGGTTTCGGCGAAAGCGTTGATGGCGAACTCCAAGTCGGCGCGGGAGTGGGCGGCGCTGACTTGGGTGCGGATGCGAGCTGCGCCTTGGGAAACGACGGGGTAGAAAAAACCGACGACGTAGACGCCTTTCTCCAACATGCGCGCGGCGAACTTCTGCGAGAGCGCGGCATCGCCGAGCATCACCGGGACGATGGGATGCGAGCCGGGCTTGAGCGTGAGGCCCGCGGCGGTGAGACCGACGCGGAAGAATTGGGTGTTTTCTTCGAGGCGATCACGGAGCTCAGTTGAGCGCGTGATGAGATCGAGCGTGGCGATGGAGGCGGCGGCGATGGCGGGCGCGAGGGAGTTTGAAAAAAGGTAGGGGCGGGAGCGTTGGCGGAGAAGGTCGATGATTTCCTTTTTTCCGCTGAGGTAGCCGCCGCTCGCGCCGCCGAGAGCTTTCCCGAGGGTGCCGGAGATGAGATCGATGCGGCCGACGACGCCGCAATGCTCATGCGTGCCGCGGCCAGTCTTGCCCATAAAGCCGACGGCGTGGCTGTCATCGACCATGACAAGGGCGTGGTAGCGCTCGGCGAGATCACAGATTTCGCGGAGAGGGGCGATGAAGCCGTCCATCGAAAACACGCCGTCGGTGACGACGAGTTTGAAGCGGGCTTTGGCGGCGTCGGCGGCTTGGAGCTGGGCTTCGAGGTCGGCGAGGTTGCAGTTTTTGTAGCGGTAGCGCTGGGCCTTGCAGAGGCGGATGCCGTCGATGATCGAGGCGTGGTTGAGTTCGTCGCTGATGACCGCGTCTTCGGCAGTGAGAAGGGTTTCAAAGGCGCCGCCGTTGGCGTCGAAACAGGAGGAGTAGAGGATGGTATCTTCAGTGCCGAGGAAGGCGCTGAGGCGCGTTTCGAGTTCGCGGTGGATTTCTTGGGTGCCGCAAATAAAACGGACGGAGGCGAGGCCATAGCCCCAGCGGTCGAGCGCGGCGTGAGCGGCGGCAATAATCGCGGGGTGATCAGCGAGGCCGAGGTAGTTGTTGGCGCAGAAGTTCAGAACTTGGCGTCCGCCGGCGACGGCGATGTGCGCGGACTGCGCGGTGGCGATGAGGCGTTCGCGTTTGGTGAGGCCGGCGGCTTCGATTTCGCCGAGCGTTTTTTGAAGATGCGCGAGGTAGGCGGGAGTCATGGCTTACTCCCAATTGAGAATGATTTTGCCGCTGCGACCGGAGCGCATGAGGTCGAAAGCGGTTTGGAATTCCGTGTAGGGGAAGCGATGCGTGATGACGGGAGAGATATCGAGTCCGCGCTGGATGAGGGAGGTCATCTTATACCAGGTCTCATACATCTCGCGGCCGTAGATGCCGCGGATCGTAAGCATGTTGAAGACAACCTTGTTCCAATCGACGGAGGCGGCACCGGGCATGATGCCGAGGAGGGCGATGCGGCCACCGTGGGCCATGTTGTCGATCATGGTGTTTAGCGCGACGGGGTTGCCGGACATTTCGAGGCCGACGTCGAAGCCCTCTTTCATGCCGATCTCAAGCTGCACGTCGGGGAGTTTTTCTTTGGAAACATCAACGGTGCGCGTCGCGCCCATGCGGGCGGCGAGGGCGAGGCGGTCGGGGTTGACGTCGGTGACGACGATCTTGCGCGCGCCGGCCTGCCAGGCGATGGCGGTGGCCATGCAACCGATGGGACCGGCGCCGGTGATGAGAACGTCTTCGCCGACGAGGTCGTATTGGAGGGCGGTGTGGGTCGCGTTGCCCAGCGGGTCAAAGCAGGAGAGGACATCGAGGGGGATCGCGGGATCGACGAGGACGGCATTGGTCGCGGGGATGCAGAGGTATTCGGCGAACGCACCGTCGCGGTTCACGCCGACGCCCTTGGTGTCCTTGCAAAGGTGGCGGCGGCCGGCGAGACAGTTGCGGCAGAGGCCGC
>JACMRG010000365.1 GCA_014376585.1 Opitutaceae bacterium | reverse complement strand
TCACGCCGGCCAGCAGGCCGATGTTGTTATACCAGCCGCGGCCTTGGAAGAGGTAGGAAACCGTGAGGTCCACCGTGGTGTAGGAGGGAATCTTGTAAGCTTTACCGTCGGCGCGCTTGGCGTTGGTGGTAGCCTGCCCCCCGAAAAGGGAGCCCGCGTCCACCACCGCGGGGAGGTAGGAAGCGTTCAACGAGGTGGTGAAGCCGCGATAATTCCAAGTCGCGTAGTATTTGATGTTATAACCGGGAAGGACGCCGGTCGCGCCGCCGAGGCCGTAGGTGGCGCCCGTCTGCTGGCGGGCATACTGCTTGTTGCCGCTCTGCGGATTGGGGTGGAATTTATAGTTGAAGAGCACGTTGGCGTTGGCGCCGACGCCGAGCATGCCCCAGTTGCCCATGATCGAAGACGGGATCTTGTAATCCACGTTCAAATCGAGGCCGTCGGTGTATAGCTCGCCGGACGGATTAGTGACGACCGAAAGGCTGCCGATGTTGGTCGAGGTGACTTGGTTCGCGGTCGCGGTGGTGAGCTTGGAGCCGTCGGTGAACGTGAACTTGTTGGCTAAGGCCGAGCCCGAACCCTTACTGTTCAGATCTCGGAAGATCGAGGTGTAGTCGATCCCGCCCTGATGATCCTGCTTCACGAAATAATAATCGGCGCCGAGGGTGAGACCCTTGACGAATTTGGGCGAGTAAACAGCGCCCAAGGTAAAGCTCTTGGATTCGGATGGCTTGAGCGCAGGGTTGGAAAGTTCGGTGATTTGGGAACCGAACTGACCCGTGACCAAGCGACCGGAAGAACCGCCGGGCGCGGTGGGCGCGGTTGCCGAGCCTTCGAGAATGGTGAAGGTGGGGGAATTCTCGCCGGAAGGCCCGTAGAGGCTGTAGATCGAAGGAGCGATGAAGCCTTTGGCGTAGGTGCTGCGCAGGGTCAGATCCTTGTCGAGCGGCTGCCACTTGACGCCGACCTTCGGAACCTTGGAGGTGTCGCCAGTGCTAAGCTTCTCGTAACGTCCCGCGAGGTTCAGGCTAAGAAAATAGACGCCGGGCAGGGTGACGGCGCCGCCGATGAGCGGAACGTCAACTTCACCATTGACGGATTTGGTGCTGCGCTTGCCACCAGCGAAGGTATTGGCAGCACCGTAACCGAGGGCGAGACCGTTGGCGAACAGGCCGTCCACGGCGGCGGTGATGTCTTCCTTACGATACTCCGCCCCGACGGCGAAACCGAGTTTGCCGGCCGGGAGATCGAAGGGGGTGCCGCGGAAAAGGGCGTTCAGCTGGTTGAGCTGGGTGGAACCGTTCTGGAACAGCACGGACTGGATCGCCGCCACCGAGCGGGGGTCATTGGAGCCTTTGATGCCAAAGTAATTATAGACCGGCACGGCGCCTGCGCCGTCGGAAAAGACCGAGAGGGGTTTGCCGGCGGCGTTGTAAACGTAAGCGCCGTTGACGATTTGGGGGGTGAGCAGCTGGTTCATGACGGAGCCGTTGGCACCGCCGAAAACGAGCTGGGTCCAGTTGGCGCGGCTATACGTGGCGTCGACCTGCCAGCTGTAGTTTTCATTGATTTCGCCCTTCAAGCCGGCGACGACGCGATAGGTGTCGGTCGTGCTCTGGCGGGAACGGTTGCCCACTTCCTCAAGCCGGGTGCGGACGCCGGGGTCGCCGGTGAAGCCGAGGCCGATATTGGTGCCGAGCAAATTGTAGGGATTGGTCGCCGGGATGATAAGTCGGTTGCCGCCGACACTCGCCAAGGGCGAAGGGGCGAGCACCGTGCCGCTGTTGATCGTCTGCGAATAAAAGACGTCGGCAAAGGCGACGAGTTGCTTGCCGGTGATCTCGTGCTCGCCGTTAACCACCACCTGGCGGCGGTCCGTTGGCACGATGCTGGCGGTGCCGAATTGGGTGGTGTTTAGAATCGTGGTGGCCCCGAGCGCGTTGATTGAGGCCGTGGTCGCGGCGATCGGCACATAGATACCGGCGGCCGCGAGCTGGGCGATCGTCTGCGGTGCAGCGTTGGGATCCGTCTTTGCGGGAGGAGAGGTGATGCTGGCGTTATAGCCCGGAGCGCCCTTGGCGAGCGGCGAGCCGGCGAGCACGAAGCTGCCCACGCGGCCGGCGAAGCTGCCTGAGTAATAGCTGGGTAGCGCGGCCGTGCTGCCGCCGGCGATCAACGCCTTGGCGTCGAGTGTAGCCAGGCTACGGGAGGTCGTGGAGAGCTGGTCGTTTTTGAAAGTATCCAGGCCGACAGTGATCGAGGAGCCTTCCTTAGACACGCCGCCGACGATCGAGAAACCTCGCGTGGTGTAGTCGCGATTGCGAGTCGCACCATAGCGGGCGCGGACATCGAAACCGTTATAGTTTTTCTTCAGGATGAGATTCACCACACCGCCGATGGCATCGGAGCCATAGGTGGTGGAGGCGCCGTCCTTCAGAATCTCGATGTGGTCGATCATCGCGAGAGGGATGGTGTTCAAGTCCACCGCCGAGCCATTGGAGTAGGGCGAACTGGTCAGGCGACGGCCGTTGACGAGGACCAAGGTGGTGAGATTACGGAGGGCGATGTAGGCCTCGCCGCCGCCGCCGTTATTCGTCTCGGTGGAGACGTTGCCGTTCCCTTGGAAGCCGGGGTTCATGCGCTTCAAGAGCTGGGCGGTGTCGGTCACGCCGCTCGACTGGATCACCTTGTCGGTTATGATATCCACTGGGCTGGGGCCGACGAGTTCGGAAACTTTGATAAGCGAGCCGGTGACTTCGAACTTTTCGAGTCTCGTGGCGTCATCGGTCCTCGTGACGGTGGGAGACGCGGTCTGGGCAACGGCGTTGCCGGCCGCGAGCGAGAAGACGACGGCGCTCAAAAGCAGAGCGCGCGCGATCTTCGATGATCTGATGGTTTCAGTATTCATGATTACAGTTAGTCAGTGGGTGTTGTTGTGAAAACAACCGCGGCTGGGGCCGCGTTCGTTTGGGCACGATAAAGCCGATGAATATTTGACCCGGCAACGCAAATTTGCGCCACAATCGTAACAATTCACGACCAATCGGCCACATTTTGCGCCTGAAAGCAGGTTTCACGCGCTTTAGAACGGCAGGCTTCTAGATGCCGGGTGCCATAGACTTGGCCAAAAATAATGGTCCGCGCCGCCAGATAGCGGGCGAGGCCACGATTCCGGGTTTAGCAGGACACCGCCCAAACCGTCTTCTTCCGGCCGACAGCTACTGTCGGCAACGTCGCTCATGGTCTGGCCTTTATTAGCTGAACCCCACGAGGAACCTTATTTTGTCACCGACAACTCGACCACGTGGGGCGACCCGATTTTCACCGCTACACCCGGCAGAGGGACGTGCTTCTTCAAAAACGCATCAATCTTGGTGTAAAAAGCGATGGTGAGCTCTTCCTTGCGGAAGCCGTGGCCCTCTTTGTCTTCAATGATCATCTCGTAGGTTTTGCCGGCCTTTTTCAAGGCCGCCTCGATATCGTAACCTTGGCTGATGCGCACGCGCGGATCGTTCTTACCGTAGGCCATCAGCACGGGCGCGACGATGCGCTCAGCGAAGTGGACGGGAGAGGTGTCGCGGATGCGCTTACGGTCGGCGGCATCGTCGAGATCGCCGATGCGGGTCGTCATCCAGTGCAGGCGATTTTTCGTCGCGCCGTCTCCCGTGGGGACAAGCTCCGCGATATCGACCACGCCCACATAGTTCACACCGGCACAATAGAGCTCGGGAGTAAACACGAGTCCCGCCATCGCCGCATAGCCGCCGTAGCTAGCGCCGGAGATCACGACGCGCGCCGGATCGGCAAGGCCCTTTGCGACGGCCCATTTCACGGCGTCACTCAAGTCATTTTGCATCTCAAGCCCCCATTTTTTCCAGCCCGCGCGCCCGAATTTGTCGCCGTACCCGCCAGACCCGCGGTAGTTGACTTGGAGCACGGCGAATCCGCGATTGGCGTAGAACTGCACCTCGGGGCTGAAGCCCCAATTATCCCGAATCCCAAACGGGCCGCCGTGGGGATGGATCACCAGAGGGAGTTTTTCGGGAACACGCCCCAAGGGGAGCGTGAGGTAAGCATGGAGGGTGAGGCCGTCACGCGCTTGGAACGTGACGGGGGTCATCGGGGCCATCTGCTCGGGGTCGATGCCCGGTTTGAGGACGGCGAGTTCCTCGATTTTTTTCGTGGCGGAATCGAAGAGGTAATAGACGCCGGGGTCCCGGTCACTACGGGCGGAGACTAGGCGGCGGGACCCATCCGGGGCGGCATGGAGAACGCGGTTCGAGGTGTCGGCAAGGGCTTGGTCGATGCGCTGCTGCAGGGCTCCGCTTTCGGCGTCGAGCCAGTGGAGGCGGGGGCGGTCGGCGTTGATCGCGACGGCGACGATTTTCCGCTTCGCCTCGTCCCAGACGACATCATCGACATCGTAGGTTGCGTCGCCGTGAACCAGTTCGCCGAGCGTGCGCGTCTCGGTGTCGTAGCGGTAAACGGCGGTGGTGCCGCGCCCGAGGTTGGACGCGATGAAAAGCGTGCGGTCGTCGCCGTCGAACGCGAGCGGGGCCCAGCCCGGGGCATCGGCCTGATGGGCATGGACGGGGGTCAACGTGCCCTTGGCCGGATCGCGGAGCAGCACCGTCGCAGTGAGCCCTTGCAAGGCGACGGCGGCACGGACGACTTGATGGCGGTCAAGCACCCAGCGGCGGACCCAGCCAGGATTGGCCACTGCGAGCGTCATCTTGCCGGTCTTGAGGTTCATCAGGCAAACGTCCGGCCCCTGCGCACCGGAGAGACTGCCCAGCACGAGGATGTTTTTGGGGTCGTTGGGCAGGCGGGCGAGGAAGCCGCGGAACCGCTGGTTGGCCGCTTGTTCGGAGTTGGCTTCGCCCGCGCCGCCGACGAGGAGTATCCGATCGGTCCCGTCGCTATTGACCGCATAAACGGTGGAGCCCCCCCGCCCGTCTGTGTCTTTCAGGAAGATGATCCGGTCGTCGCTGGCCCAGAGGAGGCCGCCGACGTCGTTATCTTTGAAATTGGTCAGCAGATTTTTCGTTTTCTTTTCGAGATCGATGACCGCGAGATTCATGCGGCGCTCGTAGGGCACGAGGCAGGCGATGCGCTTGCCGTCGGGCGAGAACGTGACGTTTGATATATTGGGTTTCTTGAAAAACGTCTCGACGGGAAATTCCGGCGGCGGGCCGGCCTTCACCGACGGGGCGAGGTAAAGGGCGGCGAGGCCGGCGAGCAGGTAAACGGGTTTCATGGCGGGTCGGGCGAAGAGAAAGGGCGGCGAGACGGGATAAAAAGCGCGCTCCCTCGGGTCGAGGGAGCGCGCGGGTGAGTCCATGCGATTTTGGGACGATCGAAATCAGAATTCCTTCCTCACGCGAAGGTAGGCCGCGACGCCGAGGGCGCCGGCGCCGTAAACCCGGTCGTCAAACCCCAGCACGCGAAACCCGTTTGCCGGCGGCCGACTGTTGAAGACGTTGGTCGCGCCCACCGTGACGGTCATTTTTCTGAAGCCCCGGTAGCTCACCGAGGGGTTGACCAGAGTGAAGACGTTTTCGCCCCAGCCGGCTGCCGTCCAGTTGTCGTTGAAATACTTCCCCACCACATCGGCCGTGACCCGGGCGCAGAAGTCTTTGTAGCTCCAAGAAGCACCATAATTGTAGCGCCACTCGACGTCGAAGGCCAAGCCGGTGTTGTCGAAGAAGCCCAAGCCGGTGCCGGCATCGGAGCCCTTTTTGAGAACCTGGGTCGCATCGGCATTGAACGTGAACGTGCCGAGGCGGGTATTGCGGACGCTGTAACGCACGCCGTAGTCCACCCCGCGGTAAAGTTGGAGGCCCAGGTTGTTGGAAATAGCGGCGATCGAGGTGATCGGTCCTGGATTTTGCACGGAGTTGTCGCGTGTGATGGCGTTGGGGAACAGCCGAAGCCCCTCAGCGGACAACAGGTAGCCCGCGCCGAGGGAGGAGATGAGGTTGGTGATTTGGATGTCGAAGAAATCCACACTGAAGCTCAGGCCCTTTACGGGCGGCACCTCAAACACAGCGCCGAAATACTGCACTTTGCCTTCTTCGGGCTTGAGGTTGGGATTGCCACCGACGCGCGAGGGAAGCTGCCGGGCCGCGTCTTGTGGGCGCAAGGGGTCGAGCAGGCTGGCGCTGGTGGTCGCATTGGACTGGGGCTGGTAAAGCTGGCCCAAATCGGGGGCCTTGAAGGATTCGGAATAGGAGGCGCGGAGGATGACGTTGACGAACCGGGTTGAAGGCAGCCGGACTTTGACGCCCACCTTCGGTTTCGTGGTGTTGCCGAAATCGCTGTAACGCTCGTGCCGCGCGGCGAACTGAAAATCGAGCCACTTTTGCACGGGGGCCGTGAGTTCAATGTAGGCCGAATTGATGTTACGCTTACCTTGGAACGGAGTCGTGGCGGTAAACCCGATATAGTTGTTCGGCTCGGGATTGGAACTCAGCTTATCGCGGCGATACTCGTAACCGACCGCGACACCGAGTTCTCCGGCGCCTTTGAAAGGCAGTTGGTAGAAACTGCCGCTGACCGAAGCGTCGTAGCTGAGGCTGTCGATCTTGCCGTCGAGACCACGCGACCGGGTGTAGAGACTTTTTTCGAGCTCGGGATTGTCGGAAGGGCCGAAGGGGTTGTAGGCGGTCGCGCGAGTCGCGCCGTTGAGCGCGGCCTGCATATCGGCCACCCGGATCAAGTCGGAATCGCGCAGGGTTTCGTTCTGCCCGTAGCTGACCGCGGTTTCCCAATTCCAAACGCCACCCGCGATTCCGCGCAGACCGGTCACCCCGGACATCGTGGTGCTGGTGACTTCGCGCTTGGGGCGATAGTCGCCCCGGAAGGTGAAAGGGGCGGAGGTCGTCGTGTTGGTGAGCGCAAGACCGGTTGGATTGTAGGGATTGGTCGCCGGCAGCGTGATACCCGCGAGCGAGGTCGTGAAGCCGTAGGGCTGCAGCTCGTAGTGGGTGAGGCTGCGGCTATACATGAAATTGGCAAAGGCGGTTACCTGCGGGTTGAGCACCCGTAGAATGCTCGCGTAGCCGCCGCCGCTTTCGCTCGAGGGGTAGAGCTGCGTGACCTTGGCAAAATCGAAGCGGTTGGAATCGGGAATGCCCGCGGTCGCGGTGCCGATGTTGACGAAGCTCGTCTTCGTGGGGTTGGCCGTGCCCTTACCGCCCGGAATGATGTAAAACCCCGCCGTGGTGCCGAGGCCCGAGGCGACGGCGTTGACCGTCGAGAGATTGAGGTAGGAGGGATGAAAGATCGTGCTGTTGAAATTTGTGCCCTTCTGCCCGAGGTAGCGGTAATCCGTCGTGGTGACGCCGTAATCGGAAATGAAACTCGCATGACGGCTCTGCAGGGTCACGCCGCCCGTGATTTCCCAACCGTCCCGTGAAAGGCCGGTGAAGACGCTCACCGTCTTCCGCAGCGTGTCGTGTTTGAGCGTGTTGGAGAGCGTGAAATCGACCGAGGAGCCTTCGTAGTTTTTCTTCAGGATGATGTTGAACACCCCCGTGATCGCATCGGAGCCGTAGATGGCGGAGGCACCGTCCTTCAGGTATTCGATCCGGTCCACGGCGGCCTGCGGGATGCTGTTAAAATTAAATACGGTCTGCGCCGTGCCACCCGAGCTGTTCGTCAGCGCGTAAGGGACGGCGCGGCGTCCGTTCACGAGGCTAAGGACCCGGTTGGAGCCGAGGCCCCGGGGATTGATGGTGGCGGCGCCGGTCACGAAGCTGCCGGCAGTGAATTCGGAGTTACCCGTGCTGTTATTGTAGGGCAGGCTCTGGATGAATTCTCCGAGCGTGGCGTAACCTTTCGCGTCGATGGCGGCCGCCGTAAACGTGACGACGGGGGACGCGGTCTCGTAGTCGAGGCGCTTGACGCGCGAGCCGGTGACCTCGAATTTTTCGAGTGTTTTCGTCTCGTCGGAGTTCTTGTTTTCATCGGGCTTTTTCGCTTCTTGTGCGGCGAGGGCGCAGGTGAAAAATAGGGAGGTGAGGCCGAAACGTGCGGTCGCGCGCGCGACCGTCAGCAGCGAAGGGTTCATAATTGGCAGTGGAGTTGTGGTTGCGGAACACGCCGGTTGTGATCGGCTATCTCACTATTACTCCGCAACGCGTGTCATAATCCCGACGTATTCCGCAAGGGCTAATTTCGAATGATCCGCCCCCGCGCTCCCTCGAAAAACTCGTCAGCGTCCCGTCTTTTGCTTCCGGTTGTCTCCGCCACATCCGCCGCAAAAAACGCGAGTCCGATCTCCACCAATCTTCCGCCCACCCCATGAACGTGCTTCCGCTCATCCTGCGCGAGCTGCTCTCCACCCCCTCCGGCACCTCCCGACCGGTTCTCGCCACTCTGGTCGCCGTCGCCGGTTCGTCTTACCGCCGCCCCGGCGCGCGCCTCCTTGTCACCGCCACCGGCCAACGCCTCGGCTCCATCAGCGGCGGCTGCCTCGAAGAAGACGTCATCGTCCGCGCCCGACACGTCGCGGCCACGGGTGACGCCGAGCTCATCACCTACGATACGTCTTCTGAAAACGATCTTGTTTGGGGCGTCGGCTTGGGATGCCACGGGGTCGTCCAAGTCCTCTTGGAGCCCGTTTCGGGGCAAGCGCCTTGGGTGTCCGCGCTCGCCGCCAACCTCGCTGCCCGCCGCCCCATTCCCCTCGCGGTGGTCTGGCGGGCAACCGCCGGCGCCGTGTCGCTCGGGACCCGCCTCTTATCCGATCTTGGTTTAACCTCCTCCGATAGTTCCGTCTTTCAAGAAGTCATCGCGCCACCGCCCCGTCTCCTGATCTTCGGTGCCGGCGACGACGCCCAGCCTCTCGCCCAACTCGCCCAACCCCTCGGCTGGCCCGTGACCATCGCCGATCCCCGCGCCGCCTTCGCCACCGCCGCGCGCTTCCCCACGGCCGACCGCATCCTCGTCGCGCCGGCCGACGAACTCGTCGCCCGCGTCACGCCCGAGCCCGGCTCCTGCGCCGTCGTGATGACCCACCATTATATCCACGACCTTCCGCTCCTCCGCGACCTGCTCCCCCTCGACCTTGCCTACCTCGGCCTTCTCGGCCCCAAATCGCGCGCCGAGCGTATCCTCGCCGGCCTCACGTGCGACGGCCTCGTCATTACCCCCACCCAACGCTCCCGCCTCCACGCCCCCGTCGGGCTCGATCTCGGCGCCGAGACGCCCGCGGAAGTCGCCCTTAGCATCCTCGCCGAGATCCGCGCCCCCCTTGCCGGCCGCGATGCCCGTCCCCTCCGTGAACGCACCCGCCCCATTCACGGCTAACCCCCCCCCCCCCCCCCCCCCCCCCCCCCCCCCCCCCCCCCCCCCCCCCCCCCCCCCCCCCCCCCCCCCCCCCCCCCCCCAGACCACGCCCTCCTCCCCGCCGTCTTTTCTT
>JACMRG010000364.1 GCA_014376585.1 Opitutaceae bacterium | reverse complement strand
TTGGCCGCAAAAAAAACCGCGGCCTCGGTCAACGTGCGGCTCGTGAGCGTGGTCGCGCTCCGGCGCCAGACCTCGCCGCTCATTGCCGAGTTTTTGAACGACCCCGATCCCCTGGTCGTGGAGGAGGGCGCGCGCGCGATCCACGATGAGCGCGGTATCCCCGCAGCGTTGCCGCAGCTCGCGGCGTTGCTCGACCGTCGCGCCCCGAGCGAGGTCATCACGCGCCGCGCGCTCAACGCCAATCTCCGGCTCGGCACGCCCGAAGGCGCCGCCCGGTTGCTGTCGCTCGGGCTCGACGCCACCGCCGACCGGGCGATGCGCGAGGAAGCGCTCTCGGCTTTGCAAGTGTGGCGGGCGCCGGAGCCGCTGGACCGCGTCGATGGCTTTGCCCGGACGTTTAAGTCCGCCCCCATCGCCGCCGTGCTCTCGCCGAAACTCGGCGACCTCCTCGCGCTCACCGATCCCGGTTTGAAGACCCTCGCGATCCAGATCATGATCGCGCATGCGCTCCGAGCCGCGCCCGAACAGATTGCGGCCATCGTCGGCGAGGCGAAGGCTGCCGGCGAACTGCGCGCGCAGGCGCTCCGGCTCATGGCCGGGGGTGAGCAACGCCAGCACCCCGCGTTTAAAGCGGCGCTGGAAACGGCGCTGGCGCCCGCCGCCCCGGCCCCGTTGCACCGCGCGGCGTTGGAATTGCTGCTCCCCGATCAGCCTGCGCGGCTGGTGGCCGAGCTTCAGCTGGTCTTGGAAAAACGCCCTGTGCCGGAGAAGCAGCACGCGCTCGCCCTCCTCGCGAAGGCGGCGCAACCCGCGACCGACGCCGTGCTCGCGACTTACGCCGCCGCCCTCGTGGCCGGCACTTGTGCGCCCGAATTGAAGCTTGATGTGATCGAGGCGGTGACGGCCCGCGGCGTGGCCGACGCGGGGTTGGCCGCGAAGGCGAAAGCTTACGGAGACTCGCCCGCGGCGGCCGCGCGGAACGAACTTCTCGCCGGTGGCAGTCTCGCGGCGGGCCGCGAGGTCGTGTTGAATCACCTCAACGCCAACTGTCTCGCCTGCCACGGTATCGAGCGGAATGGCGGCAGCGAGGTCGGCCCGAATTTGAGCATGATCGGCAGCCAGCGCGATCCGGCGTATCTGTTGGAAGCGCTGCTGACGCCGTCCGCCAAGATCGCGACCGGTTACGGGATCGTGAGCGTCACCTTGAAAGATGGCACGGTCGTGAGCGGCACGCTGGCGAAAGAGACGCCGCAGGCGGTGACCGTGCGCCTCTTCGATGGCGCGTCCAAGGCTCTCGCGCGCGGCGACATCGCAAACCAGACGTCCCCCGTGTCGATCATGCCGCCCATGCTCGGCGTCCTGCAACCGCGCGAGGTGCGCGACGTCGTGGCCTTTCTCGCGAGCCTAAAACCACGCGGTAAAGAAAGCGCCAAAGCCGAACCCGAAGGCGGCCAGTAGGCGGGTCGTCACCAAAAACGCGGCGCGGGTCTTGGCATTTCCGTCCGTTTGGCTGCATACTCGGCGCACATGAAATCTCCGATGCGCGCATTTCGCCGGGTGACGGGGCCGCTGTTGCTCAGCGTGGCCGCAGGGCTCCTGCGGGAGTCAGCGGCGGAACCGGTGATTGAATTCAAGCTGCCACCGGCGCCCGTGCTGGCCCCGGCGGAGCCGGAAGCGCCGTCGGTGGAATCACCGGCGGAATTGGTGGAGCGGGCCGCCGCACCGGCCAAAGCCTACCCGCCGCAGCCGGTGACGAACTGGTTGGAAGCGCAGATCGAGCTGGCGCGCCGGGGCTTTTCCAGCGGCGCGATCGACGGGGTGGGCGGCGCGCAGACCGCGGCGGCGTTGAAAGCATTTCAAGAAAACGAGGGGCTCATCCCGACGGGGGCGCTCGACAAACCGACGCGCGCCAAGCTGCAGTTGACCGCGCCGGCGCTCGCGGAGACGAACCTCACGCCGGGCGACATCGCCCGGTTGCAGCCGCTGAGCGACACTTGGCTCGGTAAGTCCATGCAGACGGCGCTCGAATTCGAGACGGTGCTCGAACTCGTGGCCGAGCGCGCTCACGCCAGTCCGGCTTTGATCAAACGGCTCAACCTTGCGGTGGATTGGGAGCAACCGCCGGTGGTGGGGACGGTGTTGATGGTGCCGGCGGTGGGGCGGCTGGAATTGAAAGGTGAGGCTGCGAGGCTGCACGTGCGGTTGGCGGAGCATGTGTTGCAGGTGCGCGATGCGGAGGATCGCGTGATCGCGCATTTCCCGGTGAGCATTGCGAAAAAAGTCGAGAAGCGGCCGCTGGGAGAACTACACGTGATCGCGGCGATTTCGAAACCGGACTACACCTTCGACCCCGAAGTATTTCCCGAGTCGGAGGAGGCGCGGGAACTGGGGCGGAAACTGATTTTACCGCCCGGGCCGAACAATCCCGTGGGCGTGGCGTGGATCGGCCTCGACCGGCCGGGCTACGGCATTCACGGGACGCCGAAGCCGGAGCAAGTCGGGCGCACCGAGTCGCACGGCTGCTTTCGGCTGGCTAACTGGGATGCGCAAACACTGGTGAAACTGGTTTGGGTGGGGCTGCCGGTGGTGGTCGATCCGTAGGTTCCGGCGGCGCTGCCGGCGGAGAAGCAAAGAAGCGCATAGGCGGTTTCCGCGCGATAGCGGGTTGGCGCGAAACGGTTGTCATGACGGGAGCGCGCCACCTTGCGGCGCCCGTTTCATCATGAATGTATTCCAACTAACTCCTTGCCATTTCGTTCGGGGTTACCATCAGGGGTGCAACTCACCAGCGGTCATGAATCAATGCCAGCGAATGCTCCGCCGCCTAGTTCGGCCAAGTTGCCCGTTTAGTCACGAAATGTGGCGCACCACCCGATTGGCGGCGGCCATGGGCTGCCTTGTTGCTTTTTCTGCTGCGGCGTTCGGCCAGTCTGGCCTGACCGTCGGAACGCCTCCTACAGTGTGGAACAGCTATTTCGTCGCAGATCAGCCTCTTGGAACATTCCCGACCACGACGCTTGTTTTTGGAGTGGCGACGACTCCGACGACTCCGACGGCACCTGCGGAGATAACCACCACTATGTCCGCTCTGCCCGCGGGGACTACAACCACCCTGATAGGTTCCGGTGGAGCGGACGTCGTCGGCAACGTCTACCAACTTCTAGCCGTTTTTGGGTCAAACCTGATTGATTCGGTCCTAGCCAAAACCTCGCCCAGTGGAACCACGACCTATTTGATGCTGCCGGGGACCCCGTCGAGGCCGCCGTCGTTTGTGCGAACCGGCACCGCATTTTATTTCACAAGGAGTGGCGTTATTTTCGACGCAGTTTACCGCTTTAATCCTGACGGATCTATAGTTCTAGTAACTAGCGGTCCGGATCAGTCACTTAGGGGCGCCCGTGCACCTTCCATCGGCTTGGATGATTCAGTGACTTATAATGTCACACTTCTTGGCCTCGCGTTTGGCTTATTACCTAATGACTATCCCGTTAAACAAATCTTTGCCGCGGTTCGAGCTGTGCCCTACCTCCAGCCCGCGCTGCCAGTCTCCACGCCCCTTCAGCTATCGCCGAATCAGACGCTCAGCTTGACGACGAATGTCTATTCTTCCCTTCCGATCAGTTACCAATGGAGCTACAACGGCGCGGCGATAAGTGGGGCAAACCAGCCTACCTTCAGCGGGCCTTTTCTTGGCACCGGAACTTATGCCCTAGTCGCCACCGCCGCGGGTGGCACGGTAAGCACGAACACGCAGGTGCAATTCACGGTGGCGGGAGTCACGGTCGGCGCTCGCCCGACGTTTCTCACCCAGCCGAGTAGCGCCAATGCAGTTTTGGGATCGCCTCTCACTTTGCGAGCGACGGCAGCGGCGACGGCGCCCGTGACCCTGCAATGGGCGCTCGACGGCATCCCGATCCCGGGGGCCACCACGACGACACCCTCGGGGGTAAACTATGGCGCCTACGACACCACGTTTGCCGTCACCCAGCCGGGAGTTTACACGGTGATCGCTACCACGGCGGGACCCGGCGGGGGCTCGGTTTCGAGCACCGGGGCGACGGTCAACGTGTTGACCTCGGTGGGTGTCACCGTGCTGCCGGTGCCCAAAATCCTCACTCAGCCGAGCGGAACCAACGCGCTCTATACGAACGGCGCGGTGACGCCGACGACGTTGACGGTATCGGCCGTGGCGACTTTGCCGCTGAGCTACCAGTGGTTCCTCGATCGCGCAGCGATCACCGGAGCGACCGCGGCCAGCACCAGCGTTACCGCCCCGGGGGCCTACACGGTAGCCGTGGCCACCACGGCCGGCACGGCGATGAGCCAGGCGGCGATGGTGACCGTCGCCACGAGCGCGGGCGTGACGGTCACGGCGGTGCCGACGATCCTCACTCAGCCGCAGGGTGCCGCCGTGATATTCGGCAGCGGCCTTGGGCTGCCTACGTTCGGAGTTTCCGCCGTCGCGCTTCAGGCGATGAGTTATCAATGGTTTCTGGACGGAGCGCTGATTTCCGGCGCTACGGCTGCTGACTACAAAACCACCACGGCGGGCGCCTACACGGTTAAGATCACGACGATTGCCGGTTCGGTGACGAGCGCCCCGGCGGTGGTTTCCTTGGCGAATCGCCTCGGGAATATCTCGGGACGTTTCCAAGTCGGCACGGGAGCCAATATCGCTATCGCAGGATTCGTCGTCTCAAGCTACACGGGCGCCGCCAAGCAGATTCTTATTCGCGGCGTGGGCCCGGGCCTGAGTCAGTTCGGATTGAGCGGAGTGCTGGCCCGGCCGGTGCTGTCGGTGTTTGATGGCGCGGGCAAGCTCGTCGCCAGCAATGCCGGTTGGAACGGATCCACGGAGATCGCCGCAGCCGGTCAGACTGAGGGAGCGTTTCCGCTGGTGGCCGGGAGCGCGGATGCCGCGTTGTTGCTTAATCTCGCACCGGGCGCCTACACCGCCCAGATCGCCGGTGCCGATGGCTTGACCGGAGTGGCCCTCGCCGAGGTTTATGAAGTTCTGCCCGACGCGGCTCAGCTTGTTAACATCTCCGAACGCGCCCAGGTCGGCGCCGGCGCTAACGTTCTCATCGGTGGCTTCGTCACGACCGGAAGTCAGCCGAGCAAGGTCTTGATCCGGGCCGTCGGGCCCGGACTGATTCCATTTGGGCTGACCGGCGCGCTTACCCAGCCGGTTCTGTCGATTTATGATTCCCGTGGCGTCCTCATCGGGGTCAATACCGGCTGGAGCGCAGGGGGAAGCACCGAGGCCGTCGCGATCAACAACGCCGCCTCCAGTGTGGGTGCGTTTCTGCTGCAGCCGGGAAGCAACGACTGCGCCCTGCTCGTGACGCTGCCGCCCGGAGCCTATACGGCACAAGTGTCCGGCGCGAACGGTTCGACGGGCCTCGCGTTGATCGAAGTTTATCAGGTTCCACGCTGAGCGCGCGCAGATCCTGGTTGCGGGGCATCGGTCCGCGCCGGGATCTTTCCGGCCTTCGCGAAGGAAGGGCGCGCGCGACTGTCGGGAGGAAAGATGAAGAAGCTCTCCAATTTTAAGCGCCAGTGGCGCGACCTGAAGAAGAGCCGACCGGGACACCGGTTTCAGGACCGTCACCAACGGATCAAAAACTCGGCGGGCCAGAATGGAATCGGGGCGCGCGTGGTGCGGGTGGTGATCGCGGCCGTATCGTTTGTCGTTGGCTTGGTGCTCACGGTGATTCCGGGGCCCGCGGTGGTTTTTTCATGATCACCGCCGCGCTACTGGCTTCGGAGTCGCTGCGCCTGGCGCGCGCGTTGGACGCCGGCGAAGTGTGGGGGCGCAAGGCGTGGAACTGGGCGCACCGCACTTTCCTCAAATTGCCACTGGCCGGAAAAATCGCCGTCGGCTTGGTGGGTTCCCTAATCGCGGGCGCCGGCGCGTGGCTGACCTACACGACGCTCATGAGCTGAACCGGGCATCCGGCCGGGGCGAAGCCTAGGCCGACGGCTTGCCGTGGTGGGCGGCGTGGGCGGCGGTATCGCCGAGCATGGCGTCGATGGTCGCGACGAGCGGCTCGATCCGCACGAGGCCCGAGAACACGGCTTTGTCGCCGATGGTATCGGTGAGGACGAAAGCCGGGCGCTGCGAAATCTGGTGCGCGAAAAACTCGGCGGTGCTGCCTTCGACGCGGGCGAGCACGGCGGCGGACTCTGCGCGGGCGCGGAGTTTCTTGGCGTTGATTTTGGTGGCCGCGGCGGCGACGGCGACGGCCTCGGCCATGTCGCCGATCTGGCGGCCTTCGCGGAGGGCGGCGTGGGCGGGGGCGAGGCGGAGTTCATCCCCGGCGAAGCCAAATTCCTTGCCGGCTTCGGCGACGAGGTTGGGCGCGTGATAATTGCCTTTGCGCGCCGGCTCGAACCAGCCTGAGTTGAGCTTGAAAGGCGACCGCATCGCGGTGCCGCTGCTGCGTTAGTAAAACCAATCGCACTGCGCGCGGGAGACGGGGAAATCACCGGGGCTCATGAGGGCGATCTTCCAATCGAAGATGACGCCGCGCTCGGCGTAGCGGGCTTTCAGCTCAGCCCAAGTGGGCTCGACCCAGGTGCACCACGATGAAAGGACGTCGAGATAATAGGTGACTTTCATATCGCGAGCCGAGTGCGGAGGGGTGCGGGCGTCAACGCGCGAGGTGGCGGATGGCGGCACCGCGGTGGCGCTGGGTGACGAGAACAACCGGGGGGGGCACCGGGTGGTCTCCGCGAGCTGGGGCCGTCCGATGTAAACGCAGGCCCGGCCGGTATGGGTTAGTTTTTAAATTATTTTTCCTTCAATCGCGCCCGGGTTAAAAAGTAGCCGACAGTCCGGGGCGTGCTACGAAGCGTGCGGCCGCAGTCGCGATCCCCGCGCGATTTACCCCATGCCCCCGACAGATCAGGCCCGTTGGGTTTCCGAGCACATCCAGTCCTACGAACCGGCGGTGCGTGCGTATCTGATGAAACGGTTCTCCGCGTTGCCAGATCACGACGACTTGGTGCGGGAAGTCTATGTGCGGCCGCTGCGCGCGCAGGAAAGCGGCCGGGTCACCCATGCGAAGGCTTTTCTCTTCACGACGGCGGGCAACGCCGCGATCGACCTGTTCCGCCTTCGTCGCGGGCCCGCCCACCACGAGATCACCGCGATCACGGCACTGGCTCTGATCGACGAGGCGCCCGGCGTCGCGGAGTCATTGGAGAGAGAAGCGGCTCGGTGTGCTGGTGCGAGCGATGCTCGCGCTGGCCCGGGCGTTGCCGGCAGGTGATGATGCTCCGTCGCCTTGACGGGCTGCCCAACAAGGAGATTGCGGTTCGCCTCCGGATTTCGCCCGAGATGGTGAAGGTTCACATGATCAAGGGCGTAAAGGACTGCGCCCGCTTCTTTCACCAACGCAGCTTCCTCGGGGACGACGGCGCCGCGGTCCTCAACGTGTCATGAAGCCATGAAGACGCCCCCCTCCGATTTTCCGCGTTCGACGACGAGGTTGCAACCGCGGCGGCCGAGTGGTTATGCGAACGCGAAGAAGGCTTCGCTCCGGGGCGCGCCGGTAAATTCAGGGCTTGGTGCGCCGCCGATTCGCCGCATGCAGAGGCGGTGGCCCATACCGAGCGCGCGCTGGGTTTGATGGTTGATATGTCCGCGGTGCGGGCACCGTTGGAGGCGAGCCTCGCGGTGGATGCCCAGCCCGCGGCGGTGATTCATCGGGAGGAATTTTTTCCATGGGTCTGGATGGCCGGTCTCGTGGCCGCGCTCATAGTTGGGGTGGGGCTTTGGTGGTCTTCTCCGGTGAGTTCCGGTGATGTGCACCGCTACGTGACGGAGGCGGCCCGCCAGCAACAGATCGCACTCAACGACGGTTCATTGGTGGAACTCAATGTGAGCAGCGATCTGAGCGTTAAGCCCACCGCCGGCGAGCGCCGCGTGACTTTGGCCGCCGGCGAGGCGCACTTCGCGGTGGCGCATGCTATGGCGCGTCCATTCATCGTCACGGCTGCGGGAGTTTCGGTGCTCGCAGTCGGCACGGCATTCAGTGTCCGTTTGGGCGAGACGGGAGTCGAGGTGCTCGTTACGGAAGGCAGGGTGGAGGTCGCGCGCGACCCGGTGGATGCGGCAACCTCCGGCGGCGGGCGGCCGAAATTGGGCGTCGGCGAGCGAACGCTATTTTACGCGACGAACCCGTAACGCGGGCAAAAATCGAGCGATTGACGGAGAATGCACTCCGTGAGGCGATCCGGTGGGACAGCCAGATGATGAAATTCGCCGAACTGCCACTGCGTGATGCGGTGGAACAATCCAACCGCCGCAACGCCACCCGACTCGTCATCGCGGATGCCGCGTTCGCCGAACGTAAAATCGGCGGGACGTTTGCCGAGGATCAGGTGGAGGCATTTGTGCGCCTGCTGGAGCGGGATGGCGAAGTCACGGCCGAGCGGCGTGGTGCCAGGGAGATCGTTTTACGTCGCGCGCCGTGAGTGAGGGTGGGGGCACCGCGAGACGCGGACGCGAAACTATTTTCGCGGCACCAACCCATTTCATGCGCGGGTGCGTTGTAGGGGCAATTTAGTTACTGCCCGTGACCCCACGTATCGTCGTTTCCGCCCCCTTTGTCGTCACGGATTTATGCTGCGCGATACCGGTGACGGCGACGCGAGGCGCGGAAACGGAGCTACAACATCCCCACCGGCGACGCCGCCACGACGCTCAATCGGTTCGCCGGAGTCTCCGGCCAGCAGATCGTTTTCATGATGGACAAAGTGAAGGGCGGGCGGACCAACGCCATGGCCGGCGAGTATGCGGCGCACGATGCGCTGGATCGCATGCTTGCTGGCACCGGCTTGAGCGCCGCGCGCGATCCGGCGACCGGCGCCTTCGTCGTCAGCCGTATGCGGCCGACGGGAGAGGTTGGACCTGATCCCAGCCCAACCCCAAAACCATGAAACCACCCACCTCGTTAAACGCGCGGCCGCATTTCTCGCGCTCGCCGACACCCAAGCCCTCAAAGGACGAGCAGTGACTCCGGAGAAACCCGAATAAAGTGCCGTCACCCTCACGTCGTTTGAAGTCCGCTCCGACCGGGACAACGGCTACTACTCTCCCGACACGCTTTCGGGTGGTCGCACCAACACCGCGTTGAAAGACACGTCGGCGGCGGTGACGGTCATCAACCGACAGTTCCTCGACGACATCGCGGCAAAGGATGTCTATCAGGCGGAAATCTGGAGCGTGAACGCGTTCCCCACTTACAATCCCGGCAACGCCGCCACGGGTTCGCAGAATCGCGGGCCCAATTTCAGTTTTTTCAGCCGGAATTACTTTCTCTGGTATGTGAAGAGCGATGGCTACAACACCGGGCGCTTCGAATTTGGCCGCGGGCCGAACGGCGTTTTGTTCGGCGACGGCAACATCGGTGGCCTCGCGACCACGATGACCAAGCAGGGGAAGTTCCGGGAGAAATTCGTCGCGCTTTCCGCGCGGGTGGATTCTTGCGGCGGCTATCGTGCGACCGCGGACGTCAATGTGCCCGTCGGCCGCAAATTCGCCCTGTGCCTCAACCTGCTCGGTGACCGCGGCACGATGTGGCTGGACAACAGCAAGCAGAACCGCGACGCCGCGCACCTCGCGGGCACGTTTAAGATTTCCGAAAAGACGAGCCTCCGCTTCGAGGGCGAGTTGGGGAACATCGACCGCCAGATCTACATCGTGAATTACGCGGAGAATGCGTCGTATTGGGATCGCTGCACGTTCTAAGACGGCGTGACGGCGCTCAGCACGGCCGCCGGCGGCCTCGGCTTGGCGCGGGTGAGCACCTCCGCGCGATACTTCGTCAATATCCCCGGCACGCTCGGCGCGGGCTGCGGCAACTGGGCGACCTCTCATCGTTCGACGGGCTCGGGCGTCGCCATGCGTGACTATGTGCGCACCGATATCCCGGTGGCCGTTCCGATGCTGCCGCGCCGTGAAATAAATCTGATGCCGCGGGACGCCCGTCACCTGCTCCGCTATGCGACTTCGACGGTCTATCTTGGGCATCGCCTCACCGACAACCTGTTCGCCCAAGTCGCGTTCAACAGCACGCGCACGCCCTACGAGCCGCGTATCAGCGAGAGCGCGCACAGTCAGTATTTCATCGACGTGAACACCGTGATGCCAAGCGGCACCCCAAATCCCGACGTCGGAAAACCCTACGCTGAAAACTCGCTCAACAAAACTTTCCAGATGAACACGGTCACCGAGGGCCGCGCATTCGTCGCCGGTCGTTTCGATACAAGTGGTGGAGGGGCAATCTGAACTTTTTCGTCGGCGAACGCTTCGACAAATTCGATTTCCCCAGCGGCGCCTCGTGCAGACCAACGGGACTTCGGCCGACCTGACGAACGTCGGTAACGAATATCACTTCCGCGAGCATTGGGATAATCCCGTAGATTTCGGAGTAATGCCCAATGTCCCCGGCGCCACGTTCGACTACGCCGGTTTCACCAACCTCATTTATCAGCGGAAGTTCACCAACTACGGTCAGCTCGCAACGGTGAACAAATTTTTAAACGACCGGCTCACGGTGTTTCTGGGTGGGCGGCGCGACCATGTTTATGAGTTGCCGCGCTCCCGCATCGGCGACGATGCGGTGACGGGGCAGCCCACTCTCGGCGCAATCATCATCCCGCCCGGCGGTAAGAATGCCGTGGCCACCGCCAGCGCCAAGGCCGTCACCGACAAAAACGTGATCGGAAAAAATGGCGGCGCGGTGTTTTACGTTTTCCCGTGGCTCGGCGTTCACCATAATTCCTCCCGGACGTTCGCCACGCCCGATGCGGGCAACAACCCGATCGACGGTCGGGCGCCGGGCATCTCCTTCAGCGGTAGCCATGAGACCGGCATTAAATTGAACCTTTGGGGCGAGAAGGTTCACGCCGACGTCCGCCACCATAACAGCAAACAGACGGACGCGCTCACCACCACGGGCCAGGCGACGCAGATCAACACTATCTGGACCCAACTCGGCCGCACCGATCTCAACACGCCGGCTTACCGGGACACCCTGAGCCTCGCGCTGGATGGCTACGAATTCGAGTGGGTAGCGAATCCCACGCGCTCCCTTCGCATCATGGCGAACTATAGCCGGCCGACCGACCAGAGGAACGTGGATGCGCTGCCCGGCCTCCGTGCCTACTACACCGAGCACGTCGCCGAATGGAAAGCCGCCGCCGCCACCAACCCCACGGTTCAAAACAACCTGACCTCGATCGAATCGTTGCTGGCGAGCAATGCCGCGCTGGCGACGGTCAATAATTTCACCAAATACCGCGCCCATCGCTACGCAACCTGCAGCTTCTACGGTAGCTCGTTCAAATGGCTGGCGGCAGGCGCAGGCGTGAATCTGGTCAGCCCGGCCAAGGTGGGCAGTGGGGCGACGCCCTTCGCCTAACTCTACGCCAGTTCTTACTACCTCGTGAGCGGGCATGTCGCCTACACGCTGAACCTGAAAAAATCCCAACTGCGGTTTCAGTTGAACATCAGTAACGCGCTCGATCACCGGAAGCCGATTACGACTAGTTTCGGCACTTGCAGAGTGCAGGGCGCCGCCGCCAACGCCGCCAACTATGCGCCGAACGGATTTCGCTTCATCGGCCCGCGTCAGCTCATCTTCTCGACCACGCTGAAGTTCTAATGCCGGCGGCTGGTATGATTTGGACTCATCCGGTTGGCGTCGTGACCGCGGGGCGCGAACGGGTTCGGAGGGTTTTTATCGGTCGGCCGCACCGCAGGTCGCGGCTCTACCTCAACCGGCCTGACGCCTAAAAATTCGGAGCCGTTGGTGTAACTCCGCCGCAGACGGCAGAACCCAAAACGCCACGGTCCGCGCTGCTCTGAAGCGCGGGCTTATTTCTTCCCGCCGAAGAGGCCTTTGATGGCCGCGCCGGTTTTCTTAACGCCCTCGAGGGCGGCGGCGCCGCTCGTGGTGCCGATCTGGCCGGCGGCCTGCGCGGTGGCGGCGATGATGCTGGGAGTCACGCTGCGCATAACGGCGAAGGCCAGCTGGTCGGGCGTGATGCCGCCTTCCTTGGTGCCCAGGTCGTTGAGCTCGATCGCGGGCATGGGAAGTTTGAGCGCGGTGGGACCGAAGCCGACAATGACCGTGCCGTTCTGCATCCGGAAATGTTTCACCTCAAACTTGATGGGCTTGCCGTTCTTAGCCGTGGGCTGGCCGTCCTTGGCCGCGCCTCCGGTGGCGGCTTCGATGTTTTTTAAGAGATCACCGATGTTGCTCGCGATGATCTTCGTCTCATAGATGAAGTCGGGCTGGTCGATGAAGATTTCGTTGACCACGATGTGGTCGCCGAAAATGGAAAACGGCTTCACGACGATGCGGATTTTACGGAGGTAAAAAGCGCTCTCTGCGGTCCAACCCTTGGGGTTGCCGACGGTGAGACCCGTGAGTGTGCCGCTGCCGGATAGGGGCGAAATGCTCGCGCTCGCGAGCTCGACCTTGGTCTGGGTGATCTTCGGGCCGAAACGGTTGACGCCGGCGGTCACCACGGAGCCCAGAAAGAAGTTCAGGCCGATGTAAACGACGAGGAGAAGCGCGGCACAGATACCGACGATGGTGAGGAGCTTTTTGTTCATGAAGCGGGGGATTTTACGGGATGCTACCAACCACTTGAAACCTGACAAGTGCCGGGCGGTGGCATTTTCGCTTGTCTCGGCCGGGGCCAGCCGGACGCTGGGCGGACTTTTCAATAACCGCTATGGCGTCCAACTACACCGAAGCCAGCATCAAGACCCTATCCTCGCTCGAGCATATCCGCCTGCGGCCAGGCATGTATATCGGGCGGCTAGGCAACGGCACCCACGCCGAGGACGGCATCTATGTTCTTCTGAAAGAGACCGTCGATAATTCCATCGACGAGTTCATGATGGGCCACGGCAAGAAGATCGAGATTGAGCTCAACGACCGCACGGTGCGCGTGCGCGACTACGGCCGCGGCATTCCGCTCGGGAAGCTCATCGACTGCGTCTCGATCATCAACACCGGTGCGAAATACGACAGTGAGACCTTCCAAAAAGCGGTGGGCCTCAACGGCGTCGGCCAGAAAGCCGTCAATGCCCTCGCGCTCGAATACCGCGCCACCGCCGTGCGCGAAGGCGAGTCCAAGCTCGTGGAATTCGCGCAGGGCAAACTCAAGAAAGACCACCGGGTCATCAAGTCCCCGGAGCGTAACGGCACCATTATCGAGTTCATCCCCGATGCGGCGCTCTTCGGTTCGGACTTCAAGTTTCGTCCTGAATTCGTCGAGGACATGCTTTGGAACTACGCGTTTCTGAACCGGGGGCTCACGCTCACGTTCAACGGCAAGGCTTTCAAATCCGAGAAAGGTCTCGAAGATCTCCTGGCGAAGAATCTCACGGGCGAAACGCTTTACCCGATCATCCATCTCGAGGGCGAGGACATCGAGTTCGCGATGACGCACGGCGGGCACTACGGGGAGGAATATTTCTCCTTCGTGAACGGCCAGCACACGACGATGGGCGGCACGCACCAGCAGGCGTTCCGCGAGGCGGTCGTCGAGACGGTGCGCAATTTCTACAAGAAAGAATTCGAAGCTGCCGACGTCCGCCAATCCATCGTCGCCGCCATCGCGGTGCGCGTGCAGGAGCCGGTCTTCGAGTCGCAGACAAAGACGAAGCTGGGCTCGGCCGACATGGGCCCGGGCGGCCCGAGCGTGAAGGAGTTCATCGGGAAGTTCGTGCAGCAGACGCTGGACGTTTACCTGCACAAAAACCCGGTGGCCGCGGAAGCCATCCTGCGCAAAATCCAGGCGAGCGAACACGAGCGCAAAGAACTCGCCGGCATCCGCAATCTCGCCCGCGAGCGCGCGAAGAAGGCCTCGCTGCATAACAAAAAACTTCGCGACTGCCGTCTCCACCTCGGCGACAAGAACGAGCGCGCCGAGGGCTCCAGCCTCTTCATCGTCGAGGGCGACAGCGCCGCCGGCTCACTCACCGCGTGCCGCGATGTGCAGACGCAGGCCGTCTTCGCACTGAAGGGCAAACCACTCAACACTTACGGCCTCTCGAAGAAGGTCATCTACGAGAACGAGGAATTTCACCTGCTCCAGTCCGCGCTCAACATCGAGGACGGCCTCGACGGCCTGCGCTACGGCAAGGTCATCATCGCGACCGATGCCGACGTGGACGGCATGCATATCCGCCTGTTGCTGCTCTCGTTCTTTCTCCAATTTTTCCCCGACCTGATTGCGCGCGGGCACCTCTCGATTCTTGAGACGCCGCTCTTTCGCGTGCGGAATAAAAAGAAAACCATCTATTGCTATGACCAGGCGGAGAAGCAGGCCGCGGTGGCGCAGCTCGGCGCGACGCACGAGATCACGCGATTTAAAGGCCTCGGAGAAATTTCGGCGCACGAGTTCAAGGATTTCATCGGTGAGAACATCCGCCTCGATCCGGTCTCACTGAACCACCTGCACAATACTGACGAACTACTCTCATTCTACATGGGCAAGAACACGCCCGAGCGACAGGACTTCATTATCAGCAATCTGAAGGTGGAAAAAGATCTGGTTGAAGCGTAATTTTATCTGTGCGAAATTGTGTGGGTAATTGGCATGATTATATTGTTAACACAGTAACCGTTATGCTCTAGATTTAGTTTCTTGAGTGTTTAAAATAACTGTGCGTAATAAGAGGCGAAATGCCTCGTCCGCGCCAAGCTGAACCTTCTGCCATCGCTCTGCGTCTCCAGTCCGGCGGGCCGCAGTCTGCGCAGTTGTTGGCGACCGCGTTGCGGGTGGATCGCTCTTCGATCTCGCGGGCGTTGGCGCTGCCGGCGTTGGCGCCGCAGCTCGTGCGGCTGGGCTCCACCCGGAGCGTGACCTACGCGTTGCGGCGCTCGGTGCGAGGCGCGGGCGACACCTTTTCGATCCGTCGCATCGACGCCGATGGGCGAGCGCGCGATTGGGCGCAACTCATCGCGTTGCACGGCGGCTGGCGGCTCGACTGGGCGGATGCGCAAAACGCGCCCGCATGGTCGGAACAGATCTTGGGCTTGGGCGGCTTCGCGGCCGGTTTCCCTTTTTTCCTCGGAGAGGCGCGTCCACAGGGCCACTTAGGGCGGTCAGTGGGGCGAGCGTTGAGTGCCGCGCTCAACCTGCCGCCCGATCCGCGGAACTGGAGCGACGACGATACACTGGTCTATCTTCAGGCGGAGGGCGACGATCTTCCCGGCGACCTGATCGTGGGGGATGTTCCGCTGCGCCGCGTGCAGGGCGGCTTTCTCAATCCTTCGCCGCCGCTGCCTGGAGCGGAGCGGGCCGAGCTCTATCCGGCGCTCGCCGCCGCTTCCGTTTCGTCGGGCAATCCGGGTTCCTCGGTCGAGGGCGAGCAACCCAAGTTCCTCGTCACGCTGGCCGCCGGGGACGAGGTCATGCCCGTCCTCGTAAAGTTCACCGATGTCATCGCAACGCCCACGGGTCGCCGCTGGGCCGATCTGCTCGCGGCCGAGGCGCACGCCATCACCCTCCTGCACGCCCACGGCGAGGCGCACGCGGTCCCGCGTCTATTGGACGCGGCGGAACGCCGGTTTCTCGAAACGCCGCGCTACGACCGCGTGGGACCGCGGGGCCGGCGGGGCGTCGTATCGTTGCGGGCATTGCACGATGCTTTTGGTGGCCCCGATGCCAGCACCTGGCCGGTCGCGGCTGCGAATCTTCACGCGCTCGGGTTGATCGAGGCGACCGCCCTGCGCTCCATCCGCCTGCGCCACGCGTTCGGAACCCTGATCGGCAATACCGACATGCACTTCGGCAACCTCGCGTTTTTTCTCGGCGACACGCTCCCGCTGCGGTTGGCGCCGGCCTACGACATGTTACCGATGCTTTGGGCGCCGACGCCGGGACAGGCAACTCCGACGCCGACGTTTGCGCCGACGCCGCCCTTGCCGGATGAGACGCCGATTTGGAATGAAGCGGCGGCGTGGGCGGTAGAGTTTTGGTCGCGCGTGGCGGGCGACGCGCGGGGGTCGGCGGAGTTCGCCGCGCAGGCACGGGCGGCGGGCGCACAGGTTGCGCGGATGCGGGAGATTTTTGGATGAAACGCGCGCGGATGATGATAGCGGTCCTCGCGGCGGTGGCACTGGGGCTCGCCGGCTGCGCGACGATTCCCACAGAATACCGCGAGCCGGCGCCGCTCGCGGCCGAGACGCGGGCGGCGCTCAATCTGCGGATTCACGACCGCGTTTGGGAGCTGGTGCGCGATAAATATTTCGACGAGAAATTCCGTGGCGTCGATTGGCCCGGCCTGCGCGAGAAGTATCGCGCCGAAGCCGCCGCGGCGCCCGATGACACGGCGCTTTACCGCGTGCTCGGCCGGCTGTGTGCGGAGCTGAAGCAATCGCACCTCGCCGCGCTGCCGCCGCGGACCGTGCATGAAAAAGACACGGAGCATCGCGCGGCGGTGGGGCTCCGCTGGCTGAATCTTGACGGCAAACGTATCGTTACCGACGTGATTCCCGGAGGCTCGGCGGCTGAGGCAGGAGTGCAACCGGGCTGGCTCATCCAGACGCGTGACGGCCGGGAGATCGACGAGCGCGAGGTTTTCGTGAGCAGGCTGGGGCAACCGGTCGGGTTTAGTTTCCTCGATTTGGAGGAACGGGTCGTCACGCTCAGCCTCGAGCCCCGGCTCCTCGATTTTGAACGCCAAGTCGCACGCGATCTGCCCGGCGGCTACCGTTACCTGCGGTTCGACCGCTTCAGCCTCGCGAGCATGCGCTGGCTCAGCGCGGAACTCAAAGCCCACCGGGTTACGCCGGGAGTCGTGATCGATCTGCGGCAGAATCCCGGCGGCAACGTCGCTGCGAACCTGATGGCGGTGGAGGAGTTTTTCGACCGGCCCAAGTCGGTCCCGATGGGACGGTTTGTGCGCCGGAGCGGCAAGGAGCGCGAGACCCACGGTTTCGCGCTGTTTTCGGCGCATTATGTGGGGAAGGTGATGGTTTTGATCGGGCCGGGTTCGGCGAGCGCGTCGGAGATTTTCGCTCACGTGATGCAACAGGAGAAACGCGCGACGGTCGTTGGCCGCCGCACGGCGGGTGCGGTGATCGTTTCGCGCTTTTACGATCTGCCGGGCGGTGGCCAACTGCAGGTGCCGATCCAAGATTATGTCGGGCGCGACGGGTTACGCTTGGAGGGGCGCGGCGTGACGCCAGACATCGTCGTGCCCGCGCCGAAGATCGCGGACTGGCGCGCGGGGAGGGACGTCGATCTTCAAGCGGCGCTGGGTGCTTTGGGTCAGCCGTAAAGAGGGGGTGGCGTAGTGCCCCAACAATGTTTATTGACCCACCTTGAAGTTGAACATGAACTTCAACCTATGAGGAGTATATCTGCCGTCGATCTGCGCAACGATTTGGAGGGCATTGTGAAGTCTCTCCGGAGGGGCGAACGTATGGAGCTGACTTACCGCGGAGAAAAAGTGGCCGATCTGATTCCTCCGGCACCCAGAGCTGCCAGTGAGAAGGCGCTCGCGGCCCTGCGGCGGGCGTGGGATATCACCAGCCAGATTCCCGATTACGAACAGCGTTCCGAGGCCTACCTGAAGGAATTGCGCGAGGATCAACAGGCCTTCGGTGAACGCACGGTATCATGATTCACCTCGATGCAAATTTTCTGATCGCCGGCGTCAATCGGACCAGCGGCGAGGCCCGCGCCATCGAGCAATGGCTGCAACGCGGGGAGTCGCTCGCGTGTTCTACGATTACTTGGAGCGAGTTTCTAAACGGTCCGGTGTTGCCCGCACAGATCGCCACGGCGCGCGAGTTTCTCACGGGCGGCTGCGCCGATTTCGAGGAGGCTCATGCCGCCCGCGCGGCGGATTTGTTCAACCGCACCGGCCGCTCGCGTCGTCTCAAGTTCGATTGCCTCATCGCCGCCAGCGCGATCGTCGCCGGCGCGGAGTTCGCCACGCGCAACGTCGCGGGTTTCCGGCTGTTCGTGCCGCACGGTCTCGTCCTCACGCCCTGAAAATTTTCCGCAATGCCCAAGAAGAACCCACCGCCTTCCGACCAACCCGAGTTGCCGCTCACCAGCGGCCCGGCTTCAGCGCCTGCGTCCACGCCAGCGGTTCCGGCTGCGTCTGCCCCGCGGCCCGTCGTGACCGACGCCGGCCCGGACGCCGCGCCCGCGATGTTAGAAGTGGCGACCGTGCCCGAGAAAAATTCCCCCGACGCTCCGCTGGTGAAGCACTACCGCTCGTGGTTTCTCGAATACGCGAGCTACGTCATCCTCGACCGCGCCGTGCCGCATATCGACGACGGTTTGAAGCCCGTGCAGCGCCGGATTCTCCACACGTTGTGGGACATGGACGACGGCCGGTTTCACAAGGTCGCCAACGTCGTAGGCCGTGCGATGTCGCTCCATCCGCATGGCGACGCCTCCATCGGTGCGGCGCTCGTCGGCATCGGCCAGCGCGCATTCCTGATCGAGCCGCAGGGCAATTTCGGCAACACGCTCACCGGCGATGACGCAGCGGCGCCCCGTTACATCGAGGCCCGGCTCACGGCGTTCGCGAAGGACGTGCTCTTCAACCCGAAGACCACGGTGTGGCAGCTCAGCTATGATGGCCGCGCGCAGGAGCCGGTGTCGTTGCCCGCGAAGTTTCCCATCGTGCTGCTCGAGGGCGCCGAAGGCATCGCGGTCGGCCTCGCGACGAAGATCCTCCCGCACAACTTCAACGATCTCTGCCGCGCGGCGATCAACCACCTCCAGGGAAAAACCTTCCGCATCTATCCGGATTTCCCGACCGGCGGCATCGCCGATTTTGCCGAATACAACGACGGCGAGCGCGGTGGAAAAGTAAAAGTCCGCGCCCAGATCGAGGTGCGTTCTAAATACCTGCTCGCGATCACCGAATTGCCCTACGGCGCCACCACGGAGTCGTTGATCGAGTCGATCCTGGCCGCCAACGCGAAGGGCAAAATCAAGATCAAGCACGTCGATGACAACACGGCCGACGCCGTGGAAATCCTCGTCCACCTGCCCGCCGGCGCCGACGCGGAAAAGATCATCCAGCAGCTCTACGTGTTCACCAATTGCCAACTGGCGCTCTCGCCGGCGGCCTGCGTGATCCAAGACGACCGGCCGCAATTCCTCGGCGTGCGCGAGATCCTCCGCCGCAGCGTGGACAAGACCAAAACCCTGCTGCAGCGCGAGCTGGAGATCCGCCTCGGCGAACTGGAGCAGCAATGGCATTGGGATTCACTTGAGCGGATTTTCATCGAGGAGCGCATTTACCGCCGCATCGAAAAGTCGAAGACTTGGGAGGAAGTTATCGGCGAGATTCGCGAAGGGTTGAAGCCTTTCTTGAAACAGCTCCGCCGTGAGGTGACCGACGAAGACATCACCCGCCTCACCGAAATCCGCATCAAGCGCATCTCCGCCTTCAACCGTTTCCAAGCCGACGAGGCGATGAAGAAGACCGAGGCCGAGATGAAAGAGGTGAAGCACCATCTCAAGCACCTCACCGAACACGCCGTGAAGTGGTTCGAGACGCTCCAGGAAAAATACGGCAAAGGCCACAAGCGCCGCACCACCTACGATGAGATCGAGCAGATCAACGCCGCGTCGGTCGTCTCCGTGAACCAGCGCCTCTACGTGAACCGTGAGGAAGGCTTCATCGGCCTCAACTGGCGCCAGCACGAGTTCGTGCGTGAATGCTCGGTGCTCGACAGTGTGCTCTGCCTCATGGGCGACGGCTCGCTGAAAGTCACCAGGGTCGCCGACAAAGTTTTCATGGGCCGCGACATCATCCATTGCGCGATCATCCCGGCCGACGGTGACAAGAATTTCTACACGATGGTCTATCAGGACGGCGCTTCGGGCAAAGCCTTCGCGAAGCGTTTCCAGATCGGCGGGCTCTCGCGTGACAAGCTCTACCCCCTCGTGCCGAGCGAGGGTTCCAAGGTGATCTACCTCGACGTGAGCGCGACCGAGAAGACGATGCCGAAACAGCTGCATGTGTCGCTCGATGGCCGGGGCGGTGCGCGCGTGCGCGAACTCGACTTCGACCTGAGGGCGGTGCCGGTGAGCGGCCGCGGCGCGAAAGGCCTCACGATCACGAAGTGGGTGGTGAAGGCGGTTAAGCGCGTGGATGCCAAGTGAAATTTAAGAGTTGGGTCCGGGGCGGCCGCCGCGGGTGGGGCGGCCAGACCGTGATGGTCACGAAAAAATCTGACGTGCGGCGTGGACAGCGCGTGTAGGAGTCACTTCTTTGGATGGGATCTGTGCTGCGCAGATCCTACCCCTATTTCCCATGCGCCGATTCGTTTTGCCCAGTGCCACCGTTCTGTCCGTGGCCGCTCTGTTGGCCCAAGCCGGGTGTGGCACCCGTTGGCAATCGCCGGCCCCTCCCGTAGCGGCGGCCAAACCCTCGTATCTGCCGCTGACTGGGGGCAAACCGCCCAACGCCCCCAAGCTCTCCTTCAACGAGCACATTCAGCCGATTCTCGCGGAAAACTGTTTCTCCTGCCACGGACCTGATTCCAGCACGCGCAAGGGTAAGCTCCGGCTGGATCGCTTCGAGTTCGCGACCGTCGCGCGCGGCGATCACGAGCCTGCCATCATCCCGGGCAAGGCTGACGTCAGTCCGCTGATTGAGCGTATCCTCTCGAAGGATGACGACGAGCGCATGCCGCCGCTCGAGAGCCACAAGAGCCTCAAGCCCGCGGAAATCGCGCTCATCCAGCGCTGGGTTGCCGAGGGTGCGCAGTATCAGGAGCACTGGTCGTTTATCGCGCCGGTGCGGTCCACGGTGCCGACGACTGGGGGCGCCACGAGTCGCTGGGCGCGCAATCCCATCGATAAGTTTACCGCGGCCAAACTCATCTCGGCGGGGTTGGTGCCCAGCGTCGAAGAAGATCCCGCGCGCCTCTTGCGCCGCGTGACGCTCGACCTCACCGGGCTACCGCCCACGCCCGCCGAAATCGCCGCGTTTATGCGCGATCCTTCGCCCGCCGCCTATGACCGCGCCGTGGACCGCCTGCTCGTGAGCGACGCCTCCGCCGAACAGTTTTCCCGCCAATGGCTCGACGCCGTGCGCTACGCGGACACCCACGGCATCCACATCGACAACTACCGCTCGATCTGGCCCTACCGCGACTGGGTGACGGGCGCGTTCAAGGCGAACATGCCGTTCGATCAATTCACCGTCGAACAGATGGCCGGCGATCTTTTGCCCGATGCGACCCTCGATCAAAAAGTTGCCTCCGGGTTTAACCGCTGCCTGCCCACCACGAGCGAGGGCGGCGCCATCGCGGCGGAGTATGAGGCGATCTACGCGAAGGACCGCGTTGAAACGATGTCCACCGTGTGGCTCGGTCTCACGACGGGCTGCGCCGCATGCCACGACCACAAATTCGACCCCGTGAGCACTAAGGATTTTTATTCGCTCACCGCGTTTTTCCGTAACAACACGATGCCCGCGATGGATGGCAACGTGTCCGACACGCCCCCAAGCCTCTTCGTCCCCGCCGCCGCCGACCGCGCGCGCTGGACCGCACTCCAGACCGAAATCACCGACGCCAAAGCCGCCGTCGCCACCCGCGCCGCGCAGGTCAGCCAGGCCAGCCCGGGGTTCGCGACCTGGCTCACGAATTCCCCCGCGCTCCTCGCCCCGCCGCTCGACCGCCGCGTGCGCCAGCACTGGCCGCTGATCGCCGCCGCCGCCATCGCCGGTCCCTACGGCCCCGCCACTGAGATCACCCAATCTGACCGCGTGCTTGGCCCCACCGTGGCGATGACCCGCGACGGCGCGGAGAGCTTCGGCCTGCTGGTGCGAATCGAGGACAAGCCCAGCGGCACGCTCCTCTCGTGTCTCGATACCGAGGGCAAGGCCGGCGGCTGGGAAATTTTCCTGGAAAAAGGCAAAATCGGCGTGCTCCTCTCCGATGCGAAGAGCGGCATCAGCGGTCGCGGCGTCGCCAAGGAAGCGCTCACGCCCGGAGAATGGCACCACGTGATGTTCAGCTACGACGCGGCCGGGCTGCGCAGCCGTTCCAACGACGTGTTCGTCGACGGCAAGGCCGTCACTAATTCCGGAGAAAACAGCCTGTTCCCCAACGACATCGCCCCCGCCGCCCCCCTGCGCCTCGGTTCGCGCCACGCCGCCGACGGCGGTCCCGCCGCGCCCTTCACCGGCGGCGGGGTGTGGGTGCAAGACCTGCGCCGCTACGACCGCGGTTTCCTCGCCCCCGACGTGAAACCCCTCGCCGATGTCATCGACGCCTACGCCGCGCTCGCCGCCGATCCCGTCGCCCGCGGCGGCGCGCAGAAAAAACTCCTCCGCATGCATTACCTCGCCACGGTCGATGCGCCTTCGCTTCCAATGGCCGCCAACCTCGACCGGCTCCTCGCCGAGGATGAAGGGGTGCATCGCCGCGGCGGTGTTTCGCTGGTGATGGAAGAGAAGAAAGACTCCGAGGCCTTCGCCCACGTGCTCACGCGTGGCGAGTATTCGATCCTCGGTGAAAAAGTCCCCGCCAGCACGCCCGCCGTGCTCCCGCCGCTGCCCGCCGATGCGCCGCGTAACCGCCTCTCGCTCGCCCGCTGGCTCGTCGATGCCAAAAATCCGCTCACGGCGCGCGTCACCGTGAACCGCGTGTGGCAGGGCTTTTTCGGTAGCGGTCTCGTCGAATCCGCCGGCGATTTCGGCGTGACCGGCAGCCGTCCCTCGCACCCCGAGTTGCTCGATTGGCTCGCCGTGGATTTCCGCGAGTCGGGTTGGGATTACCGCCGTCTGGTGCGCCAGATGGTGACGAGTGCCACCTACCGCCAATCCGCCGCCGTCTCTCCCGCGCTCCTTGAGCGCGACCCCGCCAACCGACTCCTCGCCCGCGGCCCACGTTACCGTCTCGATGCGGAGCAACTCCGCGATCAGGTGCTGGCTGCCTCCGGCCTTCTCGTGACCAAAGTAGGCGGCCGCCCGGTGCGACCCTACCAGCCCGAGGGGATATGGGAAGACGTGGCGATGAAGCAGTCCACCACGCGCTATTACCGAGAGGACCAGGGGGAAAACCTTTACCGCCGTTCACTCTACACCGTTTTGAAACGCACCGCGCCTCCGCCCGCGATGGACATTCTTAATGCGCCCAGCCGCGAAGTCTCCTGCGTGCGCCGCGACCGCACGAATACGCCGTTGCAGGCGCTCGTCACCCTCAACGATCCGCTCTTCGTGGAAGCCTCGCGCTCGCTCGCATCCCGCGCGCTCCACGCCGCGCCGAGCTTTGATGCGCGCCTCGATACGGTGTCGCTGAACCTCCTCGGACGCGCCTTCACGGTGCCCGAGCGGGCGATCGTCCGCCGCACGCTCGACGACGCGCTCGCGACCTACACCCGCGATCCCGCCGCCGCCAAGGAACTCCTCACCGTCGGCGCCTCTCCCGCCGACGAAAAACTGCCCGCCCCCGAACTCGCCGCCTGGACGCTCGTCGCAAGCCAGGTGATGAACCTCGACGAATCGCTCACGAAATGAGCCGGAATTCCTATGGTTCCAGGGTAGGGCGGATTATCCCTAATCCGCCGGTTCCCCGCCGGCCGAACCTCAAACCGGCGCGTTAAGGATACGCGCCCAACCCGCTACTTCCCCCATGACTCCTCTTCCTCCCGACTGGCAGGCCACCTTCGACGCCTACAACGCCGCGCTCACGCGCCGGCAGTTTTTCCGCACGTCCGGCACCGGCCTCGGCGTGGCGGCGCTCGCGTCGTTGCTCGGTCCGCGCGCGATGGCGGCCAGCGCCGGTGCCGACACGCTGCACACCGCGATGACCGAGCCATGGAAAATCGCGCCGAAGGCCAAGCGCGCGATCTACATTTCTCTCATCGGCGCGCCCTCGCAGCTCGATCTGTTCGACTACAAACCCGCGCTCCAAGGCCGTTTCAAGGAAGAGCTCAAAGACTATCTCGGCGGTCAGGGTGAGCGCCTCACGGGCATGACGTCCGGGCAAGCCTCGTTCCCGCTCGCGCCCACGATTTTCAAATTCGCGCAGCACGGTCAGAGCGGCATGTGGATCAGCGAACTCCTCCCGCACATCGCGAAGATGAGCGATGACCTCTGCTTCATCCGTTCGATGAAGACCGACGCCATCAACCACGAGCCGGCCAACCAGCTCGTTTACACCGGCTCGATGCAGAACGGCAAAGCCTCCATCGGCTCGTGGCTCTCCTACGGCCTCGGCACGCTCAACGCCGACCTCCCGGCGTTCGTGGTGCTCCACGCGAAGCACTCCAGCCCGTTCTCCAACGTGCAGGCGATCTCCTCGCGGCTTTGGGGCAGCGGATTTCTCCCCGGCAAGCACGCAGGCGTCTCCCTCCGCACCCAGGGCGACCCTGTTCTCTACCTCAACGACGCGCCGGGCATCCCGCGGGAACTTCGCCGCCGCATGCTCGACGGCTTGGGCGAACTCAACCGCCGTAGCTACGAACAGATCGGCGATCCGGAGATCCAGACGCGCACGCAGCAATACGAGATGGCCTTCCGCATGCAGACGAGCGTGCCCGAACTCGCCGATATGTCCGGCGAATCGCCCGCCACCTACGACCTCTACGGCGAATACTCGCGGACGCGCGGTTCGTTCGCGAGTTCTGCGCTCATGGCGCGCCGGCTCGTCGAGCGCGGCGTCCGCTTTGTCCAGATTTTCCACCGCGGGTGGGATCAACACGGCAGTCTGCCGCGCGATCTTGCCTCGCAGTGCAAGGACGTCGATCAGGCGTGCTACGGCCTCGTTCAAGATTTGAAACAACGTGGTCTGCTCGAAGACACGCTCGTGATCTGGGGCGGTGAATTCGGTCGCACGGTTTACAGCCAGGGCACGCTCACCGAGACGAACTACGGGCGGGATCATCACCCGCGTTGCTTCACGATCTGGATGGCGGGCGGCGGCGTGAAAGCCGGCAGCGTTTACGGCGAGACCGACGAGATGTCTTACAACATCGTGAAAGATCCGGTGCATATCCGCGACCTGCACGCGACGATCCTCCACCTCATGGGTATCCGCCACGAGCAGTTCTCCTTCAAATCACAGGGCCTCGACCAGAAACTCACCGGCGTCGTGGAGGCGAGCGTGGTAAAGGGGCTTTTGGCGTAAGGGGCGTCGCCCACGGCGGTCCGTGGAATGAATTGATCGGGTCGCGCTGCGGTGGGCGCGATTTCTGCGATTCGCGCATGAGACTGCCGCGGCCGGCGGTGGGCCGTGCGCTCATCGAAGGCGAGAGAGCGACCGACGCTGAAATCACCTCCGCGTTCACGGACCTTCAGGATCACTTCCGCAAGAATGTCGGTCCGTGCAGCGACGAGATCAAACCACAGAGACACGAGAACAGAGAAAATCACTTCCCTAGATGAGAAGCAGGCGGGAACTCAGCTGCTGGGTAAATGATCTCGCCAGAATTTCTTCGGCCTCTGTTCTCTGTGCGGCTGTGACTTTGTGGTTCCACTGCAGTTTGGCTGAACATCACTTCGCTGGGCTGGTGAGTTTGATATACGCCTCGGCGTAGCGTTGGCCGAATTCGCGGTAGGCGTCGGAGTTGAAATGAGTCTTGTCGCCTTTATCCGCCAGGCCTTCGGAGCTGACGAAAGCGGTGTGCGGGACTTTGGCCGGTAGCTCGCGGTGCGCCTTGTCCACTTGGGTTTTGAATTGGTTCCACGGGCTGTCGGTGAAGCGGCCGAGTTGGCCGACGATGAAGGGGGCGGCGGGGGCGTTGAGCTCGGCGCGCATCCGGGCGATCAAGGCGTGCAGTTTGGCTTCGTGGCCGGCGGCGAGTTCGCGGTTGGAGTCGGATTCGCCCTGGTGCCAGAGGACGCCTTTCAGCGTGCCGGATTGCAGGGCGATTTTCGCGCGGCGCATCGCGTCGTCCCACGGATGGCTTTTTGTGGGTTGATAGAAATAACCGGGCTGCCACGCGTCGATGGGTGAGCCGCCGACCGCGCAGGGAATCAGCCCGATGGTGACGCCCGGGGTCGCGGCGGCGACGGCATCGGCGAACGAGCGGCCGAGCCCCACGCCCGCGGCGGCCGGCTTGTCGAAGTGCAGCGGATCAACCGCCGGCACCCACGCGCCGGCTGGGTTGAGCATGAGCACGCGCGGGCGCGGGGCTTTGTCGGCGTCGGTCACGGCGCCACGCCCGGCCATGTTGGACTGGCCGACGAGGAGGAAGAGGTGGAAGTTCTCCCTGGCGGGAAGCGCGGGCGCGGCGGCGCGCACGAACGATGCCGAGCAGACGAGGGCGACGAGGAGGAAGCGGAAAGCGCGCATGGGGTTTTGGAATGGGCCGGGGTGGTCGCGGGACGACGGCTACGGTTGGAAAACGAAGCGAACAGCGCGAGGGGTTATTTTTGCGGCGCCGGTTGGAGTGCATCCAAATCGAAATTTTCCTCGGCGGACGCAGGCTATTTCGCAGTTCCGAAACGTCTGCGTCGCGAAGACGCCTCCGCTCAGACCTGCCAACCCGGACGGTAAGGGTAGCCAGGACCGAGGGAGCGATCTGCGACGGGCCGGGTGGAAAAACGGGCGGCACCGGCATCCCAGGCGAGCCGGGCCTGTGCGCGGATGGCCGCGACGCCGAGCAGGACGACCTCGGTGAGGGGCGCCGCGTAGTCGAAGTGTGAGCCGCAGGCGGGGCCGCCGCGGATGGCGCGAGCCCACTCCTGATGGGAACCTCCGTGGACGCGGGGGATGGTTTTGGGCGGCAGTGATGGGCGGAGGGCGTTCATCCTTTCGTCGGGCAGAAGCCGGGCGCTTCCGCTGTGAGAGGAAACGACCATCATGCCTTCGGTGCCGTAAAAAATACTGCCACCGTCGGGCGCGAACTTGAAGCCGGGCACGGGTTGCGGTGGCAGCAGGCCGCCGTCGAACCAGCGCAATTCCACCGCACCGCGACCGGGCCGCGCGGGAAATTTCCAAGTCACCGCCGTCGAGGCGGGGAAGGATTTTGGATAGAGCTTGGTGGTGGCGGCTTCGACGCTGGTGGGCGCGCCGAGGTCGGGCGCGTAAAAGGCCGCTTCGACCTGGTGGCAGCCCATGTCGCCGAGCGAGCCGCAGCCGTAGTCCACGTAGCCGCGCCACAATTCCGGTGTGAGCTCCGCGCGATAGGGACGCTCCGGCGCAACGCCCAGCCATAGATTCCAATCGAGCGTCGGCGGCACCGGGGTGGTGGTATCCGTCGCGTCGGGGTCGAAGTCCGCCGGGCGAAACCACGGGAGGCGGGGCCGGTCGGTCCAGGCGTGGACGGTATGGACGTCTCCGAGCAGGCCGGCCTCCACCCATTCGCGGGCGGTGCGAATGCCTTCGCCGGCGCGACCTTGGTTGCCCATCTGGGTGATGACGCCGGCTTTCCGGGCGGCGGCCTGAAGCGCGCGCACCTCGGTGAGGCAGCGGCAGAGAGGCTTTTCGAGATAGAGGTGCTTGCGGTGCGAGATCGCGGCCATGCCGATGGCGAAATGCATGTGGTCGGGCGTGGCGACGACGACGGCGTCGATGCGGTCCGCCATCGCGGCGAACATCTCCCGATAGTCTTTGAACCAGCGCGCGGCGGGAAACTGCGCGAGAATCGGCCCGGTCGTGGCGTGGGCAAGCGGTTCGCTGCGGCCACGGACCTCGTCCACATCGCAGAAGGCGACGAACTCCTCTTCGCGCAGCGCGGTGAGCGCCGCCCCGCCGCGCCCGCCGACGCCGACGAGCGCGAGCCTCAGGCGGTCGCGCGCGGGCGCCGCGGATTGGCCGCGCAGGGTGCGCGGCAGCAGGAGCGCCGCGCCGCCGACGGCGGCGTGGGACAGAAACTGCCGGCGCGTTGAGAAACCGGAATGGAGCGAAGACACGGGGCGTGCGGCCATGGCAGAAGGAGGTCGGGGAACGTCCCGCGTGGTGGATCAGAAATCGATGCGATTGGTCCAACTCCAAGTGCGGGGCTGGTTTTGCTGCACGAAGCCGCGAGTTTCACCGTAGATCGAACCCGAGAAGGGATTGGCCAAGATCGGCGCGCGGTTGAAGACGTTGTTCACATTGACCTGGCTGGAGAAGCGATACTTCGCGTCGCGGCCGAACTTGCGGGAGTAGGTCGCCCAGCCGTTGAAAACGTAGTTGTCGGGCAGGCCCCAGAGCAGGCCCTGACTGGTGTAGTAGTAGCGGCCGGGCAGGTTCACGCGCGGCATCTGGGCAGCGGGTGTGTCATCGGTGGTTTTGACGATGCGGTTGCGCCTATCAAAGGCGATGGGCCAGCGAATCCAGCGGTTGCGATTCTCGAGCTCGACATTGACGAGTCCTCCGATCGAGAACGCTTTCAACCAGCCGGAGCGAAAGTTGTAGGTGTTGGTGAACGAAAGTTTGTAGCGGGCGTAGCCGATGGTCTTGCGGCCGGCGCGGCTGATCTCGATGCCGTCGTTGAAGCCGAGGGGATCATCCCACGCGACCTGCCGTGCACTGGCCGGCAGCCCGGTGTTGCCGGTGGCGATGGGCCCGTTGGCGGTGACAAAGGCGGCGCCGGGGTTGCGCAGAAGATTGCTCACATTGCCGTTCATCGTGGTGCCATTGCGCGGATTCGGGTCCCAATAGTAAATGTTGGTCGGGTCACTGTCGTTGAGCATCGCCACGGTGAGCGGAATGCCGCCGCTAGCGACGGCGACGACCGACGTGGGGTTCACGGTGACGACCGTGCCGTTCTGATACGTGACTTCGCCCGCGGCGTTGGTATAGAACTGATCGTTGTAGAGCATGGGGTAATCGAGCTGGGTGCCGACGCGGCCGTCTTGCACGCCGACGCGCAGCGTGGTGCGCCAGCCGGTCACGGGAGCCCCGGAGAGCATGAGTTCGTAGCCGTTAGTTTTCTGGTCCACGCCATACCATTGGTCGGAGGGCTGGCGGCGACCGTTGAGGCCGTTCGGGTTGGCATCGAGGACGAGGCCGTTGGCGGTATTCTTGCCCTTGATGTCGGCCGCAAAATACGAGATCGAACCGTCGATCTTCCCCGCGATGTTGAACTTCGCACCGGATTCCCAGCCTTTGCTTTTCTCGAGGGGGACGAGTTCGCCGAAGGGGCCGAAGGTGGCGTTGGCGCTGGGGGGCGCGGCGGCGAGGGAATAGTTCACATAAGGACGGAGACCGTTGGTGGCGCGGATATTGATGCCGAGGTTGCCCGACCAGTTGGTCTCCTCGCGGCTTTGGCCGGTGAGGACGCGGTAGTCCCAGCGGCTGGACGAGTAGGTCTCGCGGCGGACGCTGGCGACGCTTTGCACGCGGTCGTTAAACCAATCGGTCTGCAGGGCGCCGAAGAAGGAGGAGGTTTCCACGCTCACAAATTGGTGGCCGGCTAGCGCACCGCCGGTGGCGGTGGCGGGTCGGAGGCCGCGCGGGTTACTGGGCGTGGAGGGCACGAGGCCGGGGAAGTTCTGCGACTGGAGCACCCAATTTTGGCCGTTGAGCGTGACGCTCTTGGTCTCAAGAGGATTGATGCGCTGAAAGTTAATCCCCTGCTGCCCGACTTCATACCATTCGTTGCGGAGCATGATGCGGCCGTTGGTGTTGGTGTTGGCGACGGTGGCGGGGTTAACGAGCACCTTTCCATTCGAGTCGGCGAGGAAGTAATTGAAGAGATCGAAGTCCGCTTTCAGCTGGTTCAGCTCATAGCCGACGATGGCGTTGTGCTTTAGTTTCCCGCCAAAGTTGGACCACTCGATCCCGAGTGCGGGGCGAAACGCTTTGCGCCGGAAATGCTGTTCGTAGAACTCCGGGGCGGGGGAGACCACGGTCCAGTCGGTCGTCGTGGAGCGAATCGTCGAGGAGTAGTCGCCGATCGGGGTGCTGGGATCGTAGGCGACGGGATTGAGCTTTTCGATATTGGTGTAGCCGGCCGGAAAGAGGCTTCCCGCTCCCTGGTATTGCATATCCACCGGATTCTTGTCGGCGGCAAAGGTGATGAGGCTGGAGATGTGGCGGCTCCAGCGGGTCTCAAGGCTGGCGATCACGTAGTCGTCTTTCGGGTTGTGGTTATAGTCGGAGACGAACGCCGAATTGAGATTGCGCAGAGAGAGGCGACCGTTGGCGATCCTGGGGCCTTCGCCCTCGGCGTAGAGGTCGCCGACAGATAGGCTAGGGATCGCACCGTTGATACCGGTGTGCCGCGCGACGACGGCCGGAGAGGGATCCCAGGCGCCGGTCGCGGGGCGATTGCTGCGATAGCTGAAACCGGGCGAATAGCCGACCCAGTTGAGCGCCTCGCTGTGCATGTAACCGACGCGCAGGGTGGAGCGCGGTAGACGGAAGGCGAACTGGGTATAGGCACCCCAGGCGTTGTTGCCGTAGCCATCGCGGTAGAATTCTTCACGCTGTTTCATGAGAGACGTGCGGACGGCGATCTCGGGTAGGAGGCGAAGCTTGGTGCGGAAGGTCCGGCTGAAATCGAGTTCGCCGCGCTTCGATCCGAAGGAGTCGATGCGGTAGGACAACGAGGTGGAGTTGCGCCCGAAGCGGGCCTGCTTGGACACGGCGGAGATGACGCCACCGCCGGCGGAGCCCGAATAGAGGAGGGCGTTGGGACCCTTGAGAATCTCGATGCTCTCGGTCGCGAATCCGTCCGAGAACGCGCTGTTGTTTGCAGCGATGAGACCGTCGCGCCGGATGGTGCCGGAACCGACGCCGCGCAGTTTGACTTCGGTGTTCGCGACGCGCACGCCGGGGTCTTTGGGGAGCGCGTCGGTATCGTTCTGGACGGAGCCCCAACCGGAACCGGTCGCAAAACCGGAGACCAACTGATCCAGGTTTTGGATATCGAGATCGCGCATAAACTGGCTGGTCATGATGTCGGCGGAGACGGGGAGTTTGCTGAGATCCGTCTGAAACATGGTGACGGAGTTGCTCATCGTCGTGCCATAGGCGTCGCCGGTGTCACCGACGACTTCGAAAGGTGTGAGTTTGATGGTCTCGCTCTTCACGGCGGAACCGGATGCGGTCTGGGCGTCGGCGGTGCCGGCGGTGAGCAGCCAGGCAGAGATGACGGAAAGGAGAATACGGGGTTTCATGGCAGGAGAATCTAGGGATTTGGATTGTGAAGTCTTTGGTGGTTCGGGCGGTCGTGCGGCTGGTGGCTGCGGCGGTGATGGCGGCGCGCGGGAAGGCTTGGTCGTCGTGATGGCGATCGCCTTGGTCTTCGTGTCTTGCCGGGCCTTGAGCGGCGTCTGCGCGAGCATCTGCGTGAGCGCGTCAAGCGGGGTGAATTCACCGCTGACGGCATGGGTCGCGATGCCACTTACGTCGTCGGGCGAATAGAGGACTTGTCCGCCCGCTTGGGCGGCGAAGAGCTTGAGGGTGACGCGCGCTTCGCCCGTCGGCACGTCGAAAGAGCGGGTGACAGTATCGGCCGCGCCGAGAGTCAATGGCGTGAGCAGACCGAGTCCGATCAAAGCTCCGAGCGAAACCCGCACGCGGGCCGACAGGCGGCTTCGTGAACGTAGGGTTCGAATAAAGGGGCGGGGCATACAGTCTGCGGGGTGCTGGCCCGGATGGGCGCGGTCACCGGGGCAGACGGTCGGCGGAAGAAAAACTGCTAGAAGAATTTTTAAAATTCCGCGGATACCGGCCAGCAGCATCCCCAGCAGGACGGGAAACCGGCGAGAGATCGGACTCATCACGCGTGCGAACCGCGACTAGGGAGCGGTGCGCAGCACGATCTCGTTTTCACCACGCACGGCGGTCACACGAAAGTCTTCTTCCAACAAGCGCACGAAGGGTTCGACGCTGTCGGCGCGGAACGTCCCGCTGAAACGTTTGCCGGTGAGGGCGGGGTCGGCGATCACGAGCCGGCGACGGTTGTAGCGATTGAACTCCGCGATGACTTCGGCGAGCGGCGTGGCGTCGAACTCTAGGCGGCGCTCCTGCCAAGCGAGGGCGCGTTGGATGGCGGACGGATCGACTTTGGCCACGGTCGCGAGCTCGGGCGCGGAGCCCGCGGCGCGCTCGGCGACGAGGGCACGCTCTCCAGCGATCAGAAGTGGGGCCTCGGCGGATGCGGCGGGGGCGGGGAGCAGCGATTGGCCGAGGTGGGAGTCGTCGACGCGCACGCGGCCTTCGGTGACGAGGACTTCGACGGCGGTGTCGCGCCGGCGGACGTTGAAGGCGGTGCCGACGGCGCGGACGGCGACGGCGCCCGCGGTCACGATGAACGGGCGGGCGGGATTCTTGGTGACGGTGAAAAAAACCTCACCGCGCACGATGCGCACGCGGCGCTCGGTCGGCGTGAAATCCGTGTCGATGGCGGAATCGGTGTTGAGCTGGGCGACGGAGCCGTCGGGAAGATCGAATTTTTCAAAGGCGCCGACCGCAGTCTCGGCGGTGTGCCGGGGTGCGCGGGTGGTGACGAGGGCGAGGGTGACGAGGGCGGCGGCGGCCAGCGCGGCGGCACCCCAAGCGAGGGCGGGGGGCCGGCGCACGCGGGGGCGCGGGGCGAGCGCGTCGGCGTCGGCCGCGGCGGTGGTCGGCGCGGCGACGGCGCCGAGCCGGTCGAAATTTTTCCAGACACTGTCCAACTCGGCGAAGACGGCGGCGTGTTGCGGGTCCTGTTGCAACCAGCGCACGAACTCGGCGGTTTCGGCGGCAGAGAGACCGCGGTCGCGCAGGCTGAGCCACGCGGCGGCGGCGGCTTCGATCACCTCGGGCGAGGGCATCGGATCGGGAGTAGGCGGGTTGGAACTCACAGGGACGAGGCTTTCGTGACGCCGCGCGCGCGGAGGTAGTCGCGGAGGCGGAGGACGCCGATGGCGATCTGGGCGTTGACGGTATTTTCCGCGATGCCCAGCTGCCGCGCGATCTCGCGGTGTGAGAGGCCGTGAAGTTTGCGGAGGGTCAGCACGCGGCGGCAGCGTTCGGGGAGGGCCTGGATGGCCTCGGCGAGGAGTTGGAGTTCTTGGTCATGACAGACGGCTTCGGCGACACCGGGCCTATCTTCAAAGACGGGCAGGAGCTCGATTTCTGCTATGCCGTCAATGGCGACAATTTTGCGGCGGCGGAAAATATCGAAGGCCGCGTTGCGCGCGGTGGTGAACAAATAGGCCTTGGCGGAGCGGAGCGGGGCCTGTTCGCGGGCCTGGAGCAGACGCGCGTAGGTCTCTTGCACGAGGTCGTCGATATCGAGGTGCGCGGAGAATTTGGCGCGGAGGTAGGCGCGCAGCTCCGATTCGTGAGGCTGCACCTCTTCGGTAAACCAACGGGTGGTCTCGGGGTCCGAGGGGGGCATGGGGGTGGCGTCGGAATAGACGGGGGCGGGCGCGGAATGCAAGCGCGGGCGCGGCGCGTGACGGGCTCGGCGGGCGGGGCGAGGAGCGCCGTGACGGGAGAAAAAAAGCGGCTTGGCGAGGAGTGGCGGCCTCGGCTTGGCGACGACGAGTGCCCGCCTCACGTGATCCGGGGATGGGGGGCGTGAATGGTGCGTGGGCCGGACTGCGGCAAAGATCCCGCAGCCACTCTTCGGAGCCGGCAGGATGCCGGCGCTGCGGGATCAGAACTTCACCGTGACGCTCAACGAGTAGATCGCGGGGTCGCGGTAGCGGTAGATGTAGTTGGGGCGGCCGGTGGCGGCGTTCAGGCTGTTGGCGCTGTTTTTGTAATAGTCGCTGCTGCCGCGGAGGACGTCGGCGACGTTGTTTACGCCGAGGCGAAAGTTGGTGTGCTGGCCGAAAATCTTCCGGTCATACTGCGCGTAAAGGCTGATCGGGAGGGTCGCGCCGTCGTGGAATACGAAGCCGTTGAGAATCGCGATATTGTAGTTGGGCGTCCATACGCCGGTGAGGCCGACGCGGAGGCCGACCGGGCGGGTGAACTGGTAGTCGAGGACGAAGCTGCCGGTGTAGGGCGCGCTGCGGCGGCCGGTGACGGCGTTGAGATTGGTATTCGAGGCGTAGATGTTTTGGCCGTTGGCGATGAAGGTCGCGTTCTCGGCCTGGGTGAGGTCGCCGCCGGGAGCGTTGGCGGCGGCGGTGTGGGCGACGGCGGCGTCTAGGAGGGCTTTGAAATCGGAGAAGTCGCGGGT
>JACMRG010000042.1 GCA_014376585.1 Opitutaceae bacterium | reverse complement strand
CCTCACCTACGCGGTCCGCTACAAAGGCGTTGAGGATCTCATCGCTGCGCTCCCCGCCGTGCGTGCCGCCATCCCCGCCGCCACCCTCCGCATCTTCGGCCGCGGCAACGACCTCCCCCGCCTCCAGAGCATTGCCAAACGCCACGGCGTCCTCGTTGAAGGCACCGAGTTCCTCGGCTTCCTCGACGACGCCCGCCTCGCCGAAGAGCTGCGCACCTGCCGGCTCTTCGCCTTGCCCAGCAAGAAAGAAGGCTTTGGCTTGGTCTTCCTTGAAGCGATGGCCCACGGCCGCCCGTGCCTCGGTGCCCGCGCCGGCGGTATCCCGGAAGTCATCACGCCCGAAACCGGTGTCCTCGCCGACTACGGCGACATCCCCGGCCTCGCCGCCGCCTGCATCGGCGCCCTGCGTCGCGACTGGGATGAATCCGCCATCCTCGCCCGCGCCGAATCCTTTTCCTACTCGCCGTTCAAAGCCCGCCTCGCCTCACTGCTCGCTTAGTTGATGAGTTCTCCCGATCTACCCACGCCCGCCCTGCCGCCGGAAATCGTCCTCGAGGCCGGTCGCGCCTCCGCCCACTACTGGCGCGATCTCTGGCGCTACCGCGAACTCGCCGGCTTGCTCGCCTGGCGCGACATCAAAGTCCGCTACAAACAGGCCGCCTTGGGCGTCGCGTGGGCCGTCATCCAACCCGCGGTGCAGACGATCCTCCTGACCTTCGTTTTCGGCAAACTCGCCAAGATGCCCGACGGCGGCGTGCCCTACCCTCTGATCGTCCTAACCGGATTGCTGCCCTGGCAGCTCTTCACCGGCGCGTTCAGCGGCGCGGGCAACAGCCTCGTCGGCAACTCCCACCTTATCAGCAAAGTCTACTTCCCCCGTCTGCTCGTGCCCCTGTCGTGCCTTGCGGTCGCGCTGGTCGATTTCTCCGTGATGCTGGCGCTCGCCCTGCCCTGCATCGTGATTTTCGGAGTGGCCCCCGGCTGGCAACTCCTCCTGCTCCCGCTGTTCGTGCTCCTTACGCTGGTGATCGCGTTCGGGGCCGGCCTCTGGGTCACCGCCCTCACCGTCAAATTCCGCGACTTCCGTTTTATCACGCCGTTCATCCTCCAGATCGGCGTCTTCGTCACTCCGGTCGGCTACCGCACCGATTTCATGCCCAACTGGCGCGATCTCCTCGCCCTGAACCCGCTCGCCGGCGTGGTCGACGGCATGCGTTGGTGTCTCCTCGGCGGTCGCAGTGATCTCTACCTCCCCGGCCTCGCGGTATCCTGCGGCGTCGCCGCGATGCTTTTGATTTCGGGTGTCTGGTATTTCCGAAAAACCGAGCGTCAATTCGCCGACATCATTTAAGCATGAGCCTCCCCGCCATCGAAGTTACCAGCCTGGCCAAGCGCTACGTGCTCGAACACGAATCCCGGCACGACAGCCTGCGCGACACCCTGCACCACGCCGCACGCAAACTCTGGCGCCGTGCCCGCTGGGGCACCGGTTTTGAAAAAGAAGAATTCTGGGCCCTGCGTGACGTTTCCTTCTCCGTCCAACCCGGCGAAGTCGTGGGCATCATCGGCCGCAACGGCGCCGGCAAGAGCACGCTCCTCAAAATCCTCTCACGCATCACCGAGCCCACCGCCGGGCGCATCGCGTTACGCGGTCGCGTAGCGTCGTTGCTGGAGGTCGGCACCGGTTTCCACCCCGACTTATCCGGCCGGGAAAACATTTATCTCAACGGCGCCATCCTGGGTATGTCTCGCCTCGAAATCCGCGCCAATTTCGACGAGATCGTCGCCTTCGCCGAGATCGAACGTTTCCTCGACACGCCCGTGAAGCGATACTCCAGCGGCATGTATGTCCGCCTCGCCTTCGCCATCGCAGCACACCTTGAGCCCGAAATCCTCATTGTGGACGAAGTCCTCGCCGTCGGCGACGCTCAGTTCCAAAAAAAGTGTCTCGGCAAAATGCGTGACGTCGCCAACAGCAGCGGCCGCACCGTGCTCTTCGTCAGTCACAATCTTGGTGCCGTCCAGTCTCTCTGCACGCGCGGCCTTTACCTCGAAAAGGGTGTTTGCCGCTTCGTCGGCCCCATCGACCAGACCGTGGATCGCTACCTGCGCGCCGGCCTTGATACGAGTAGTCTCGCAGTCTTCAGCAAAGGCGAACCCGCAGTGCGTGTGGACCAAGCGGCTTTCATTGTCACCGCCACCTCCCCTGTGATCGAAGTGGATATTACGATCCGGAGCGCCACCGCGCGGCGCGTCGCCGTAGAATTCGCCCTCTCTACCGGCGCCGGCACGCCGGTCGGGCTGGCCACTTCGGGCACATTCGACCCTGATGCCATGGTCACCCTCATAAGCGGTGATCAGGCTCAGCGCTGGCGCATCGACGTGAGCAACCTCGCCAACGGCGCATACCAACTGAACGTCCAACTCGTCGAGCCCATGATCCAGATTCTCACACGCATCGAGTGCCCGACATTGATCGAAGTGTGTCGTGGCCCGAGTCAACCAGGCCACCGAGTAATGGAACAAGCCTGGCAGGCCGGCGCCGTCGAACTCCCCTGTATCCGTAGCTGAGTCCGGCCCAACCAGCCTTCGTTGGTTTCGGCTGGAGCAACCGCATCCCTCTTCTTGAGAAAAATACTTCGTTCTCTTCTGCACCGCGCCGGCTACGATCTCATCCATCGCAGCGACGATTCCGTGCTGGTCGAACTGCGCGCCTTGCAGGATATCCTCCGACTCGCGCCGCAAGACTACCTGCGCTGGAGCGACTCTCTCGCAATCCCGGCCTCGCACGCCTGCCTCCGTCACCTCCTCCGCATTAAACAGATCGATCTCCTGATCGACGTCGGCGCCAACCGCGGGCAGTTCGCCCGGCTCGCGCGCCAAGTCGGCTACACCGGTGAGATCGCGTCAGTCGAACCGCTCTCCCGCTATCACCCTGACCTGCGTGCCGCCGCCGCAGCCGACGGCCGCTGGCGGATTTTCCCGATGGCCGCCGGCAGCGAGAACACCGCAAGGGATCTCAACGTCGCCGCCAACGACGTCTTCAGTTCGCTATACCCGATCAGCGAAGCCGGCCGGGCCCGCTTCGGCGCCCAGATGGCGGTCGGCTCGGTCGAACGCGTGCAAGTCCGGACGCTCGACAGCCTCTGGCCCGAGATCAGCGGTGGAACCCCGCGCCGGGTGCTATTGAAAACGGACACCCAAGGTCACGATCTCGAAGTGCTCGGCGGCGCCACCCAGGTGCTCGGCTCCACCCACGCGCTCATGACCGAGGCCTCGATCCAAAATATCTACGCCGGCACCCCGCGCTTCTTCGAAGTCGCCACTTGGCTCGAATCTCGCGGCTTCGCGCTAAGCGGCGTTTTCCCGATGTCGCACCGCGCCGAGGATCTTGCCCTGATCGAGGTCGACGCGTTTTTCACCCGCCCGCTGTCAGCTGCGGCGAGCCCAGTCCCGACCGTGTGACGCATCTCCTCGTGGACCGAACCCCGGCACGCTTCCCGTCCAGTAAAGTGACGACGTCCAGACACCCGAACTCACCACAATGAACGTGACTCCCATCGAGCCGCAAAGCTCCAGGCCCACGCCCCCGACTGATTCCGTCACGGCCAATTTCTACGACGTGCTCCGCATCTTCCTCGCTGCGTCCGTGCTCTATTCGCATACGTTTCTGCTGGGTGGCTATGGACCAGAACCGTTCTACACTTGGTCTAAACATCAGATAATTGCCGGGGAGTTGGCCGTGTTGGGCTTCTTTGGTCTGAGCGGATTTCTGGTCACTGCCAGCTATACCCGATCATCGGGGGTTTTCGATTACCTCGCCAAACGTGTCCGGCGTATCGTTCCCGGTTTTTGGGTGTGTCTGGTGGTCACGGCCTTCGTCTTGGCCCCGGCCAGTTTCGCCCTTCGCCACGGGTCGCTAGCCACTTTCCCTTGGATCGGAGGCCACGATAGCGCGCTACAGTATGTTGCGGGCAACCTCGCGATCAAAATCCATCAATGGGAGATCCTGGGCGTCCTCTCGGGCGCGCACTACGTGGGTTCGCTGAACGGCAGCCTGTGGTCGCTATGGCCCGAAACGCTCTGCTACATCATCCTCGCCACCATCGGGACCGCTCGCCTGCTCGATCTGAACCGCGCACTGCTACTCATCGGCGTAGGATTTTTATTCGTCCTCCATGCCGCCCGCACGCTGTTGCCAGGATTGAATTTTCCACTGTTGCCCACGTGGCTCATCCTCGCGGATCAGGCCCCCTTCTTCCTCGCCTATTTTGTCGGCGCCTCGCTGTGGCTATGGCGGGATCGCTTCGACTCCAACTGGCCAGCCGCGCTGTTATTACTGCTGATTTGCTCCGTTCTAGCCAGGCTCGGCGGCCTGCGTCTGCTCGCGCCGGTTCTCATACCCCTCTTGCTGGTCGTGCTGGGCCGCTGCACCGCCTTGCGACTGCGCCACGACCTCTCCTTCGGCCTCTACATCTACGGATTCCCCGTCCAGCAACTCCTTGCAGCCACCCCCGTCACGCGCCTGCCGTGGCCGGTTTTCCTCGTCGCATCCCTTGCCGCCACTCTCGTCTGCGCATGGCTGAGCTGGCGCTTTGTGGAGCGGCCTTTTCTCCGCCGCAGCCCATCGCGCGTATGAAGCCCGCCGTAACGTTACTGGTGCCCTGCTACAACGCCGCCGCCTTCCTCCCCCGGCTCCATGCCGCCGTGCGCGCGCTCACGACACCCTTCGCCGCCATTCTGTGCTACGACGACGGCAGCAACGATAATACCGTCGCCATCGCACGCTCCCTCGGTCTCGAAATCATCACGGGGCAACCCAACCGCGGCGTCGCCTATGCCCGCAACCAACTGGTCACCGCGGCCCGCACCGAATGGATCCACTTTCATGATGCCGACGACTTGATCGCCCCGGATTATCTCACGCGTCTCGCTCCGTGGTGCGACGACCGCCATGATGTCGTCAGCTGCGATGCGGATTGGATCGATGAGACCAGCCGCGCCGTTATGATTGCTTGGCGCTACGATCCGGCCGCCCTCGCGGGCGCGCCCTACGGCCACCTCCTGAGCCACGCGATGGGTTTGAACAGCACGATCATCCGCGCGTCCAGCTGGCGAGCGATCGGCGGTTGCGACCTCAGTCTCACAATGTGGGAGGACGCCGATGTGCACATACGCCTCGCCCGTTCGGGTGCCCGCTTTCACCACGAGCCCACCGTTCTCACGTGGTCGCTCCGCCGCCTCGAAAGCTTCAGCCACGATTACACCAAGGGTTGGACATGCCGCGTGGCCGCCCTTGAGGGCTACGCCGCATTGCCGGACCCCGCACATTCAACCATCTTGGCCGTAGAGGCCGAGCGAGCGGCCCGGGAACTCAGTGCACTCGGCGCCCGCATCCCCGCCGAGCGCGCCCTCGCGCTCTGCCGTGGACTTGGTTTCAGGCCTCCGCTCGGCCGTAATCCGGTTGTCGTGATCCTCAGGCGATTCATTCCGGCCTACACCTTGCTACGTTGGCAAAGCCGGCGCCGTTCGGCCCGTATTGAGCGGACGAAAACGTCTTCCTGATGCCCCGCGCCCGCTCCGTCATCCTCGGCCTCGGGGGCTACCTCGCCCACGACGCCAATGCCGCGCTCCTCGTGGACGGCCACCTTGTCGCTGCTTCCCAGGAAGAGCGCTTCACCCGCATCAAACACGATGGCTGCTACCCCCGCCTCGCCATCGCCGATTGCCTCGCGCAGGCCGGCCTCGCGCCCGCCGATGTCACCGATGTCGCCTTCGCGGAAAAACCCGTCCAATCCGCCCTCTTCAATCTCACCGGTCAGCCCGGCAACGCCCTCACCCGCGCCCTCGGCCGCTTTCTCCCCGAGCGCGTCGCCGGTCTCTACACCACGCCCGCCCGCACTCAGTTTCCCGCCGCGCGCTTTCATCACGCCTGGCATCACCTCTCGCATGTCGCCGGCGCCTTCCACACCTCGCCGTTCACCCGCGCCGCCTTCCTCTGCGTCGATGGCAAAGGCGAGGACTACTCCGCCAGCGCCGGCGTGATCGACCACGGCGAGATCAAGCTCCTCTGGGAACAGCCTTGGGAAAACGGCCTCGGCCTGCTCTACACGCTCGTCACCGCGCATCTCGGCTTCGCCTCCTTCGGCTCCGAATACAAAGTCATGGGCCTCGCTCCCTACGGCCGCCCCGTGCACGTCGAGTCCCTCCTCAAGCTCGTCCACACCGATGCTCGCGGCGGCCTCCGCCTCCGCGAACCCGTGCGCTTCCGCCACACGGTGATGACCGCCGCCGTCCCGCTCGTCACCGCCGCGACCGGCATCCCCGCTCGAGGCAAAAACGACCCGCTCACCGATGCCCACGTCGATCTCGCCGCCTCGATCCAAAAACTCTTCGAGGACGAGGTCATCAAAATGGCGCGCTTTCTCCGCGCCGATACCGGCGAGGCCAACCTCATCTTCTGCGGGGGGTGCGCGCAAAACTGCGTCGCCGCCGGTCGCCTCCGCGCTCTCGGCATCTTTGAGACGCTCTTCAATTCTCCTGTCGGCGGAGACATGGGCAGCGGCCTCGGCGCCGCGATTTTGCTCGCCCGCGACCGCGTCGCTCCCGGCGAAAAACTGCGGATTGCCGCCGACGGTTTTTATCTCGGCAGCGAACCCGGCCCCGCGCCCACTGCCGCCGCGCCCTGGAATGTGCCTTACACCGGCTCGCTCCACGATTTCGTCGCCGCCGAGATCGCCTCGGGCAAAACCGTCGGCTGGGTGCGCGGCCGCATGGAACTCGGCGCCCGCGCCCTCGGTGCGCGCTCCATCTTCGCCGATCCCCGCGCGCCCGGCATGCAGTCGCGCCTGAATCTCGCCGTGAAATTCCGCGAGAGTTTCCGCCCCTTCGCTCCCGCCGTGCTCGCCGAAGACGTCGGCGCTTGGTTCGATTCCGCCGCCGAGTCGGACTACATGAACTATACCGCCAACCTCCTCCCCGCGCGCCGCGCCGCGCTCCCCGAAAATTTCTCGGCGTTCAAATTGCGCGACCGCCTCGATTTTCCCCGTAGCGAAATCCAGAGCGTCATCCACGTCGATTTTTCCGCCCGTCTCCAGACCCTGCGCTCCGAAGTTCATCCCGATTTCCACTCCCTTGTTGCCGCCTTCAAAAAAATCACCGGCCTCCCGATTCTCATCAATACCTCCTTCAACGTCTCGGGCCAGCCCATCGTCCGCACCGCCGCCGAGGGCTGGGACTGCTTCCTCAACACCGACCTCGATCTCCTTGTCCTTAACGACGAGGTTTTCCGCAACCCCGCCCTAAAGACCCGCGACGAAAAACTCACATGGCTCGCCCAATTCTCCAAATCGGCCTAAGGCTCCTTACCGCGATCTCGCGCTTTCTCGCCCCCGCGCCCGGCGGCGGTTGGCGCCGCAGCTCCCGCAACCCACGCGATCTCCTGGGCCGCTGAGTTTGTCCCTCCGCAAATCTGTGCCTTTCCCTGTCGCCCTCCGCCCCGTCTCACTCGTTTCCCGACTCCGCACCGCCCGCCTTCGGTGGAACGGGGTCACTGTCGGCCCCGATACGATCATCGAGCGCGGCGTCGACTGCCGCCCAGCGGCAGTCGGCACCCGCCGCGGCATCATTCAAATTGGCGGACGCTGCCACCTCTCGCGCGGCCTTAGCCTCCACGCTTTTGGCGGCCGCATCACTCTCGCCGAAAACGTGTTCCTCGGTCCCAACGTTGTGATCTACGGCCACGGCGGCGTCGAAATCGGTGCCAACACCCTCGTCGCGATGCACTGCCGTATCGTCTCGTCGAATCACACCGTGCCTCCGCCCGGCACTCTTATTCGTTCCCAGCCCGATATCCCTCTGCCCACCCGCATCGGGCGCGACGTCTGGCTCGGCGCCGGTGTCACCGTGCTCGGCGGAGTCACCATCGGTGATGGCTGCGTGATCGGTGCCGGCGCGGTTGTCACCCGCGATCTGCCGCCCAACTCCATCGCCTACGGCATCCCAGCCTCCGTCCGCCAGCAGCGCCGCTGACATCGCCTTCCGCTCTGTGCCCACGCCCGTAAAACTCTCTGTGGTGCTTCCCACGCACAATCCGCACCCTGGGCGCCTTCACGCCACCCTGCTCGGACTCTCGCGGCAGACGCTCCCGGTCAACGCGTGGGAACTTCTCGTCGTGGACAACGCCTCACAACCCGCACTCACCGATCTCAGTCCGTTCCCCTTCACGGACCAGGTGCACATTGTTCGTGAGCCTACACTCGGCCTCGCCCACGCCCGTCGCGCCGGCTTCCGCGCCGCCCGCGGCGACATCGTCATCCTCGTAGACGACGACAACGTCCTCGCCCCCGATTACCTCTCCCACGTAGTCCGCCTCTTCGCCGCCCACCCCGAACTTGGTGTGATCGGTGGCCCCAGTCGCCCCGACTTTGAACAACCGCCTGCAGAGTGGCAGCACGAGTTTTTCGGCCTGCTCGCCCTTCGCGACCTCGGTCCCGCCCCCCTTATTGAATCCCTCCGCAGCCACCCCGGCCACGGCGCCTGGGACTATCCCGCCTGCGCCCCCATCGGCGCCGGCATGGCCCTACGCCGCACCGCGCTCACCGCTTGGCTGGACGTCGTTCCCTCGGCCTGCCTCACAGATCGCCGCGGCACCGAACTCACATCCGGCGGCGACAACGACATCGTCCTCGCGCTCGCCCGCGCCGGTTGGGCCGTCGGCTACTTCCCCGAACTCGCCCTCATCCACATCATTCCCGCCGGCCGGCTCTCGCCCGACTATCTCGCCCGCCTCAACCGCGGCATCCAGAAGTCCTGGATGCAGGTCCTCACCCGTCATTCTGCGAACCCCTGGAAGCCCATCCCCGCATGGAGCGTTCCCCTGCGAGAACTCAAAGCGTGGTTCACCTGTCGCGCCTGGGCCTCATCAGCCGCCCGCATCCGCTGGGAAGGGAGGCGCGGTCATTTCGCGGGCAGGGTCTCAACGCCGCGATGAATTCCCTGCGACGCCTCCTTCCTTGGGTGCTCATCTTTGCCCTGAGCCTACATTTTTCCCGGATGATATGGCCCATCGTGCCCGTCGAAGGCGACGAGACGGGCGTTGCAAACGGTGTAGAATCCTGGAGCCGCGGCGGCACCGATTTCAAGGCCGCCGCCTACCTCTACGAAATCCAACCTGGCAGCTATCGTATGTTGCACGCGCTGCAATGGATGACCGGCGCCCAGCCGTTACAGATTTTCGGTGTGGTCACCGCCCTGGGCGCAACGACCTTTCTGGTGCTTTCCAGCCTGCTGGTCGCTCACGTGCTCGCCCTGCGGGCGGCCTGGGTCGCCGTCGTGCTGCTCACTGCCCAAGAGCTCACCGCGGCCGCCGCCTATGCCAACACGAGCGCGGTTGCGGGCTCCTTTGCTATGGGTGCGCTCGTGCTCACCCAACGTAGCCGATCATTTCGCGGCGTTTGGTGTGCCGGGGTGCTCATCGGCTTGGGCGGTTACTTCCGACTCGACAGCCTGCTACTGAGTCCGGCCTTGCTCGCCCTGCGCCTCGGCATCGCTCACGACCCGCTCACGCGCGCCCTGCGCACCACCGCGGTCACGGCGCTCATCGCCGCCGCGACCCTGCTCACGGCGTTCACTCTGAGTGAAGTATCCCTCCAAACCGCATGGAGTGCATTTTCGAACCGCGGTTCGGTCGTCACTTGGAATCCACTATGGGTCAAAGGTTGGCTGGTGCTGGGTTTTGTCGCAACCGTCACTGCCTGGCTGGGCCTCGGGTGGCTCGTGGTAAGACGAAACTGGTCCCTTCTTGCTCTCATTCTGGCCGGCTCCCTGCCCTCGCTGGCCGTCTACGGAGGCAGCTTCACGACCCCGAAATATCTCTACTACGCGGTCCCGTTTCTCGCCCTTCCGATATTCGACTTGGTGCGTGAGGCGTGGACCCAGACCGGAGCATGGAGGACAATCGGCCGCTCGGCTGCGCTGTTGGCGGTGGCCCTCCACCTGCTTGAGGGCACGTTCGGCGTTCAAACCTCGTCGGAAGAATTTCGTCGATTCATCCCCGCACCCTCGCCCGCCAACCTGCTGAGCGTTCAATCCGGTCCGAAGAAAATCCGGGTCGGCATCGGCGAAGGCGAGGTGATCCCCACCGACGATGGCCCCAGATTGCGGGGAGGTCAGCTCTGGGCGCCGGCCATGTGGCGACGCGAAAAAAGAGCCATGGCCGAAACGCTTGCTTCGTTGGATTCCGTTCTCCGGACCTCTCTCCCCGATCTCATCGTCACCAGCAACTATCTCTCCTTCCGTGTGCTCGACGGTTGGCTACGGGACCACGGATTCACCGCCACGTCCACCACGCGATTTCCCGGCGATCCTGTTTCGCATCGCACCATCTGGCGCCGGGACCACCTCGCACTCACCACCGTCCTATTAAATCAGTCTCCGCTGGAAAACACCGAGTTCGCGAGTGTCTCCCAGCTCGGCCATCGCGCCCTCTTGATCAGTGACCGTGGCCCGCTGGGGACCGCCCACCTCCTCGGCAACCAGGTCAATCGTTGGACGCTTCTCTCGGAACATCGGCACGCGCTGTTCGCCCTCTATCTTCGCCACCCGTCCTGATGCGCTCCCCTTTAGTCAAAACGCGCCAGCTGAAGATCGGGCCCCTTGACGTGATCCTGGCCACCACCCCGCTACGGCTGGCGCTCATTGTGGGAGTCGCACTCGCACTTAGTTTAACCGTGTTCGCACCGCGCCTGTGGCTCCTTCGCAGCCCTGCGCCCGGCACCTTTCAATGGGATCGCGGCACCACCTACCTCCGTCAATGTGAAGCTCCCTTCCGGCGCGACATCGAGCCGGCGATGCGCTGGCGCCTCTTGCCACCGCTTGTTGCCAAAGCCTGCGGTCTCACCGGTCAGGCACCTCTCATTCTGCCTTGGATCGGGGTGATCGCAGCAACGGCTTATGTCGCCATCTTGTTTCGCCGCCGCCTGAACGACGTGCGCTGGGTCTTTGGCGGCACACTGCTCTTCGCTTCGACCTCTGCCGTGCTCGTTCCTTGCCACTGGCTAGGTCTCAACGATGGTTGGATTTGGCTGGGCCTTCTCGCCGTCGCATTCGGCTCGGCCCCGTGGGCTTTGCCGGCCGCGTGTCTGCTCTGCCCATGGATCGACGAACGCTTTATCATCGCGTTTCCTCTAGCGTGGGTCGTCTCCCGTAGCGATCGGGGTGAAGCGTGGTTTTCATCGCGACTTCGGCAAGGCCTGTGGCTAGTGCCCTACGCCGCGACGCGCCTGATTTTGTCCGGGCAGGAACCGGAAGCGACGACGGCCAACTTCCTAACTACCACCCTGCCTGCCTCGGTATCTTGGCTCCCTATGGCTCCCTTGGCTTGGTGGATGGGATTGAGGGCCGCATGGCTACCAGTCGCCTACGCCGGCGCCACGACGCATCCTCGGCTCCGCCTCATCGGCTTCCTGGCGCTCGGCTCCACCCTCCTCGTCAATGCCGTCCTCGCCGTCGACCTCAGCCGTTCGGTCGCTGCAATCTGCCCCGTTCTGCTGCTCGGTTGTTGGGCCTACGCGCGTGATAATCCTGCGACCGCTCCGCGCCGTCTTTTGCTCCTCGCCCTCGCCAACTTGCTTGTGCCCGCCGCCCATGTCGTTCACGCGAAAATCGACGTCATCCAGCCGCTTCCGATAGAAATAATCCGGCTATTTTACCTCCCGGCATGAGCGTCCTTGGAAAAATTCTCTATCAACTCTGGCACCGCCCCTACGGCACCATGCGCCAGTCCCTCCAACACGGCGGCCCTTGGGCCGAGCGCGAAACCGGGCGCCAGCGACGTGAAATGGAAATCGCCGCCGCCACGCTGCCGCCGCTCCCGGAGTTTCCCGGCACGAAGCCGATCACCCTCCATCTTATGACCGGCCGTCGCTTCTGGTATCAGACGGCGTTTTGCCTCCACTCTTTCGCCCGCTCCGCCGGCACCACTCTCCACGCCGTCATCTACGACGACGGTAGTATCGACGCCACCACCGCCCACCTTCTCACCCGCCTCGGTCCCGGTGTGACCATTCGCTTTCAATCTGAACTCCGCGCCCAACTCGACCGCCTCCTGCCCGCCGCCCGTTTCCCCGTCCTCCGCGAGCGCTGGGAAAATTACCCCAATATCCGCAAACTCATCGACGTTCACCTCGGCTCCACCGGCTGGAAACTCGTCATCGATTCAGACCTGCTCTTTTTCCGCCGCCCCGACCTCCTGCTCGCTTGGGCCGCCACCCCGGACCGACCACTCCACGCCGTCGACTGTGAAGAATCCTACGGCTATTCGCGTCCACTCCTCGCGAAACTCGCCGGCGCGCCCATTCCTTCGCTCGTCAACGTCGGCCTCTGCGGTCTCCGCAGCGAAGCCCTCGATTGGGCCGAACTCGAAGCCTGGACCGCCGAGCTCCAAGCCAAGGAAAAAACCAGCTACTATCTCGAGCAGGCTCTCGTCGCGATTATCACCGCCCGTCAGCCGTGCACCGTCGCTCCCGCCGCCGACTACGTCACCCTCCCCACCCGCGCGGAAGTCCTCACCCCTCGCGCCGTGATGCACCACTACGTCGCCCACGCCAAACGCTGGTATTTCCGCCATGGCTGGCGCCACTTCGTCGCCTCCGCTCAACCCTGATTTTTAAAATGAACCTCAAGCGCTCCCTCAAACGCTGGCTCTACGGCACCTGCCCGGGCTTCAAAGGCGTCTTCCCTTATTTCGGCGAACAGATCCATTTCCCGCCGGGTTCGCTCATCTTCGAACTCGCCATGCTCGAAGGCATCTTCGAACACGAAAACCTTCGCCTGCTCCAATCCGCCCTGCGTCCCCACACCTGGGCCTTCGACATCGGCGCCAACATCGGCCTCATGTCCGCCCCGCTGCTCGACACCGAACCCACGCTCCGCGTCGTTTCCGTCGAAGCCTCGCCGCGCACCGCCGCCCACCTCGCCCGCACCATCGCCGGCAGCGCCCGCCGCGACCGCTGGCAACTTGTCCCCAAAGCCCTCGGCGCCGG
>JACMRG010000363.1 GCA_014376585.1 Opitutaceae bacterium | reverse complement strand
GCGGGCCAGCGTGGACTTGCACGGGGAGCGTAAACCGGAAACAAAGTGGGTCGATCCATGCACAAAGCCCCGACGCAACGCGCTCCGCGCGGAACGCCTGCCGCAACGCCGGCGCACGCTTTTTCCGGGATTCGCTCCTCGCTGCTGGTTTTGGTGGTGGTCGCGAGCATCCCGCTGCTGATCCTGATCGGGTTTAACATCCGGAGGGAGTTGCAGGCTGCGCGGAAAGATGCCTTCGATGTCGCTTTGGCCCGCGCGCGAAGCATGGCGCACGTCATCGACAGTCAGGTCGGCAGGATCGACACGCTGCTGCTCAGTCTCGCACATCAAATCTCGGCGGCGCCGCAGGCGATTACGCAAAACGAGGCGCTCCTGAAGGCGGTGTGGTCCGACCTGCCGCCGATCTACGTCAACCTGAAGACTTACTCGGTGGACGGGCGTGCGCTCGGATCTTCGAGCGGGTTGCGGACACTGGGGGCGACGGACCGGCGTTATTTCAAAGAAGCGGTGACGGCGCACGGTCTCGTGGCGGGCGACCCCATTGATGTGGATGGCAATGGCCGCTGGACCCTGACGTTGGCCCGGCCGATGTTGGACGCGCGGGGGGGCAGCGAAGGGTTGGTTGGTGCGACCATCAATCTCGCGAAGTTGCAGGAAATGCTCGACCCGGTCGCGCTGCCGCCGGGCTCGGTGATCACGCTGTTGAACGAGAAGAGTGTCGTGCTCGCGCGCACGCTCGACTCCGCCAAATGGATTGGGCGTAGCGCGGCGCAACGGCCCGATTTCATCCAGGATCCCAACCGCAGCTCGGGCACGGACGAGAAGTTCACGCTCGACGACACGGTGCGGCTCGGGGGATTCGTCAGGTGCGAGCGGGTGCCGTGGAATATCTATGTCGGCGTGCCGCAGGAAGCGGCCTATGCGCATGTGCGCACGGCGCGGCGCAACGCCTACCTGCTCGGCAGCGGCGTGTTTGGGTGCGTGCTGATTCTCGCGTGGCTGCTGGCCGACCGGATCACGCGTCCGCTGCTGCGGCTGGAGGCGGATGCGCGGGCTTTTGCCGGCGGCGACTTGGGACGGCGGGCGCAGGTGACGGAGAGCAATGAGATCGGAAATCTCGCGAATTCGTTCAACTCGATGCTCGACCGGCTGGAGGCGCGCGACGCGGCGTTGCGCGCGAGCGAGTCGCGTTACCGCAGCCTGATCGACAACGCGCCGGAGGCGATCGTGGTGTTCGATGCGATCACGGGCGGTTTTGCGGACAGCAATCCGCAGGCGGAGGCGCTCTCCGGGTTGCAGGCGGCGGCGATCCGCGAAGCCGATCTGGCGCAAGTGAGCCCGGTGCGGCAACCCGACGGGCGTTTTTCGTTAGAAGCGGTGCGTGCGCAGATCGAGCTGGCGATGACGGGGGGCACGCCCGTTTTCGAATGGTGGCACCGGGACAGCGCGGGACGGGAATTTCCCTGCGAAGTCCGGTTGATGAGGTTGCCCCAGGATGGTCGCGAACTGATCCGCGGCAGCATCACGGAGATCACCGAGCGCAAGCGGGCCGAGCGGAAACTGCGCGCGACGCTCACGTTGCAACGCACGATCCTCGACTCCGCGAGCCACGCCATCATCAGCGCGGCGCCGGACGGGGTGATCACACTTTTCAATCCCGCCGCCGAGCACTTGCTGGGTTACAAGGCAGAAGAGGTGGTGGGTCGGCGCACCCCGGAGCTGATCCATGATCCCGCGGAAGTGGCGGCGCGTGCGTTGACGCTTTCGAGGGAATTGGGGCGCCCGGTCCGGGCGGACTTCGAGGTGCTGGTGGCGCGGGCGCGGCTCGGCCCCGCGAGCTCGGAGGAGTGGACTTATATCTGCAAAGACGGCGGGCGCGTGCCGGTGAATCTGGTGGTCTCGGCGCTGCGCGACGAACGGGGCGAGATCACGGGTTTTCTCGGCATGGCGACGGATATCACGGGGCGGCGGCAGGCCGAGCGGCAGCTAGCGCATGAGCGCACGGTGATGGAGCTGATGGCGCGAGGGGTCGTGCTGAGCGAGGTGCTCACGCAACTTGTGTTGGGGAACGAAAGCCTGTTTCCCGGCACGATCGGTTCGGTGCGCCTCCTCGATCCGGCGGCGCGGAAACTCCGCTCGATCGCTTCGCCGCACCTGCCCGAGGGGTTTTGCCGGGTGCTCGACGCCGTGGAAATCGGGCCGAAAGCGGGCTCGTGCGGCACCGCGGTGTTTACGGGCCAGACCGTCATCGCCGAAAATATCGCGACCGATCCGCGGTGGGCGGACTATCGCGGATTGACCGAGGCGCACGGGCTGCGGGCCTGTTGGTCCACGCCGATCCGTTCGGCGCAGGGCGCGGTGGTGGGCGTCTTCGCCCTCTACTACCGCGAATCGCGGGCGCCCCAGCCGTTGGAACTGGCGGCCATCGCGAGCAGTGCCCGGCTCGCGGGACTCGCCATCGAGCGCCATCAGACGGACGAGGCCCGGCTGAATCTGGAGCGCAAGCTGCTGGAGACGCAAAAGCTCGAGAGTCTCGGCGTCCTCGCCGGCGGCATCGCGCACGATTTCAACAATCTGCTCACGGGCATCCTCGGCAATTCGAGTCTCGCGAGCCTCGAGCTGCCCGAGGGCTCGCCGATCCAGGACTACCTCGGCCAGATCAACCAGGCGTCGCTCCGCGCGGCGGATCTCTGCAAACAGATGCTGGCCTACTCGGGGCGGGGACGATTCGTCGTGCAGAAGCTGGATATCAACCAGCTCGTCGAGGAGACGACGCACCTGCTGCAGATTTCGATCAGCAAGCAGGCGGTGCTGCGTTTCAACCTCGGGAGAGGCCTGCCGACGATCGAGGCCGACGCGACGCAGATCCGCCAGGTCGTGATGAATCTCGTGATCAACGCCTCGGAGGCCATTGGCGAAAAAAGCGGCGTCGTCAGCGTGAGCACCGGGCTGACCCGGATCGACCACGCGTATCTCGGCGGGACCATTGCCGCGCCGGAGATTCCCGAGGGCGAGTATGTCTCGCTGGAGATTTCTGACAACGGGACCGGCATGAGTGCGGAGACGCAGGCGAAGATCTTCGACCCGTTTTTCAGCACGAAATTCACGGGACGCGGCCTCGGGCTGGCGGCGGTGCTCGGCATCATGCGCGGGCACAAGGGCGCGCTGAAGGTTTACTCGGAGCTGGGGCGCGGCACGACGTTCAAGCTTTTGTTTCCGTGCGCCAT
>JACMRG010000362.1 GCA_014376585.1 Opitutaceae bacterium | reverse complement strand
CTGCTCGGCCTCGGCGCCGCCCTTTTCCTCTTCAATAACCTCGCCCCCGACTACGTCGGCTCATGGCAGATGCGCGGCACTTGGATCGCCCGCATCTACCAACCCGTTTTTCCCGCGCTCGTGCTTTTTTGCGCGCGCTGGTTCGAGGCCCTTCCCCCGCTGCCCGCCCGCGATCGCCGGAGCCTCGGTGTTGCCTTCACCCTCTTCGGCGCGGGCAACGCCCTCGTTATCTTCGGCCCCATCTTAAACAACCCCCTCGGCGTTTCCGAACACGCCTTCTTTGCCTTTCACGACTCCAAGGCCCCCCACTTCCTCCACGAAGGCAACCTCCGCACCTTTGGCCGCCGCCCCCTCGGGTTCCGCTACACAGCGCCTTGAGTCACCGGACCACCCCGCGAAATCGCCATTGTCCCGCGCCGTCGCGTCGGTTTCGCTCCCGCCCTCATGTCGCCCGAAACCCTCGCGTTGCTCCACGCCCGCATGGTGCTCATCCGCACCTTCGAGGAATCCGTGCTCACGCTGTTTTCCCAAGGCGAACTCTTCGGCACCACCCACACGTGCATCGGCCAGGAAGCCATCGCCGTCGGTGTCCTGTCCCAAATCACCCGCGACGATATCGTCTTTAGCAACCACCGCTGCCACGGCCATTACCTCGCGCTCTTCGACGATCCCGTGGGCCTGATGGCCGAGCTCATGGGCCGCGCCACCGGCCTCTGCGGCGGCCTCGGCGGAAGCCAACATCTCTACCGCGAGAACTTTTTCACCAACGGCGTCCAAGGCGGCATCGTCCCCTGCGCCGCGGGCATGGCGCTCGCCGAGAAATTCAAAAAAACCGGCCGCATTGCCGTCGTCTTTATCGGTGATGGCACCCTCGGCCAGGGCGTCATTTACGAGACCCTCAACCTCGCTGCGCTCTGGCAACTCCCGCTGCTCTTCGTCGTCGAAGCCAACGGTTTTGCGCAGTCAACGCCCACCGCCCTCCAGCTCGCCGGCAGTATCACCCAACGCGCCGCCGCCTTCAGCCTGCGCACCGCCGAGGGCGATGGCAACGATCTCGCCTCCGTTTTGACTATCGCGGCCGAAACCGTCGCCTACGTCCGTCGCGAAACCAAACCTTGCTGGCTCGTCCTCAATACCTACCGCCTCGGCCCCCACAGCAAAGGCGACGATCACCGCCCACCCGCCGAGCTCGCCACCGCCCGCATCCGCGATCCGCTCCTTCTCCTCCACGCCGAACTCTCTGCCGCCACCCTCGTCGCTGCAGCACTGTCCGCCCGCTCACGCATCGACGCCGCCATCGCGGCTGCCCGCGCGGCGCCATTCCCCACCGCCGCCGCCTAGTTTTTAAAAAACATAAATGGAACGCTGCGCCCAAGTTCTCAACCGTGCCCTCCACGCGCTCTTCACTGAGCGCGCCGATGTCGTGCTCATCGGTGAAGACCTCCTCGATCCCTACGGCGGTGCCTTCAAAGTCAGCGCTGGTCTCTCCACCAAATTTCCCGACCGCGTCCTCACCACGCCCATCAGTGAAGCCGCCATTGTCGGCATCGCCGGCGGCCTCGCCCTCCGCGGATTGCGTCCGATCGTCGAAATCATGTTCGGCGATTTCACCACCCTCGCCGCCGATCAGATTATCAACCACGTCGCGAAATTCCGCGGCATTTATAACGGCCAGGTTTCCTGCCCCGTCGTCATCCGCACCCCCATGGGCGCGCGCCGCGGCTACGGCCCCACGCACAGCCAGTCGCTCGAGAAAATTTTCCTCGGCATCCCGGGCCTCACTGTCGTCGCCCCCAGCCGCCATCACGAACTTGGCGCACTTCTCCGCGGCGCCGTCCTTGAGTCCCACGACCCCGTTCTCTTCATCGAAAACAAGGCGATGTATGCCCAGCCGCACGAGCCGCCCATCGCCGATCGCGTCGCGGAATTTTCCACGCGCACCAGTGCCGACTGTTTCCCTACGCTCACCTTTTCCTTAAACAATTTCGCCGCGCCCGATCTCACCCTCGCCACCTACGGCGGCATGACGCCCCTCGCTCTCCAAGCCGCCCTCGAGCTGGCAACCGAGCACGAACTTTTCGCCGAGATCATCGTGCCCAGCCAACTCAGCCCGTTGCCCACCACCGAGCTCCAGGCATCGCTCTCCACCAGCCGCCGCCTGCTCGTCGCGGAGGAAGGCACCCTCACCGCCGGCTGGGGTGCTGAGGTCGTCGCGCGCCTCATGGATATCACTGACTTCCCGTTCGCCTCCGCCCGCGTAGCAGCGGCAGACTCCATCATTCCCACCAGTCGCCCACTCGAAGAAGCCATGCTCCCCCAGCCCGCCGACATCATCGCCGCCGCGTTGAAACTGACTGCGTCGCCCCGCCGTTGATGAAACCCATCGTCGTCGAACAATCCGACCTCAACAGCGAGACCGCCATCCTCGTCTCCTGGTCCGTGCCCAACGGCGCCACCGTGGCCTCGGGCGAAACCATCTGCATCGCCGAGACCACCAAAGCCGCCATCGAGGTCCCCGCCCCCGCCGCTGGTCAGATTTTCCACGTCTTCGCCGCCGGCGCGACCATCGCATTTAACCGTCCCATCGCCTACCTCGCCGCATCATCCGCCGAGTCATCTGCCGCTGAACAAGCCGCACGCGCCGCCTCCGCTCCCGCCTCCACGTCCACCGTCAAAGCCACAAAAAAAGCCCGCCAGCTCGCCGCACAACACGGACTCTCCCTCGAGACCCTTGCCCAGCCCGACGTCCTCATCACCGAAGCTCACGTCTACGCCGCCCTCGGAAAAACTCCGCCGTCTGCCACCGCTACCGCGATCATCGCCCAGCCTTCCCCGCTTCCAGCTACCGGCGCGCGCGTCCTCGTCCTCGGCGCCGGCCTCGGCGCGATGCAGGTCATCGACATCCTCCTCCACGACCCGCTCCTCACGCCCGTCGCCTGTCTTGACGACGATGTTTCCACGCACGGCCAATCCCTCTTCGGCATCCCCGTCTGGGGCGCTCTGGCCCAACTCGACACGCTCTGGTCCGCCCAAAAATTTACCCACGCCATCGTCGCGATCAGCACCAACATCGCTGTCCGCAAAAATCTTTTCCTCCGCGCCCGCGCCCTCGGCATTCCGTTCGTCAACGCCATCGATCCCACCGCCCGCCTCAACCGCGGCGTCGTCCTCGGCACGGGCAACGTCCTCTGCAGCCAGGTCCACGTCGGCGTCGCCACTGTGCTCGGCGACAACAATTTCATCAGCTCGCACACCAGCATCGAGCACCACAACACCTGGGGCTCGCACAACACCGTCGGCCCCGCCTGCGCCACCTCCTCCCGCGCCGTCGTCGGCGATGAAGTCCTCTTCGGCACGGGCATTTTTCTGCAACCTGGCGTCGGGATCGGGAGCCGCGCCCGCATCGCCTCCGGCGCCGTCCTCACGCAGAATATTCCCGCCGATCACGCCGTGAAAATGCACGCCCAGTTCCAAGTCACGCCCATCGTCCCCACGCCGTGACCACCGCGCCTGCCCTCAACTCCCTCGACGCGTCCGCCGCCCACTATCAAAGCGATGCCGGACGCCTCGACGCCGACTTCGTCAACCACTACACCGAGGTGCTGCAACGCCCCTGGCTCGCGGGCCACCGCGCGCTCCAACTCGGCCTGGGCAACGGCGCACTCGCCCGCCAACTAGCTCCGCATTTTCAACAGTTCACCATCGTCGAAGGCTCCCCCGCCATCGTCGCCGATTTCAAAAACCCGCCGGACAACTGCCGCGTCGTCACCGCGTTCTTCGAGCAGTTTGCGCCGCCCGTCCCCGTCGATCGTATCTTCGGCAACCACATCCTCGAGCACGTGGAGGATCCCGTCGCCGTCCTCCACCGCACCCGCGACTGGCTTGCCCCTGAGGGCCGCGCACTCTTCACCGTCCCCAATGCCGGCTCACTCCATCGCCGCATCGGCGTCGAACTTGGACTGCTTCCATCCGCAAATTCCCTCAACGCCCAGGATCATCTCCTCGGCCACCGCCGCGTCTACACCGCCACCGAGTTCCGCGCCGACCTCGAAAATTCCGGCTTCATCGTCGAACACCTCCACGGTTACATGCTAAAAATCGTCTCCAACGCGCAGATGAAAACGTGGTCTCGCGATCTCATCGACGCCACCTACCGCGTCAGTCTCACGCTTCCGACCGAGCTCTGCGCCAACCTTTTTGCCGTCTGCAAAAGATAATTACCTGACCGACTTCCTTGATCTAAAATCAGGAATCGAGAATCAAAAATCCCTCATGCCCGCCGTCCCGTCCGTCTCCCCCCACCTCCCCATTTCGTCCGCCGGGATGCGCGTGCCCTATAACGATCTTCACGCCCAATATCTCACCCTCCGACCCGCCATCGACGCCGCCATCGCGCAGACCCTCCGCGACTCTGCGTTCATCCGCGGGCCCGCCGTCGAAGCTTTCGAACGCGCCTTCGCTGCTGCCATCGGCACCAAACACTGCGTCTCCACCGCCAACGGCACCGACGCCCTCTACATCGCCTTCCGCGCCCTCGGCCTTCGACCCGGCGACGAAGTCATTACCTCCGCCCACTCGTGGATCGCTTCCTCAGAAACCATCACGCAAGCCGGCGGCCAAGTCATCTTCGCCGACACCGATCCCACCACGTTCACGATCGATCCCGCCGACATCGCGCGCAAAATTACCCCGCGCACCCGCGGCCTTGTCCCGGTCCATCTCTACGGCCAGCCCGCCGCCATGGACGCGATCATGGCCCTCGCGAAAAAGCATCATCTCTGGGTCGTCGAAGACTGCGCCCAAGCCCACCTTGCGCGCTATCGCGGCCAGGCTGTGGGCACCTTTGGCAACGCTGCGACGTTCTCATTTTATCCCGGCAAAAACCTCGGCGCGATGGGCGACGCCGGCGCGCTCGTGACCAACGACGACACTCTCGAAAATTTCGCCGCCATGTTTGCCCGTCACGGCGGCCGCAACAAAGGCACCCACGAAATCGAAGGCATCAACAGCCGGCTCGACGGCATCCAAGCTGCCATCCTCAACGTCAAACTTCCCCACCTCGCCGCGTGGACTAGGGCCCGCCAGTCCCTCGCGCGCGACTACGACGCGCGTCTCACCGGCATCGGCGATCTTACGCTCCCCGCCGTCGCCGACGGCACCGAACACGTTTACCACATCTACGCCGTTCGCACCCGCCACCGCGACGCCCTCCGCGCCCACCTCGCCGCGCGCGGCATCCAATCGCAGATCAACTATCCCATCGCGCTTCCTTTCCTCCCGGCGTATCGCCGCCTCGGCCACACGCCCGCCGATTTCCCCGTCGCCCACGCGCATCAATCGCAGACGCTTTCCCTCCCGCTTTACCCCGAGATCACACCCGCGCAAATCGACTACCTCGTCGCGGAGGTAAAAGCCTTCTTCGCCGTCACGCGCCCGTAAGCGCACTTCGTCATGTGCGGCATCGCCGGCCTTTTTAACTTCACCGCGGCGCCCGTTGTCCGCCGCGAGCTCGCCCATTTCACGGACTCGCTCGCGCACCGCGGCCCCGATGGACGCGGCCTCCTGCTCGACGGACCGCTCGGTCTCGGCCACCGCCGCCTTTCCATCCTCGATCTCAGCCGACGCGGGCGTTGCCCGATGCCCTTTGAAGACTCGGTGCCCGTCGCGACCGGCGCGCGTTTACGGGGGAAAATCGCCGCGCTCACCGCCGACGGTTGCGAAGACGCCGCGCTCACGCCCTACCGCTACTGGCTCACGTTCAACGGCGAGATCTACAACTTCATCGAGCTGCGCCGCGAACTCACCGCGATGGGCCACCGTTTTCGCAACGACACCGATTCCGAAGTCATCCTCGCCGCCTACGCGCAATGGGGCGAAGCCTGCCTTCATCGTTTCAACGGCATGTGGGCCTTCGCCCTTTGGGATCGTCGCGAACGCACCCTGGTGCTCGCGCGGGATCGCTTCGGCGTGAAGCCGCTTTATTACGCGCTTACGCCCACGCGCCTCGCCTTCGCCTCCGAGATGAAAGCGTTTCTCTCGCTCCCAAATTTTTCACCCGCGCTCAACCACGACCTCGTTCCCGCTTATCTCCAGAGCGCCTACGCCG
>JACMRG010000361.1 GCA_014376585.1 Opitutaceae bacterium | reverse complement strand
CTCTCCCCACCGCACCCGAAGCCTCGCCCCTCCTGAAAAAAGTCCCCGCCCTGCCCGGGGCCGACGAGGGCGAGGCCAACCTGTCCGGCGGCCACACCGGTAACCTGCGTTTCGCGCGGAACGCGGTCTCCACGAGCGGCGCCGCCGATACGCTCAGCCTCGCGATCCAATCCAGTTTCGGCAAAAAGACCGGCACGGCCACGATCAACGAATTCGACGATGCCTCGCTGGAGAAAGTGATGCGCCGCTCCGAAGAACTCGCGCGACTCGCCCCGGAGAACCCCGAGCATGTCGAGTTCATGGGCCCGCAGAAATTCCTCGTGCCTGCCGGCTACGTCGAAGCCACGGCAAAACTCACCCCCGACGACCGTGCGAACGCCGCCGCGGCGAGTCTTAAAGTGTGCCGCGATCAGGGCATGGCGGGTGCCGGGTTTCTGGAGGATAGCACGAAGTTCTCCGCCATCGCCAACACCCGGGGCCTTGCCGGCTACCAGCGCCTGACCGATGTAAATTTTTCCGTCACCACGCGCACCGCCGAAGGCAAGGGCTCCGGCTATGCGCTCTGTGATTTCAACGACGCGGCCAAGCTCGACACCGCGGCGGTGACGACCGTCGCCGCGCGCAAGGCCGCGGTCTCGCGCGAGGCCCGGGCCATCGAGCCCGGCAAATACACCGTCATCCTTGAGCCCGCTGCGGGCATCGATCTCGTGAGCCTCATGGTCTCCTCGATGGATGCGCGTCAGGCCGACGAAGGCCGCAGCTTCCTCAGCAAGCCCGGCGGTTCGACGCGACTCGGCGAGAAGCTCGTCGATGAGCGCGTGCAGCTTTACTCCGACCCGATGAACTCAGAGATCCCCGGCGACCAGTGGGCCGGCGACGGGCGCGCCCGCGCGCGCACCGATTGGATCAAAGACGGCGCCGTGGCGAATCTCGCCTACTCGCGCTACTGGGCGCGCAAAAACGGCAAGGGTGACGGCACGCCTCCGGCCGGCGGTCGCTTTGTCATGGCGGGCGGCAGCGCCAGCCTCGACGAACTTATCAGAGGGGTGAAACGCGGCGTGCTCGTCACGCGGCTCTGGTATATCCGCGCGGTCGATCCCCAAACTTTGCTCTACACGGGCCTCACGCGCGACGGCACGTTCTACGTCGAGAACGGTGAAATCAAATACGCCGTGAAAAATTTCCGCTTCAACGAGAGCCCGGTCATCATGCTTAACAATCTGGAGGCACTCGGTCGTCCCCAGCGCGTGAGCAACAGCTTGATTCCGCCGATGGTGCTGCGCGACTTCACGTTCTCGAGTCTCTCCGACGCCGTTTGAGCCGGCGCAAGGCATTTGCCCGCGAATCACGCGAATCAACGCGAATGGAATCGATCACCATGGCACCTCTCCTCGAAACCGGTGCCGGGCATTGTCCTTTCTGCCCGGGAATTCGCGTTTATCCGCGTGATTCGCGCGCGATCTTCAGGGTGATTGCGGATTGATGGAGGCGTTTAACCGATGAGCCGCGCCGATTTTGTTTTTACCCGCCTGCAATACGAGTCGGGTGACTGGAACATCGTGGATCTGCGCATGCCGTCCAACCTGCTCGATTCGCTTGTCGCCTACACGACGCTCGCCATCGCTCCTCAGGAAGTTTCCGTGCCGCTCGCGAGCCGCGAGATCATGGATGCCGGTTTTTGTTATCTCAGCGGCCACAAGCTGGTGCAGTTCACCGACCGCGAGCGCCAAAACTTCGAGGCCTACGTGCGGCGCGGCGGATTTGTGTTCGTGGACGATTGCAACCACGACATCGACGGACTCTTCGCGAAGTCGTTCGAAGCGCAGATGGCCGCGATCTTCGGTGCCGATGCGCTAAAGAAAATCCCCGACGATCATCCGCTCTATCGCGCGTTCTTCGTCTTCGATCACGGCCCGCCCACGACATCGTTTGAACTGAACGGCTGGGGTGACGATCTCGTGCATGACTACCTCAAGGGGATCGAGATCAATGGCCGGCTCGCCGTCGTTTACAGCAACAAGGATTATGGCTGCGAATGGGACTACGATTTCCGCAACAAGCGCTTCCTCGCCGAGGACAACACCAAGTTTGGCGTCAACCTCGCCGTCTATGCGATGACGGCGTGACGCCCGCCCGACCGCTTTAGAATTTCCCGACACCATGACCCAGCCGCCGGCCCTGACCGAAGATCAAATCCAGCAACTGCTCGCCAAGCTCCCGCGCCTGCGCGCCGAGATTGGCCGCGCCGTCATCGGCCAGCACGCCGTCGTCGAGGAGCTGCTCACGGCATTCACCGCCGGTGGACACTGTCTGATCGAGGGCCTGCCCGGCCTCGGCAAGACGCTGCTTATCCGCACGCTCGCGCAGGCGGTGGATCTCTCGTTTCACCGCATCCAGTTCACGCCCGATCTGATGCCGTCGGACATCATCGGCACCGAAGTGCTCGAAGAAGACCACGCGACTGGAAAACGTTTCTTTCAATTCAACCGCGGCCCGATTTTCGGGCAGATCATCCTCGCCGATGAAATCAACCGCACGCCGCCGAAGACGCAGGCGGCATTGCTGGAAGCGATGCAGGAAAATGCGGTCACCTATGGCGGGAAAACCTACGACTTGCAGCGGCCGTTTTTCGTGCTCGCGACGCAAAATCCCATCGAGCAGTCCGGCACGTATCCGCTGCCGGAGGCGCAGCTCGACCGCTTTCTACTCTATCTGAAGATCGATTATCCGTCCGCCGATGAAGAACTGGCCATGCTCGCGGCGACGACCGGCACGAAATCCGTGAAGATCTCGCCGGTGATGACGGCCGAGGAGATCGTGCAACTTCAGCGCCTCGCGCGCGAGGTCGCCGTGAGCGGGCCGTTGCTGCGCTACCTCAGCCAGCTGGTGCGGGCGACGCGTGATCACTCGCTGCCCTACATCAAGCAGTGGGTGCGCTACGGTGCGGGCCCACGCGCGGGTCAGGCCCTCGTGCTCGCGGCGAAGGCGCGGGCGCTGCTCGCGGGTCGGTTTGCCGTGACGGTGGAAGATCTGCGCGCCTTGGCGGCGCCGGTGTTGCGACATCGTATCCTGCTCAACTTCGAGGCCGAGGCGGAACATGTCACGACCGACGATGTGGCGCGTGAACTCTTCAAACTTGTGCCCGAGCCGAAAAGTCCGCTGGCGGGGTAAGGGTTCACCATGCCATCACGAAGCAAATTTAGGGACGCAGGAGATCAAAGAGGCAATATGCCGATCGTAGGTGGAATCCGGGCAACCGCCCGGCGATTTTTTACTACAGAGGCACAGAGACACCCAGGGCGGAGAGACGCTTTCGGAGAGCGGATTTTTCTTCTCCGTGCCCTTGTGTCTCTGTGGGTCAAATTCCGGAACCCGAGACATGGGCGGGAGGCCCATGCCATCCCGGAATGGCTAATTGATGGCGCGGCTCTGCCGACGGGCGGTTGGTTGCTCTATGGCTGACGCGGCTTCAGTTCCCCCGGGTTTGCTGCTCGATCCCCGGCTTCAGGCCGCGGTGGGCGATCTCACGCTGGCGGCGCGCAAGCTCGTCGCGGGGACGATGCCGGGGCTGCACTCCAGCCGGCGACCCGGGCTGGCGCGGGAGTTCAGCCAATACCGCGCCTATCAGCCGGGTGATGAGCCGCGGCACATCGATTGGAAACTGTTCGCGCGGTCGGACCGGTATTTTCTGCGCGAGAGTGAGATCGAGACCAAGGTGGCGGTGCGGCTGGTCGTCGATGCGACGGCGTCGATGGGCCACACGGATGCGGCGCCGGGCGCGCGGCGAAAATTTGACGCGGCCTGTCAGTTGGCGGCGGCGTTCGCGCTCATGGCGGAGACGCAGGGTGATCCCGTGGGGTTAGTGGCGATCAGTGGTGATGAAGTCGTGACAGTGCCCATCGACGGACACCGGCAACCCTTTGCACGGATTGTGCGGGTGCTCGCGGCGCTGAAACCGGCGGGAGCGTGGCCGAAGGAACCGAGGGAGTTTGCCGCGGCCCTGGCGTTGGATGCGCGGATGGCTGGCGGGGCGGATACGACGGCGGAGTTGACCATCGTGATCACGGACGGACATGAGCCGGCGGGCGAAATTCGGGCGGCGCTCAAACCGCTGCGGGCGCGGCGTAATGAAGTGCTTTGGTTGCACCTGGTCGGCCGCGACGAGCGGGAGTTTCCCTACGTGGGCCTGGTGCGCTTCGAGGAGTGGGAGACGGGCCGGCAGGTCGAGGCGGAGGCGGGCGTGGTGCGGGCGGCCTATCTCGCGGCGCAGGAGGCGGAGGTGTCGGCGTGGCGGCGGGCGTGGGCGGGGGAGCGTTTCGACTATCAACGCGTATCGCTCGACGAGCCGCTGGAACGCACGCTGCGCGCCTATGTGAAGCGGCGGGCGGGCGGTTGAGGTGGCGCCCACACGGTCATGTTAAATCTGTTGAATCCCCTCGGGCTCGTGGCGTTGGCGGCGTTGCTGGTGCCGGCGGCGATCCATCTCCGGCGCTTTCCGCAGCGCACGGTGCGGCTCGGCAGCTTGAAATTTTTGGAAGCGGTGGCGCGGCCGCGACTCAACCCGTGGCGCTGGCGGGAGCGCCTGCGGTTGTTGCTGCGACTTGCGCTGATCGCGCTGCTCGCGTTGCTGCTGGCGAAACCGGAGTGGCGGCGCCCGCCGGGCCCGCCCGTGCGCTGGGCGTTGCTGGGCCAGGGAACGACGCTGGCGGGCGCGGCGAAGACCGAGTGGGACGCGCTGATGGCGAAGGGCTACAACTCCCGGCCGATGGTGACGGAGGATATTTGGTCGGTGCTGCGCGAGGCGGATGCGCGCGTGGCGGCGGGATCGAGGTTTGTGGTGTTTGCGCCGCGGCGGCTCGCGGCGTTGCGCGGTCAGCGGGCAGCGCTGGCGCACGCGACGGTCGAGTGGATCGAAGTGCCCGGTGGGGGAACGGAGCGATGGGCGGATGCGGTGAGCGGCAGTGCGGACGGACGGGATTTGAAGGTGAGTGTGGGCATCAGCGACGCGACGAGCACGCGCTTCGAGCAGGTCGCGGTGCCCGTGGGCACCCAGCGGGTGACGGTGGATGGGGCTCAGATCGAGTTGCCGACGGAGATCGCGGACGTGAAACCGTTGCGCGTGGTGATTTATCGCGCCGAAGACCGGAGCGACGATGCGCGGGCGGTGAATGCGGCGGTGCGAGCCGTGGCCGCGGTGAGCGGGCGCGTGATCGCCGTGGCGATGAATTCGGCCGGTGCGTCGCCGGCGGAGGCGGACTGGGCTTTTGTGCTGGGAAAGACAGGACCGGCGGCCGCGGAGTTGCGGGCAGCAATCGAGCGCGGGCTCAACGTGGTGAGCGATGTGGGCGAGGCGGCAGGAGTCGAGCGAGCGGCGAGCTTCCGCGTGGACGGCGGTGAACGGATTGCGCTGTGGCGGCGCGGACCGGTAACGGCGGGGACGGTCTTGGCGCGCGACAGTTTTGGCGAGCCGGTGCTGACGCGGGAAACGATAGGACGCGGCGGGCATTTTCATTTTAGCAGCCGGTTCAACTCGGAGTGGAGCGACTGGACGCAGAGCACGGCGTTTCCGGCGTGGGTGCGCGGGCTTTTATTGGCCGAGGATGGCGGGGTGCTGGATCGGACGCATGATCGGCGGGGGGTGAGCGAGGATCAGACCGAAATACGCTTGGGGAGGATGCGCGTGGTGATTCCCGAAGCAGTGGATTTGGCTCGGGCATGCTGGTGGCTGGTGGCCGGAATTTTTGTGGCGGAACGGCTGCTGAGTCATTTCTGGACGCCCCGGCGCAACGCGGAGGGTGCGGTATGAATTCGGTCCAACTGCACGACTATGCGGCGCGTTGGCGGCGGGCGCTGTGGTTGCGGGAAGTGGCTTGGGCGGGGGCGGCGGGGTTGATCGCGGCGGGCGTGGCGTGGTGGCTTGGAGTGGTCGTGGGACTGGCGGTGTTGGTGATGCGCGTGCGGCGCGTGAGGCCGGGGCGGATCGGTCTTGAGGATGTGATTCGGCATTTGGATCGGGCGTTGCCGGAGTTGGAGGAGAGCAGTGGCCTGTGGCTGCGCGAAGAAGCGGAGCTGAGCGTGATCGAGCGACTGCAACGGCGTCGGCTCGACGTGGCGTATGCGCGGTTGGTCAGCGAGACGGATGCGGTGAAGCTGGCGGTGCTGCGGCGTCCGCGGGTGAGGCTGTCGGGGGCGTTCGGGGCGGTGTTAGTGGGCGCGGGTTGTTTGATGTTGGCGGTGAACTTTAATCGGCGCAGCGAGCAGGCTGGAATTGGGCTGGCACAGCGCGCGGCCGACCAGAAGGGTAGCGCGAAAGTGGCGGGCGCACGGCCGGTGATGGCGCCGCGCGTGGTGGGCGTGGCGTTGGGGATTTCCCCGCCGGCTTACACGGGACACGCGGCGCGCGGCGTGAAGGAACTGGATGTCGAGGTGGAAGAAGGCGCGGCGGTGAAATGGGAAATCTCGGTCGAGGGCGAGATGCGCACGCTGGGTTTGGAGTTGGGCGAGGGCGGTGGGCGCGTGGAGCTGGCGCGCGAGGGGCCGGGCGTTTTTTCCGGAGCAAAGAAGGTGGCGGCAACGGCGCTTTACCGATTGGTGGGAACGCTGGCCGATGGCAGCCGTTGGGAGCCGCCGGCGTTGCATGCGTTGCGGGTCATCAAAGACCAGGCGCCGGTGATCACATTGGCCGAACCGGCGGCGGCGCGGACGGAGTTGGCGGCGGTCGGGCCGGTCGTGGTGCGGGTGCTGGTGAAGGATGACTATGCGGTGAGCGCAGCGCAGTTGATCGCGACGGTGGCGAAGGGCTCGGGCGAGGGCGTGAAGTTTCGCGAGCAGGCGATGGCGTTCGATGCGATGAGTGGCGAAGGCGGGGCGCGGACTTTTGAGAAGACGTTTGATCTGCGGCAGCTCGGGTTGGAACGAGGCGACGAACTTTATTTTTATGTGACGGCGACAGATAATCGTCAGCCAACGCCGAATCATACGCGCTCGGAGACACGGTTTATCACGATCAAAGGGCCTGAGCAGGTGGCGGTGACGGGTGGGCGCGGCACGCGTGGCGTGAATCTGGTGCCGGAGTATTTTCGCAGCCAACGGCAGATCATCATCGATACGGAAAAACTGTTGGCGGAAAAGGCTACGCTGTCGGCGGTCGAGTTTCGGCGACGCTCCGAAGATTTGGGCATCGACCAGAAATTGCTGCGGTTGAGGTATGGGCAGTTTCTCGGCGAGGAATTTGAACCGGAGAAGGACGCGCGGCCCGATCCGCATGCGCCCGTGGCGGCGTCGGTCGGCGAATTTGTGGCGCAGCTCACGCAGAAGCGGCAGACAGGGCCGGCGACGAACAACCGCATCTCAGACAAGCCCGTGGACATGAAACATGTCCACGGCCCCGAAGATCCCGCGTCGCGCAACGCGCCGAAGACGGCGGAGCAGGTGATGGCGGAGTTCACGCATTTTCACGACAAGGCGGATGAGGCGACGTTCTTCGATTCGAAGCAGAAGGCGTCGCTGAAAGACGTGTTGGCGGCGATGTGGGAAGCCGAAGGAAAGTTGCGCGTGATCCGGCCTGCGGATGCGCTGCCCGCGGAGAATCGCGCGTTGGAGATGTTAAAGGAGCTGCAACAGAGCGACCGCGCCTATGTGGAGCGCGTGGGATTCGAAGCGGCGCCGATCAAGGTCGCGGAACGGCGGCTGCGCGGCGAATTGGAGAGCGTGCCGGTGCGCGGGGCGGCGGCGGCGAGACCGGCGGCGGTGGATGCGGAGGTGGCGGCGGTGCGGACGGCGTTGGGCGCGAGCGGCGATGTGCGGGCGGCGTGGCGGGCGGCGGAGCCGGTGCTCACGCGCGCGGCGACGCGGGAACCGGAGCGTTTTTTGGAGGGCTTGCAGGCGTTGCGTGCGGCGGAGAACGGGGCGACGGTTTCGACTGCGACAATGGAAACGGTGCGGCGGGCGCTGTGGAAATTGTTGCCCGCGGCGGAGCGGGTGCCGGAACGGCGGCGCGAGGAAGCGCCGGGGTTGGCGGAGCCGTATTTTAAGGCGCTGGGCGGGGAGGGTTCGCCGTGAGCGCGCTCGCGTGGGCGGGTGTGCTCGGTCTTTGGCTGGGCTTGGCGTGGCTGGAGTGGCGGCGCGTGGAACGAGCGCGGCTTGGGGTGCGACTGGGGGCCGTGACGTTGGCGGTGGCGGCGTTGGCGGGGCTGGGTGGGCGATCAAGGTTGGGCGAAGCAGCGGGTGGAGCGGAGGCGGTGCTGTGGACGGCGCAGGCGGCGGGCGCGGTGGATAGCGCGGCGGACGGCGCATCGGGAGGGCGGCGGTTTGCACTGCCCGATGCAAAGGGAGCGCCGGCGGACGCGGTGGTGGTGCCCGATCCGGCATATCTGCGGCGGACGTTTCCGGAGATCGCGATGTTGGAAATTCGCGGCGATGGCGTGGCTCCGGATGAGGTGGCGGCGTTGGCGGGACTGCGCGTGGGATTTCGGGCGGGTGCGATCGCGGTGGGATTCACGTCGGTGGATGCTCCAAAGGAAATCGCGCCGGGCGAGAACGTGCGCGTGCGCGGGCGGGTGAGTGGGTTGGTGGTGGGCAAGCGCGTGGTCGTGACGCTGGAAGGGCCGGACGGGGCGGTGTTGACCAACGCGCTCACGGTGGGGGCGGGCGGTGAGGCTGATTTCGACTTTGTCGCGGCACCGGCGCCGGCGGTGGGGCGGTTTGAGTGGAGGTTGCGCCTGGCGACAGCGGAAGCGCCGGAACGAATTCTGGAACAGGAAAGTCTAGGTGTGGCGGTGGTGGCGCCGGTGTTACCGCGGGTGCTGCTGCTTGAGCGCGCGCCGCGGATGGACACGGCGCGGTTGCGCGCGTGGTTTGCGTCGATGGGCGGGCGCTTCACCAGTCGCACGCTGGTGAGCCGGGATCGCTATCGCTTCGCCGGGAGTGCGGGCGACGTCGGTGAGTTTGGCCCGCTCGATGCGAAACTCCTCGCGGGCTACGACGTGGTGCTCACGGAAGGCGCAACGCTGGTGGCGTTGAGTGACGCGGAACGAAAACTTGTGCGCGAGGCGGTGACGGAAAAAGGGCTGGGGGTGGGCTTGCTCGCTGACGATGCGGTGCTGACGGCGGCGCAGGGCGGTGCGGGGGCAACCACGGATAATTTTTTCCTGCCGTGGCGCGTCGCGGCGG
>JACMRG010000360.1 GCA_014376585.1 Opitutaceae bacterium | reverse complement strand
TCGGTGGCGAGGCGGAGGACGGCGGGGGCGAGGGCGGCGATGAGGCGGTTGGGCTCGGCGTGCGCGTAGAAGTAGCGCGTGATCGCGCGGGCATCGGCGGCGGCGCCGAGTTGCGTGTGGTCGCGCACGGCGGGGCCGAGTCGCGAGGGCGGGAGCCAGCCTTGGAGCTCGAGCAACGCGCGGGAAATGGCGCGGCGGCCGAGTTCGTAGCCGCTGCCGGGATCGCCGAAGCGCCAGCCGGTGCCGCCGGCGTAGTGGAGGGTGCCGTCGGGGGCGCGGGCGGCGACGAAGGATCCGGTGCCGGCGTGGAGGACGAGGCCGGGGGCGCCGCGGGTGGCGAGTTCGAGGGCGGGGAGGGAGTCGGGGGCGGCGGTGACGCGGCCGTAGCCGGTGAGTGAGGCGGCGAATTCTTCCCAGAACGTGGGCGCGCCGGACATGAAGAGCAGCGTCGTGGCGACGCTGCTCGAGTTGAGAGTTGAGGGTTGAGGGTTGAGGGAGGAGGTCAACGCGGTGAGGGCGGCGGTGACGGTGGTGCGGGCGGCTTCGGGGCCGATGATGTTGGGGTTGCAGCCGGGGGCGAGGTGGCGGGCGACGATGGTGCCGGCGGCATCGAGGAGGATGCACTCGGTCTTGGTGCCGCCGCCGTCGATGCCGATTTTGAAGTTAGGGGACATTGAAAGTGGGGAAGTCACGAAGGCGGGAATCGAACGGCGGACGATGGGTGTCGGAACACAAAGCCGAAGTGGTCGCACAGGGAAGCCGACAAAAAAGCTTTCTCTGTCGGAAGCCGCGCGGCAGGTTCGCGGCATGGAGACACCCCCGGTAAGAACGTGGCGCATGATGTTGGCCCTGATAGGAATCCCCACGGCGATATACGGGGCGGAACCGGAACGGCTGCCGTCAGTGGAGCAATTTTCACGGGGGCCGGCGGTGCAGCATGCGGTGCTTTCGCGCGATGAGCTCACCGTGGCGCATCTCGTGACTTTCGAAAAGGAGCAGCGGTTGATTTTTCGCGATTTGGGGACGGGGAAGGTGCAGGGCGTGGAGATCCCCTCCGCCGGCATTCCGCTTGAATTGGGCTACAGTTCATTTGCTTGGGTGGGTAGTGACCGGGCTATTTTCAGCCTTTATCCATCCGGGGTGTCGGCGATAGATCGCAATGGCACCAATTACATCGGCCTCGCCGGTCGGGATCGTGATGAAGACCGTCGGGACAACCAGCCGGTCATGCTGAACGGGCTGCTTTTTGCCTTTGCCGGCAAGGATGAGGGCAAAGCGCTGATGTATGAATACGACCGGCCAGTCGGAGTCCGGGATGCAGCGTTTTATAAAGTCAATTTTCCGCATGTGAGCCTGGTGGACACGAGGACCGGAGGTTTCACGCGCGTGGTGGAGAATCCCGGGAATGTGGTGCAATGGCTTGTGGACGGCAAAGGTTTCGTCGCGATCGGTGTGCAGCGCGAAAAAGGTCTGAACCGCATCATCCACCGGGCGAACGAGACGGATTCATGGCGACCGCTGGCCGAGCTCGACTATAATGGCCGTCGCACGGTGCCGCTGATGCTTTCGGGGAATGGGAATACGCTCTATCTGGCGCGCATCGCGCCAGAAGGCACTTGGGGAGTTTACGCCTACGATGTGCGGGCGCAGAGCCTCGGTGAGCTCGTGCTCAGTCACGATGTCTATGACATCATCCCACCCAACTTCACCGTGAGTCACGATGGGTTTGCCTTACAGGGCCTGGTGACCTCAGCGGACCGCAATGAGTTGCTGGGCATCCGCTATGTGACCGACCGGGCAAAAACATTTTGGCTGAATGCCGAAATGGGCGCGGCGCAGACCTCTCTGGACAACGCCCTGCCCAAGAAAATCAACACGATCGGCAGCATGAGTGACGATCGACAAAAGCTGCTCGTGCTTTCGTGGAGCGCGTCTGATCCCGGAACCTATTACATCTTTGACCGGGCGAAAAATTCGCTGGAACCGCTGTTGGCCCGTATGCCGTGGATCAAACCGGCCGAGATGGCCGAGGTTTTTCCGATGAGTTACCGCGCTCGCGACGGCCTCCTAGTGCGCGGCTACCTTACCGTGCCGCACGGACGCGAGGCGAAGCACCTTCCGCTGGTGGTTTATCCACACGGCGGACCGTGGACGCGCGATACATGGGACTTTGACCCCTTATCCCAATTTCTGGCCTCGCGCGGCTATGCTGTGCTGCAAGTTAACTATCGGGGTTCGGTCGGATTCGGTGATAGTTTTTACAAGAAAGGGCTTCGCAAGGTGGGCCGCGAGATTCAGGACGACATCGCCGACGGCACGCGCTGGGCCATCGAAAAAGGCGTCGCCGACCCTTCGCGCGTAGCAATCATGGGAGCGAGCTATGGAGGATATTCGGCGTTGATGGGTGTGGCCACGACTCCGGAACTCTATCGCTGTGGCATCAGTCTCGCCGGCGTGACGAATTGGAGAGAGCTCATTAAGCAGGGGCGCGATAGTTTCCCCGAGGATTATAAGGGCATCGAAAACATGCTGGGCGACCCTATGAAAGATGCCGAGGAGCTGCGTGCGGTTTCCCCAGTGAATCTGGCTGATAAATTTAGGGCGCCCGTCCTCATCGTCCACGGGACCGACGATCCAATCGTGCCGTATGAGCAGGCGACGGGGATGGTCGCGGCACTCGACCATGCCAAGAAACCCTACGAATTTGTGGCCAAGAAAAATGAAATGCACGGGCTGGCGAATGCTAAGAATCGTGAGGAATTCTATACGCGAGTTGAACAGTTCTTGGCGAAGAACCTAGCCGACTCCCGCAAGCAGCCATGATTCGCGGCATTGATCATCTCAACATCGTGGTGGCTGACATGGGGCGGTCGCTGGTGTTTTACTGTGAGGTGCTCGGCTTCACGAAGACGAAGGAGGCGCACCTCGAAGGTGAGTGGATCGAAAAGATCGTGGGGCTGCCTGGCGTGAAAGCGCACGCGGTGTTTATCGAGGCGCCGGGTGGTGGGCCGCGGATCGAATTGCTCCACTACCATTCGCCGGAAGGCGTGGCGTTGGCGGAAAACGCGAAAGCGAATACGCGCGGGCTGCGGCATTTCGCGCTGCGGGTGGACGACATTTTTGCGGTGACGGCGACGTTGCGCGCGGCGGGCGTCGAGGTGTGGGGTGAGCCGACGGCGGTGCCGGGCGGCGTGGTGAAATTCGACGAGGGCGGCGGTGGGAAGACGCTGGTTTACTTCCTCGATCCCGACGGGGTCATCGTCGAGCTGGCGGAGTATCGGTGAGGGCGGACCGGTCTGCTTGACGGGGATTTTTCGCCAATTTAGCTTCCGCACATGAGTCCGCTCCTCTCTCGCATCACCATCGACTCGGAGATTTGCCACGGCAAACCGGTGATCCGCGGACTCCGTTATCCGATGGAGCCGGTGCTCGAATACCTCTCGGTTGGTGATACGATTGAGGCGCTTTTTTTGGAGTTTCCCGGTTTTGAGCGGGAGGATTCTCTGGCCTGCATCGAGTTCGCGACCCAATCGCTCAAGCTGAAGAGCCAGCATTTCGTGCTGACATGAAGTTTCTAGTGGATGCCCACCTGTTTCAGCGATTGTGCGCCGCGCTGATCGGGGCCGGGCATGACACCTTCCACACGAGCCGGTTGGCGGCGCGAAACCAAACCCCCGACGAGATGATCAGCCGGTTGTCGCTGGCCGAGCAGCGGGTGGTGGTGACGAAGGACGCCGATTTCTATCACGCGCATCTGTTGCACGGGAAGCCGTGGATGTCACTGCTCGTCAGGAGTGGCAATATCGGCACCCGCGACCTGACGGAATTGTTTCAACGTCATCTGCCCGCCATTGTAGCGGCGTTTGATGGCAATTCTTTGGTAGAGTTGGACCGGCAAGCGGTGCAGATCGCGTTCGGAAGCGCGCAACCCCAATGAGCGCCTCCGCGAACCACGCCGTCTTCCTCAGCTACGCGTCGCAGGACGCGGCGGCGGTGCTGCGCATCGCGGAGGCGTTGCGGGCGAGCGGGGCCGAGGTGTGGTTCGACAAAAATGAGCTCGTGGGCGGCGATGCGTGGGATGCGAAGATCCGCGGGCAGATCGCGGCGTGCGCGTTGTTCGTGCCGGTGATCTCGGCGGCGACACAGGCGCGGGGCGGAGGCTATTTCCGGCTCGAATGGAAACTCGCCGTCGATCGCTCGCACCTGATGGCGCACGACCAGCCGTTTCTTTTGCCGGTCGTGGTCGATGCGACGGCGGATGCCGCCGCGCGCGTGCCCCCGGAGTTTCGTGCCGTGCAATGGACGCGTCTGCCCGGCGGCGAAACGCCGGAGAAATTTTGTGAGCGGGTGGGAAAGTTGCTCGGCAGAGAAAGTGGCACGGGCATCTTGCCCGTGTTTTCCGGACACGGGCAGGATGCCCGTGCCACGTCAGAACTTGTCGGGGCGTCGCTAGACGGCGCCCGCGGGCGCGGCCGAGCCGCGCCCCGACCAAAATCATCTCGCTCGTGGCTCGTGCCCGCGATCATCGGCGTCGTAGCGGTCGCCGCGCTCGCGCTCTGGCAACCGTGGAAAAAATCCGCGCCGGCGGTCCCGCCCCGGCCGGCTGCGGTTGCGCCCTCCGCGTTGTCGCTGACTCCGGCCCAGCAACTCGTCGCCAAAGCCCGGACGATCCTCGAGCAGGGTGACGAACTGAACCGCGAGACCTACGCACTCGCCGAGGAACTGCTCGTAAAGGCGGAAGCGCTCGACGTCATGGAGGCTTCCGCCTGGGTGCTGCATGCGAGGGTATCCGCTTCCCGGATCGAATACGGTCTGGACCGGTCGGCCGCGCGCTATGAGGCCCTGCGCATGCAGACCGGCCGCGCAGTCCAGCTCGCCCCTGGGTCTCTCGACGTGCAACTGGCCGAGGTCGATGCGGCGATCGCTTTCGAGCAAAACATCCCCGCCGTCATCCTCCGGCTGCAGGCGCTCGCCGTGAAACATCCCGACGACTGGATCATTCAGGATCAGCTCAGCCAGTGCTACCGTCTGGTGGGCAAGTTGTCGGAAGGTCTGGCCGCAAATGAGCGGGCGCTGCAACTCTCGCCGGAAAATCCCCGCCTCAAGAGCAATCGGATCAATTTTCTGATCGTGTTCAGGCGTTGGGCCGAAGCGGAGACGGCGATAGCCGCCATGCTGCAGGGACGCACCGGCGCCCGGCTCCTGGTGCATGACGTTTATCTCAAGCTTTTGTGGAGCGGCGATCTGGCCGGCGCGGCGACCGCCGTGCGGTCCTGGCCCGCTTGGTTTCTGCTCGAAGACCGCGGGGTGGTGAATGCGGCTTACGTGGCACTCTGGAACCGCGACCCGGGCACCGCCCTGGCCGCCGTGCGGAAATTTCCGCGGGATTACATCAGCGATTATCTGTTCACCGGACCGAGTGCCGTGTTGAGCGCTTGGGCGAACGAAGCAGCCAGTAACGTCGAGTCGGCCCGCGCCGACTGGCGCACCGTGCAGCAGGTGGCGGAACGGCAATTGCGGGCGGCCCCGGGTGATCCCTACGCGCTGCATTGGAAGGCTTGGGCGCTGGCGCGGCTGGGCGACACACCGGCTGCGACCAGTATTCTGCAGCAACTCTTGGAAAAAAATTACGACATGTCCGCGATGGGTCAGTTCGTCGGTCGCCTGGGGGGGTTGGCGGTGACCGTGGGACGCACCGATCTCGCGCTGGCCCAAATCGCGCAAAATCCCCCGGGTGTCCGGGCCATCACCAAGACCGACCTGAGGTTGAATCCGCTCTTCGATCCGTTGCGGAGCGACCCGCGCTTCCAAGCGGTGATCGACGCCGCGGTGGGTCCGCCGGAAAAAAAGGAAGTCGTGGCCGCGCCTGCGGTTATGCCCAACGACAAATCCGTCGCCGTGCTCGCGTTTGCCAATCTCTCGGACGACAAGGGCAACGAATATTTCTCCGACGGCATTAGCGAAGAGTTGCTCAACGTGCTGGCGAAGGTGCCGGGCCTGAAAGTCTCGGCGCGCACCTCGGCGTTTTATTTCAAGGGCAAGCAGG
>JACMRG010000359.1 GCA_014376585.1 Opitutaceae bacterium | reverse complement strand
GGCGACGATGGTGGGGGGGCGGGGGCTGCATGCGCTGGGATTTGTGGCGCAGCAGGCGCGCATCTCGATCGTGGCGTTTTTGATTTTTACGTGGGGAGTGCTGGTGCTGGCGGGCGGGCGACGGTGGGGACGGGCGGCGGCGTTTCCGCTGGCATTCATGCTGTTTGCCGTGCCGGTGAATGTTTTGGATTCGGTGGGATTCTGGCTGCGGCTTTGGGTGATCGAAGCGACGGCGGGGTTGGCGCATTTGGCGGGGTTTGCGGTCGTGCGGAATGGGACGCAGCTCTTCGCGCCGGACGGGAGTTATCAATATGACGTGGCGGCGGCGTGCTCGGGGGTGCGGTCGTTGATGGCGCTGGCGGCGCTGACGTTGCTCATCGGTTATTTAAATTTTCGCGGCTGGGGGCGGCGGCTGGGCGTGTGGGCGCTGTGTCTGCCGCTCACGTATCTGGGGAACGTGGTGCGGATCGCGGCGGTGGTTTTCGCAGGGCAATGGTTCGGGCAACGGGCGGGCGAGCGCGTGCATGAGTGGGCGGGCTTTTTGGTGTTTCTGGTGGTGCTTGGCGGAGTGCTGCTGGCGGTCGAGGCGTTGCGGCGGCGGTGGCCGGAGGACAGGGAAAGAGCTGAGAGCTTGGAGCTGAGAGCTGGGAGAACGGAGGCCCCGGTGCGACGTGGCGGATGGCGGGCGGCGGTGTGGGTGGTGGGGCTGGCGGGCGCGGAAATGTTTTTTCTGGGATGGCTCGCGGGGTTGCCGCCGCGCGGGGGCGTGGGCGTGGTGCTGGCGACGGATGGGAAAAATCCGGTGGAGTTGCCGACGTTTGTCGGGACGGAGTGGATCGGACGGGGAGCGGAGGTGACGGCAGTGGAGCGGGCGATTTTGCCGGCGGACACAGGTTATGCGCGGAAGAATTATGTGGCGGTCGCGGATGGGGCGCGGCGGGTGTTTGTATCGGTGGTGCTAAGCGGTCGGGATCGCACTTCGATTCACCGGCCGGAGCTGTGTCTGGTGGGGCAGGGGTGGTCGATTGAAGGGGCGACGCGGGAAGATTTTGATTATCCGGGGCGGGGGGAGGCGAGATTCGCGGCGACGGTATTGCGCGTGAAAAGAGAAATCGTGACGCCGCGCGGGCGGGTGGCGGTGCCGGAGTTGGTGGCATATTGGTTTGTGGACAGTGAACGCGTGGTGGCGACCAACGGGGGGCGGTTTTGGCGGGATGCGTGGAACCGACTCGCGCATGGGCGACCGGATCGGTGGGCCTACGTGCTGGTGCAGACGAGCGCGACGGACGGGGAGGAGGCGGCGTTGGGGCGGATGCAGGCGGTGCTGGCGGGGACGTTGCCGGCCTTTCAAAAGCCTTTGCCGGCGTGGTAAAGAAAAGTCGGAGGTAAAATGACGGGGAAAGGCTTGAGCTGGGTGCGAGGGGCCGCGTAGGGTGCGCGTCCCTTGACGTCAGTAAGCGCCGCCGACTTCGCTTTCTTGATCGCCGAGAGCGACTCGTTTGACTGGTCGCTCTCGCTCTCGATTTTCGTGGGCGTTTTGCTCGGATTTTTCGGCGTGTGGGCGCTGCGGCGGCACACGTGGCGCATCGCGCAGGAACAGGCGACGGAGCTGATCGAGGTCGCGCGCCGCGAGGCAGCCGTGGCGGCGGAGGAGATGAAACAGAAGGCGGAGGCGGAGGTGCAGGAGAAGCGGGCGGAGTTGAACCGCGAGTTTGACCGCCGCGAGATCGAGTCGGACGTGCGGTTGCGCGAGATCCGCGCCCACGAGGAATCGCTGGCGCTGCTCGACTACCAATTGGAGCAGCGGCAGGAGCGCATCAACCGCGAGACGGCGGCGGTGAAGCAGGCGCGTGATGCCATCCGGGCGCTTTCGAAGAGCGTGCGCAAGCGGCTGGAGGGCGTTTCACAGATGGATGCCGAGGAAATCCGCCGCGCGCTGCGCGAGGAAGTCGTGCTCGAGTGCCAGGATGAGCTGCGGGCGCTGCGGCGGCAGACGTTGGAGAAATCCGAGCAGGAGCTACAGACGGAGGCGCGGCGCATCCTGATCGCCTCGATGCAGCGCATCGCGAGCAAGCCGAACAACGATCTCACGGCGACGTTGGTGCCGCTGCCGAGCGAGGAAATGAAGGGCCGCATCATCGGGCGCGAAGGCCGCAATATTAAATCATTCGAGGCGGCGACGGGCGTGACGCTCCTGATCGACGAGTCGCCGCAGCTCGTGTTGCTCTCGTCGTTTGATCCGGTGCGGCGCGAGATCGCGCGGAGTGCGCTTGATGCGTTGGTGAAAGACGGGCGCATTCATCCGGCGAGTATCGAGGAATTCGTGCAGCGCGCGCGCGAGGAGATCGACCTCGTGACGACGCAAGCGGGCGAGGATGCGGTGACGAAGCTCAACATCAACGGCCTGCATCCCGAGATCATCAAGCTGCTGGGCAAGTTGAAGTATCGGTTTTCGTATAACCAAAACGTGCTCGACCATTCGGTGGAGACGGCGTTTCTCGCGTCGCTCATCGCGAGCGAGGTGGGGCTCGATCCGAATCTGGCGAAGCGCGCGGGCCTGTTGCACGACATCGGCAAGGCGGCGCCGGGCGAACTCGAGGGTAGCCACGCGCTGATCGGGGCGGAATTTATCAAGCGTTATGGTGAAACGCCGATCGTGACGAACGCGGTCGCGGCGCATCACGAAGAGGTGAAGCCCGAGACGATTTACGCGGGTATCGTGATTTTGGCCGACACGATTTCCGCCACGCGGCCGGGTGCGCGCGCCGAGTCGATGGCGGGCTATGTGCAACGGCTCGAGCGTCTGGAGAAACTCGCGTTGTCGCTGGAAGGCGTGCAACAGGCGTTCGCGATCCAGGCGGGGCGCGAGATTCGCGTGGTGGTTTCGCCGCAGCAGGTGACGGACGACCGCGCGCGGGAGATCGCCAAGCAACTGAGAACGCGGATCGAGGCGGAGCTGCAATATCCGAGCACGATCAAGATCACGGTGATCCGTGAGGCGCGGTTTACGGAGACGGCGACTTAAGAGCATAAGCAGTATAACTGGTAAGAGGCGTAAGCGCCGAGGACTCTTGGTGCCTTTACTTGCCGGACTTACTCTTCTTGCACCTCTTATCCGCTTACACCTCTTTCAACATCATGGCCGATCCGAAGATTCTCGAATTGTTTCCCAATCCCGCCCCGCACCGCGACTACGTGATCGCGCATACGCAGCATGAATTCACGTCGATGTGTCCGATCACGGGGCATCCGGATTTCGCGGTGATCACGGTGAAGTTCACGCCGGATAAGACCTGCGTGGAACTGAAGTCGCTAAAGCTTTATCTGCACGCGTTCCGCAACGAGGGTATTTTTTTCGAGGCGGTGACGAACAAGATTTGTGATGATCTCGGCTCGGTTTTGAAACCGCGGCAGCTGACGATCGTCGCCGATTGGAAAGGTCGCGGCGGCATCAGTTCGCTGGTGACCTGCGAGTGGTCGGCGAAGAAGACAAAGAAGCGCTGAGTGAGCGGGTGCGGAAGCGGGCGGAGGTAAGGGCGCCGACGAGCGTCGACCCTACACGGAATCGGAATTCTCGGACGGCTCGTCGGCGCGAGCGCGCTTCAGCGGGTCGAGAGGATCGCGAGCGCGGCGGCGTGAAGTTCGGGCGTGGCGGCGGCGAGGGTGGATTCGGCGGGGTAGGCGGAGGCGCCGGTCCAATCGGTGATGACGCCGCCGGCGCCGCGGATCACGGGGACGAGCGCCGCGATGTCCCAGGGATTCATGATGGGGTCGCACATGAGGTCGGCGTGGCCGGCGGCGAGGAGGAGGTAGCCGTAGCAATCGCCCCAGGTGCGCGCGAGTTTGGCGGAGGCGAGGAGGCGGTCGGCGGCGGGGCCGTTTTGGTATTTGGCGAGATTGAGGGTGTCGCTGGTGAGGAGCGTGGCGTCGGCGAGGCGGGTGGTGGCGCGGCAGCGGACGGCGCGGGCGTTGAGTGTCGTGGTCGTGCCGTCGCCGATCATGAGTTGACGGAGAATGGGCTGATGAATGCAGCCGAGGATGGGCTGGCCGTCATGAAGCAGGGCGATGAGCGTGCCGAAGAGCGGGACGCCGCTGATGAAGGACTTGGTGCCGTCGATGGGATCGAGGACCCAGACGAATTCGGCGTCGGGATTTTCGGAGCCGAGTTCTTCGCCGATGACGCCATGGGTCGGGAATTTTCCGGCGATGAGCCGGCGAAGCAGTTCCTCGGCGCCGCGGTCGGCGATGGTGACGGGGGAGGCGTCGGCCTTGGTCTCGACGGTGAGAGCGGGGTCGGCGAAATGGGGGCGGATGAAATCGCCGCTGCGCTCGGCGAGTTCGGTCAGGAAGGAACGGTAGGGCGTGAGATCCACGGGAGGAAGGTGGCCCACGGAACACCCGGAATACACGGAAAAAAGACGACAAAGGCGGATTGGATTTTGGCGGGGCGGTGTGTTTGGTGTTGGGAATGTCTTGGACGGAGCAGCCGATTTTTTTTGTGGATTTTGAAGGGAGCCGCGCGTCGGGCGTGCTGGAGTATGGGGTGGCGACGTTGCTGGGCGGGCGCGTGGTGGAGGCGGCGACGCGGTTGTGTGCGGCGACGGGGCGGGTGCGCGCCGAGGATGTGGCGGTGCACGGGTTGAGCGAGGCGGCGTTGGCGGGGCACCCGCCGTTTGTGGACGACTGGGAATATTTTGCGGGGCTGCGAGAGCGGGGGCCGTTGGCGGCGCATTATGCGGGGGTGGAAAACGCGCTGCTCAAAGGCGTGTGGCCGTATCCGCGGAATTCGCCGGATTTTGCGCGGCCGGGTGAGCGGGTGATCGAGTGGGGGCCGTGGATCGATTCGGCGCGGATCTACGGGCAGCTCTATCCGCAGTTGGAATCGGGAAAGCTGGAAACGTTGGTCGCGACCTGCGGATTTCAGGGCGAATTGGACGGGCTGGCGGAGAAATTTTGTCCGTGGGAGCGACGGCGTTACCACGCGGCGCTCTATGATGCGCTGGCGGGGGCGGTGCTGCTGGCGTCGTTGGTGAGGGAGCCGGCGGTGGCGGGGATGACGGTGATGCAGTTGCTGGCGCTGAGCACGCTCGACGGGGCGAAGCGGGATGCTATCACGCAACGGGAATTATTTTAGGGTGCGGGCGGAAGCGGATGCGGCGGTTCGGCGGGGAATGGACTCCCGGGCCGTTTAATGAGGGCGGGTGATTGCGCACAGGGCGGTCGAGCGTGAACGGACCGGGAGGTCCGTTGTCCTTTGGAAGGTCAGGAGGGCGACGGGTATTTTTTGAGGCCGGTGTGCTGGGCTAGGACGTGAAGGACGAAAAGGGGGCTGGTGATCAGGTAGCGGGCGGCGAGGCGGCGAGGCTCGGTGCAGAGGCGGAAGAGCCATTCAAAGCCGCTGCGTTGCAGCCAGCGCGGAGCTTGGCGGATGCGGCCGGAATGGAAATCGAAGGCGGCGCCGACGCCGATGAGGACGGCGGCGTCGAGCGTGCCGGCGTGCGCAGCCATGAATTTTTCCTGTTTAGGGGTGCCGAGACCGATCCAAATCACGTCGGGGCGGAGGCGGGTGATTTCGGCGCGAAAGGTGGCGAGCTCGTCGGAAGTGAGCGGGCGATAGGGAGGCGAAAACGTGCCGACGACCTCGAGGCCGGGGAAGCGCGCGGTGAGTTTTTCGCGGAGGGTGTCGGCGACGCCGGGGGTGCCGCCGTAGAAATAGTGACGCAGTCCGAAGGCGCGGCCGGCGTCGCAGACGGCGAGGAGGAGATCGGGGCCGTAAACGCGCTCGGTGCCGGGTGGGCCGAGCCAGACGAGGGGCATGCCGTCGGGAGTGGTGAGCCAAGCGGCGTTGTAGATTTTTTTGAGCGAGGGATCGCGCTGGGCTGCGGTGAAGCCGTGGGCGGTGCCGAGACAGAGGTAGCCGCGGTGAAGCGTGCCGCGCGTGGCGATGATGGCCTCGCGGGTTTGTGCGAGAGTGAGGGTGGACACGTCGATACCGAGGGCGTTGTAGGTCGGCACCGGCAGGAGGCTCATGGCTCAGAGCGTGCGAGGCGGGAGGGGTGCGGCAAGCTCACGGGAGAGTGTCGCGTATCACGTGAACTCTGGGGTCAAAGGGACGTGAGGATTCATTCAAAGAATTTGTTCGGGAAATTGACTTGGCTGCGGGCGAATCCAGTTTGGAGGGTATGACATTGGAGGATTTTCCCGAACTTAAGCGGTTGTCACCGCGTTCGCGCTTGAAGATGGCGGAGGAGCTGTGGGACTCGGCAGCATCCGATGCCTTGCCCGTCCCGGCCGCGCACAAGGCGCTCTTGCGAGGACGCCGTGCAGCCTACGAGCGCGGCGAGATCGGCACCCTTACTCTCGCGGAGTTGAAGCGGTCGATTCGTCGCCGGCCGTGAGATCCGTGCCGGTGGTTGCGCTCAATGTCGTCCGCGAGGATGTGCAGGCGGCGTATGATTACTTCGAGACTCGGCTGGCCAGATCGGGTGCGCGGTTTCTGGTCCGATATTTTGCCACGACGGACAGGATCGCGCTGAATCGTGAAACGTTTCCGGTGAAATTTGACGACTACCGGCGGGTATTGGTTCCCAGGCTGAATCTGGCGGTCTACTACTTCATCGAGCAGGATCGGGCGGTCGTCGTTGCGGTGATTGATGCGCGACGGCACCCGCGGTTGATCCGAGACTTGGTGCGCGGGCGGCGTTGAAAAATTGGTGGGGAGCGTCGGAAAGAAAGAAGGAGCGAGTCAGAGAAGCAGGCTTGCTCGAGGTTCGGGCTTCGCCCCGTTCATTTTCCCATGCGCTGCATTCTGCTCCTCTTCGCACTGCTGGCGGCTGCGACCAGCGTTATAGCCCAGCTTACCAACGCCGGTCGCTTCTTCGGGACCGTGCCGGGTAGCGGTGAAATCCACATTAAGGCCCCAACGGCCGACAAAGCCTACGTTTACGTTTTCGACCGCACCCAACGAGTGATGGAATTTGCTGTTATGTCCGTCTCTTTGTTTGGCCAAGGCGGTGCTCGATCATCTGTCGGTCTGCGAATCAATGTTGGTCTTGGCTGCAATTCGGTCACGGGCGCGGTGGGCGGAATCGTTTTCACAACGCCGCGCCAAGCTACAATAAGTTCTTATCAACTCCGGCAATACAGCGGCATAATTTTTGACGATCTCGGTCGGGTCGGTATCGCCCGTTTAGTCGTTCTTCCCAGTGGCTGCTGTAAGTAGCGGAACACATTTTAAAACGGAAGACGGGGCGGCGGAAGGCGGGTCTTGCGCTGGGCGGGGAGGGCGGCAGGGTGGCGGGTTCTTATGGCCATTGTCAGTCTTCTCGATGTCAGCCTGAGCTTCGGTGGCGCGCCGCTGCTCGACCGGGTCAATCTCCAGATTGATCGCGGGGAACGCGTGTGTCTGGTCGGTCGTAACGGCGCGGGGAAGTCCACGCTTATGAAGGTGATCTCGCGCGTGCTCGAGTGGGATGTGGGGCAGGTTTTCCGGCAGGCGGGGGCGGTGTTTTCCACGCTGAAGCAGGAAGTGCCGGTCGGTCTCGTGGGGACGGTGCGCACGGTGGTCGAGGGCGAGGGCGGCGCTTACGAGGAGCACAACGACTGGGAGCGGCATGACCGCGTCGAGCGGTTGCTCGAGCAGATGGGGCTGCCGGTGGACATGGAGTTCGCGGCGTTGTCGGCGGGACAAAAGCGCCGCGTGTTGCTGGCGCGCGGTCTCGTGGAAGCACCGCAGTTGCTGTTGTTGGACGAGCCGACGAATCATCTGGATCTGGCGTCGATCGAGTGGCTGGAGAAATTTTTATTGGAGTGGGGTGGGGCCTTGCTGTTCGTGACGCACGACCGGGCGTTTTTGCGGAAGCTGGCGACGCGCATCGTCGAAGTGGACCGCGGCAAGCTCATCGGCTGGGCGTGCGACTACGATACGTTCCTCGTGCGCAAGCAGGCGGTGATGGAGGCCGAGGAGGTGGAGCGCGCGCAGTTCGACAAGAAGCTGGCGCAGGAGGAAGTGTGGATTCGGCGCGGCGTGAAGGCGCAGCGTTCGCGGGCGAACAACCGCATCCATGCGCTCGAAAAGATGCGCACGGAGCGCGCGGAGCGGCGGGATCGCACGGGCAAGGCGACGATGACGGCGCAGGAGGCGGACCGCAGCGGGTTTAAGGTCATCACGTGCGAAGGCGCGGGATTTCGCTACACCGAGGACGGTCCGTGGATCGTGCGCGAAGTCACGACGCGGATCGAACGCGGCGACAAGATCGGCATCGTGGGGCCGAACGGCGCGGGCAAGACGACGCTGTTGAAACTGCTGCTCGGGCAACTGAAGCCGACGGCGGGGACGGTGGAGCAGGGCACGCAGCTGGAGATCGTTTATTTCGACCAACTCCGCGCGCAGCTCGACGAGACGATGCGCGTGCAGGACGCGGTGGCGGACGGCAACACGATGATCACGATCAACGGACGCACGCGGCACGTGATCTCGTATCTGGAAGATTTTCTTTTTGAACCGACGCGCGCGCGGACGCCGATCAAGGCGCTGTCGGGCGGCGAGCGGAACCGGTTGTTGTTGGCGCGACTGTTTACGAAGCCGGCGAACGTGCTGGTCCTAGACGAACCGACGAACGATCTCGATGCAGAGACGCTCGAGCTGTTGGAGGATCTCGTCGTTGAGTTCGGCGGCACCGTGCTGCTGGTGAGCCATGATCGCGCCTTTTTGAACGAGGTTTGCACGAGTCTGCTGGTGTTCGAAGGCGACGGAAAGGTCACGGACTACATCGGCGGCTACGATGATTGGCAGAAAGAAACGGCGCGGAAAGCGGCGGCGCTCGTGGCGGACCGGGAGCTGGCGAAGCGCGCGGCCAAGTCGGAGGCGGGCGGTGTGACCGACGCGGGTGCGGCGGCGGTGAAGACGAGGAAACTTTCGAACAAGGAGCGCAGCGAGCTGGAGGCGTGGCCGAAGGTGATCGAGAAGCTGGAGGCCGAGCAGACGATCCTGACGAGCAAGTTGGCCGATCCGCTATTTTTCAGAAAACCGCCGGTCGAGGTGACGCACGCGACGGCGCGGTTGCACGAGATCGAGGCGGAATTGGCGAAGGGGTATAAGCGTTGGGAAGAGCTCGAAGGGTAAGGAGGAACGGCAGGTGGGGAAAAGTGGGCGAAGCGGTGGCGGGAGACGGGGCTCGAGGGGCTGCGGAGTCGCGCCACCCCCCGGCACTGCGCGCCACTCTCTTTGTGGAAGGGATTTTTCGGCGGGTGGCCGCGTTTATCGGGGTGTGGTTGGGCTTGGATTGGGAGGGCGGGTCGGAGACTCCGCCCTACCTTCGAAGCGTTGGCGGAGGCTCGCGAGGGTGACCTCGGCGAGAGACTTTACGAGGAGATCGACGTGGGCGAAATCGTGGTGGGCGGTCGAGGGGCCGGGGGCGGCGACGGTGTGCAGGCCGGCGCGTTTGGCGGCGATACTCCCGGTGTGCGAGTCCTCGAAGGCGACGGCTTCGTGGGCGCGGAGGCCGAAATTTTGAAGCACGAGTTTGTAAAGATCGGGCTCGGGTTTGGGCGATGGCACGTCTTCGCGGCAGGCGAGGAAGGCGAAACGGTCGAGGAGGCCGAGGCGCGTGAGGTGGGGCTCGACCCACGCGTGCTCGGAGTTGGAGGCAACGGCGATGCGGAGACCGGCGGCGCGGGCCTCGTCGAGGAGGGCGATCACGCCGGGGAGAGGCAGGAGTTTTTCGAGCCGGCCGATTTTTAGCAGCTGACGCTCGGTTTCGAGTTCGGCGTGGCGGCCGGCGGGGCCGAAGGCGATCCATGGATCGAAGGTGAAATCGACGTGGCCGACGGCGCGGAAGAAAAGGGCTTCGTCGAAGGTGACGTTGTGGGCGGCGTGGACATCGGCATAGGAGCGGATGAGGGCGGACTCGGTGTCGAGGATGAGACCGTCGAAGTCGAAGACGAAGGCGCGGAGCATGGAGTGGTGGTGCACGGAACACACGGGCCACGCGGAAGCAACTGCGGCGAGGGGCGAGAAGGGTCTTTACGGACGAAACATTCACCTGTTCCGCCACGGGGAAAACGGAGGAGGAATCGGCGGCAGGAGGCCGCAGCCACTTCGGAGGCGGGCGCGAGGGTTTCGGAGCCGGTAGGGGTGCCGGCGCTATTTCAGGCCGGCGGGGAGGCCGTCGATGCTCTGGCGGTTGTGCTGGGCGCGAAAGTTGGCCATGCCGGCGGGGCCTTTCTTGACGGCGTAGTCGATGAGCGTGGAACGTTCGCCGGTGTAATCGAAGAAGGGGACGCCGAAGCCGCAGGAGGTTTGGAGGCTTTCGATCTCGGCGAGGATGAGCTGGCGTTCGCCGGGGAGCGTGGGGCCGAAGAGCGGGCGAAGTTGGGTCCAGTCGGCGTCGGTGGGTTGGACGGAGCGGCCATGGGCGTAGATGCGGAAGATGAGCGGGGCGGAATCGAACGAGCACATCATGAGGGTGAGGCGGCCGTTTTCGAGGAGGTGGGCGGCAGTTTCGTTGCCGCTGCCGGTGACGTCGAGATAGCCCACGCGCGTAGGGGAGAGGACGCGGAAGGTGTCCATGCCCTTGGGCGAGAGATTGACGCGGCCGGTGTGTGGCGCGGAAGCGACGAAATATATTTTCTGCCGCGCGATAAAAACGCGGTGGGCGGCGGTGAGGTCGGTGACGAATTTTGCCATGACGAAAAAAACGGAGCGTGAAGATTTACCGTGCGAGGACGAGGGAGTTGAGGCCCTTGGCGGAATCGTAGGAGGCGCCGACAGCGGCGACGGTCGCGGTGGCGCGGGTGAAACCGCCGCGTTCGCGGAGGCGGTAGGTGGCTTCGAGGCCCGTGCAGTGGGCGGCGAGGAGGCGGCGGACTTCGAGGGTGCGGAGCTGGGTGGAGGTCCACGCGAGCGTCTCGTCGTTGCCCGTGAGGAGGTGGAGACCACCGATGGCGGCATCGATGGGCGTATCGCGGATCGTGCGACGGGCATGGGCGAGGGTGTTGATCGCGCCGGCGTGGCCGCAGCCGGTGAGGACGACGAGGCCGCGGGTGGTATCGAGGACGAGCGCGATGTCTTCGGGAATGGTGTCTTCGGTCCAGCCGGTGGCAGTGAGGACTTTGCCGGCGGTGCCGTAGTTTTTCTCCGGATGAGTGCGAGCAATGGGGCCGGTGAGCCAGACGCCGGGGGCGAGTTCTTCGGGTTTGTCGTGTTCAATGAACACGCCGCCGGTGGCTTCGTAAGCGGCCTTAAGCGCGATGGCTGCGTTTTCCTCTTTGCCGTCGTCGCCGGGGCCGCGGCTCCAGAAGATACCACGGCCGACGTGGACGCGGGAAAGCGCTTTGGGATTTTTCTTTGCGAACTCGCGTCGAAGTGTGAGCAGGCCGCCGATGTGGTCGGCGTGGTTGTGAGACAGAACGACGTCGGTGATGCCGGATAGGTCGAGGCCGAGCTCGCTGGCGTTGTGGAGGACGGTCTGCGGGCGGAGGCCGGTGTCGAAGAGGAGGCGATAGCCGTCGGCCTCGACGAGGGCGGAGAAGCCCCATTCGCCGATGCCTTTGAACAGCGGGTCGCCTGCGAGCATCGTGGAGAGGACGGTGACGCGGGCCGACTGAACCGGAGGCGGCGCGGCGCGAACGGCCGTGAACGAAAGGGCGAGCGCGAAGGACAGCGCGGCGAGGAGGCGGAGGTTCATGGCGGAGAGAGGGCCATCAAAGACCTTGCGAGTCGATGAGCCAGATCAGGGCGGTGAGGGCGCCGGCGCCGAGGTGGAGTTCGCGGGGGTTGACCTGGTCGAGGCTGTCGGCGGTCGTGTGGTGGATGTCGAAGAAGCGTTGGGAGTCGGGGAGAATCTGGCCGGTGGTCGCGCCGATGACGTGGAGCGGGGCGACGTCGGCGCCGCCGCGGTCGGCTTGGAATTTCATGAGGCCGTAGGGTTCGAAAAGTTCGCTCCAGCGGAGGGCGCGGGCGACGGCGTCGAATTGGGTGCTGGCGAGTTCGAAGCCGCGGGGTTGGAAGCCGCCGGTGTCGGACTCGAGCGCGAGGAGGTGCTTCTCGCCGGCCTTGCGGGCGATGTCGGCGTAGGCGGTGCCGCCGCGGAGGCCGTTTTCCTCGTTGGTGTAGAGGACGGCGCGGAGGGTGTGGCGGGGTTTGAGGCCGAGGGCTTTGAAGATGCGGAGGTCCTCGATGGACTGGACGATGCCGGCGCCGTCGTCGTGGGCGCCGGGAACGAGGTCCCAGGAATCGAGGTGGCCGGCGATGACGATGATCTGGTCGGGGAATTCGGAGCCGCGGATCTCGCCGATGACGTTGTGCGAAAGGGCCTCGGGGTGGTGCGAGGTGTTTGTGACCATCGAGACGCGGAGCCTGGGATCGGCGGCGAGGGCGGCGTTAAGGCGGTCGGCGGCGACGGTGGAGAGGGCGCAGGCGGCGATGTTGGGGCCGTCGGGCAAGTAGGTGGTGCCGCCCGGTGTGGGGGAAATCGTTTTGTGCGTGGGTGAGGGCGGCGACGGCGCCGAACTTGGCGGGGGTGATGGGGCCGGGGCCGCGCCGGTCGCCGGGGGCGCCATACGCCCGGC
>JACMRG010000358.1 GCA_014376585.1 Opitutaceae bacterium | reverse complement strand
CTGGTCAGCCGCCAGCACGATGAGGGCGATGGCCAGGAGTCGCCGGTAGCAGAACAGACGGGCGGGAATTTTCAATTTTTGATGCTCGATTTTCGATTGGGAAGCGGCGTCGTCGGAGCTCGGGGTCATGGCGGGTGGAGGCGGACGGACTTCAACCGAAAATTCCAAATCAAGAATCGATATTCGGATTATTCGTCACCGCCGCCGTCTTCGCTGTTGCTGCTGCTGGGGGCACCGTCTTCGCCGAGTTCACCGAGGATGCCGGCCTGGGTGCGGGAACGGTGGCGGTTGCGCTCCAGTTCTTTTTGGGCGCCGGCGGAATAGCGGGTGAAAGGCACGGCGAGGAGGCGCTCTTTGGCGATGGGTTCCTGCGTGTTTTCGCAGACGCCGTAGGTGCCGTCTTTGATGCGTTTGATGGCGGCGTCGATCTCACCGAGGGCTTCCTGCTCGCTGGAGACGAGGCTGAGCGCGAAGTCGCGGTCAAAGGTGTCGGTGCCGGAATCGGCCATGTGCTGGCCATAGGAGGAGAGGTCGCCGGCATCGTCTTTGGACGAGCGCTTCAGCGTCTCTTCGGAGTGAAGTTCGATGCCTGCGGTGAGGTGGCTGCGCAGATCGAGGAGGAGCTTGTAGTAACGTTTGTATTTGTCCGGGACTTCAACTTCGAGCGCCGCCTCGACGGATTTCGCCTTCTTGGGATTGAAGCCGAGGATATCAGCGAGCGAGGCGGCCTTCACGTGACTGGGCTTCGCGGCCTTTTCGAGGGCGAGCGCCTGCTTGGTCGCACTGGGCTTGGCCGCGGTCTTGGTGGACGTTTCAGTCTCGGCCTTCTCGACGGTGGTCTTCGCGATGGCGCGGACTTCATCGAGACTGAACGCGATGGGTTTGGCGGGAGCCTTGCGCTTCAGGATACTGTCGCGCAGGGCGTTCTTCTTAGAAGGTTTTTCCATGGTGGTAGATTTCTTGTTGGGCGCGGCGGCCGGCTTCGGCGGCGCCTTTGCGGGCGCGGCCTTTTGAGTGGGAGCCTTCGGCTTGATGGGAGCCGCGGGCTTTGGCTTGATGGCCGCCTTCGGCTTGATTGGCGCTTTCGCGGCCACCTTTACCGAGACCTTGGCTTTCGCTTTTGGTTTCGGTGCAGGCGGGATCTTCGCCTTGGTTTTTACCTGCGGTTTCACCTTCGGCTTAGGGGTAGGCTTGGAAGGTTTCGCAGCACGCTTGGCGATTTTCTTTGTTTTCTTGGCCATTGGAGTTGGGGGAAGTAGGGGAGGCTAGGGAATCAGGGCTTGAACGCAACGTGGACAAAGTTCGCCGTGGGCGGCAGTCGTTTCGAGTTTCGGCACCCAGCGCCAGCAACGGGGGCAGCGGAGGTCGCCGTGTTCGGCGCAGGGGCGAACAGTGGCGGCGAGAGCGGTTCCGGTAGCGGCGGGAGCGAGGGTGACTTTGGAAACGATGAAAAGTTCGGGGAGGAAATCGCGGTGACGCGCGAGCACCGTGACCGTGGAGTCATCGGCCGAGGCGGCGAGCGTGACGGCGGCGTCGAGCGATTTGCCGAGGTGACCGGCGGCGCGGAGTGGCTCGATGGCCTCCGTGACTTGGGCGCGAGTGCGCAGGAGCACGGCGAAGTCGGCCTCGACGGCGGCGTCGGTCCATTCGGCGGGGGCGACGGGCCAGTCTTGGAGGTGGACTGAGTCGTGGCCGTATTCGGCTTTGGCAACGGCGTAGGACCAGGCTTCGTCGCTGGTGAAGGTCAGGATGGGGGAGAGAATCTTAACGAGCGTGCGAAAGATGTGGTGGATCGCTGTCTGCGAGGAACGGCGTAGCGGGGAGTTGGTGCCGAGCGTGTAGAGACGGTCCTTGAGGATGTCATGATAGACCGCGGAGAGAGTGACGGCGCAGAACTGATTGCAGAGTTGGTAAACGCGGTGGAATTCGTAGGCGTCGTAGGCGGCGGTGACCTCGCGCAGGAGGGCGGCGGTCTGGTGGAGGGCCCAGCGGTCGAGCACGTCGAGCTGCGCGACGGGAACGGCGTCTTTGGCGGCGTCGAAGTCGAACAGGTTGGAGAGTTGGAAGCGGAGGCTGTTGCGGAAAAGCCGATACGACTCGCCGACGTTTTTCAGGATCTCGTCATCGACGGGGATGTCGTCGCGGAAATCCTGCGAGGCGATCCAAAGGCGGATCACATCGGCGCCGTGCGTGGCGATGTAGGCGTCGCTGGTCTGAGGCTTTTGATACGTGCTGCTCTTGGAGATTTTCTGGCGAGCCTTGTCCACGATGAAGCCATGGGTAAGGACGGCTTTGTAGGGCGCGCCGCCGAAGGCGATGACGCTGGTCCAGAGGGAGGATTGAAACCAACCGCGATGTTGGTCGCTGCCTTCGAGGTAGAGATCGGCGGGCCACTGCGTGCCGCCCTGACCGGTGCGAAGAACGGCCGCGTGGGAGGAGCCGGAGTCGAGCCAGACATCAAGGGTGTCGCGGCCGCAGATGAGGGCGGAGGGCGCGGGCCAAGCGGCGGGCAGCGTGATGCCGGCGAGGACTTCGGCGGGGGTGGCGTTATACCAAAAATTGGTGCCTTCTTTGGCGATCTTGGCGGCGATGGCGCGGGCGACGGTGGCGTCGAGGTAGGCGTTTTTCTTCTCGTCGAAGAACGAGGGGATCGGCACGCCCCAGGAGCGTTGGCGGCTGATGCACCAATCGGGGCGCGACTCAACGGCGCCTCGGATGCGGGCTTCGCCCCAACCGGGAATCCACCGGACGTCTTTGATGGACGCGAGGGCGGTGGTGCGGACATCTGCCTTGTCGAGTGCGACAAACCACTGGTCGACGGCGCGGAAGATGATCGGGGTCTTGGAACGCCAGCAGTGGGGATAGCTGTGCGGGTATTTGGCCTTGGCGAGGAGCGCGATGCTGCCTGTGACCGGATCGGGCGCGGCGAGTTTTTTTAGGACCGCGAGGTTGGCGGGGGAAGGTTTCTTCGCGGCGAGGTCTTCGACGGTTTCGAGCGTCGTCACGCCGACGAGATCGGCGGGGACTTTGCCATCGTCGAGGTATCGGCCGTCGTCGCCGACGGGGCAGTAGATATCGAGTTTGTATTTAAGGCCGGTGAGATAGTCCTCGGCGCCGGGCCCAGGGGCGGTGTGCACGGCGCCGGTGCCGCTGTCGGTCGTGACATAGTCAGCGAGGACGACGGGCGAGGCGCGGTCGATGAAGGGATGACGGGTGGCGAGGTGTTCGAGCGTGGCACCTTTGTGCGTCGCGACTACAGTGGGGGCGGCTTCGATTTTCGCGGAAGCGAGAACGGAGCCGAGCAAGGCTTGGGCGACGATAATGCGTTCGGTGCCCGTGTCGGCGACGACGTAGTCCACGTCAGGGTGCAGCGCGATCGCGAGGTTGGCGGGGATCGTCCACGGTGTGGTCGTCCAGATGACGACATAGAGCGGCTTGTCGGTGGGGAGATCGAATTTTGCGCCCTCGGCGACCGGCACCAGGAACTTCACCCAGATGGCGATGGAGGTGTGGTCCTTGTATTCGATCTCGGCCTCGGCGAGGGCGGTCTCGAAGGGAATGCTCCAATAGACGGGTTTTTTGCTGCGGTAAACGAGACCTTTTTCGACGAAGGCGGCGAAGGTGCGCAGGATGTCGGCCTCGAAGGCGGGGGCTTTCGTCTTATACTCGTTGGTCCAATCGGCGAGGATGCCAAGGCGCTTGAACTGGGTGGTCTGCGTGGCGATCCATGATTCGGAGAACGCGTCGCAGCGGGCGCGGAGCTCGGCAGTCGAAACGGTTTCGTTTTTCTCGCGGATCTCGCGAGCGACCTTCTGCTCAATGGGCAGGCCGTGGCAGTCCCAGCCGGGGACGTAGGGCGTGCGGTAGCCGCGAAGGGTTTTGTAGCGAAGCGTGATGTCCTTAAGGGTCTTGTTCAGCGCGGTGCCGATGTGGACATCGCCGTTGGTGAAGGGCGGGCCGTCGTGGAGGACGAAGGCTTTTGCGGCGGTGGCGCGGTTCTGCTGAAGGCGGGGGTAGAGGCCGATTTTTTCCCAGTGGGCGACCCGGCCCGGCTCGCGTTGGGCGAGGCCAGCGCGCATGGGGAAGTCCGTTTTTGGGAGCTGGAGAGTATCTTTCAGGTCTTGCGCCATGCCGTAGAAAAGTGGCGGAGGCTAGGTCCGCACAGGGGGGAGTCAAGGCGCGTTCCGGGCGAGAAAAACGTGGGGTTTGGCACGGAGACTGCAAAGCTCGGTTCGATGAAAAATTGGATGCGAAAATTGGTGGTAATGCTGGCCTGCGCGAGTGGGCTCGGGGCGGCAGAGAAGCCGATGGCGGTTAAAGTCGTCGTCGTGACGACCTTCGAGATCGGCGCGGACACGGGCGACAAGCCGGGCGAGTTTCAATATTGGGTCGAGCGCGAGAAGCTGGACCAGAAGATCGTGGTGCCGGGCGTGACGCATCCGGTGCTGGCGAATGGCCGGGGCGTGCTCGGCGTGGTGTCGGGAACCACGGTGCGCGCTTCGAACCAGATCATGGCGCTGGTGCTTGATCCGCGGTTTGATTTTTCAAAGACGTATTGGCTCGTGAACGGAATTGCGGGCGTCGATCCGGCCGATGCGTCGCTGGGCAGCGCGGCGTGGGCGCGGTTCGTGATCGACGGCGACATCGCGTATGAAATCGACAGCCGCGAGGCGGCGAAGGACTGGCCGTATGCGATCATCGCGATCGGGGCGAAGAAGCCGAACGAGATTCCGAAGAACGAAGGTTGGGAGCCCGAGACGATGATCTACGAGATGAACCCGGCGTTGCTGGCGCGGGCGTTTGCGCTAACGAAGGATGTGGTGCTCGTGGACACGCCGGCGATGCAGGCCTACCGCGCGACGTATGAAGGGTTACCGAATGCGGTGAAGCCACCGTTTGTGCTCATCGGTGACAGCTTCGGCTCGTGCCGCTATTGGCACGGTGCGGCGCTGACACAATGGGCCAACGACTGGACAAAGCTGTGGACGAAAGGCGCGGGCAATTTCGTGATGACCAACATGGAGGACCAGGGCATCGCGACGGCGCTCACGTTGCTCACGAAAATGGGGAAGGCGGATTTTCAGCGCGTGCTGTTTCTGCGGACGGGCAGCAACTACTGCACGCCGGCGCCGAAGCAGGGCGTGGTGCAGAGTATGCAGGCAGAATACGCAGGCATGATTCCGTCAATCGAGTCGGCGTATCGCGTCGGCAGCGTCGTGGTGCACGACATCCTCGCGAAGTGGGAGACTGATTATGCGGGCGGCGTGAGGTGATGCCGCCGCGTTGCGGCGCGGCGGTTAATTGCGCCAGGTTGTGACGGTCTCGACGAGAGTTTCCATGCACTCGATCTTGGCGCGGGGGGTGATGCCGTGGCCAAGATTGAAGATGTGACCGGTGGTGCCGCGCATGGATTCGAGGAGGCGCGTGGTTTCGTGGCGCACGATGTCGGGCGTGGTGTTGAGGAGAATCGGGTCGAGGTTGCCCTGCACGGCGACGTTGGCGGGGAGGGTGCGGCGCACGACGGAAAGGTCGCAGGCCCAATCGACGCTGAGCACACGAGCGCCGGTGAAGGCCTGATCGGTAAGGTGGGAGGCGGTGCCTTTCGCGTAGAGGATGACGGGGAATTCCGCGGGAAGCGCGGCGATGATCTGGCGAATCCATTTTAGCGACGCGGCTTCGTAGTCGGGGCCGGCGATGAGGCCGCCCCAACTGTCAAAGATCTGAATCGCGTCGGCACCGGCGCGGATCTGCATTTTGAAATAAACGATGATCGCAGCGGTGAGTTTTTCGAGGAGTGCGTCGAAGGTGGCGCGCTCGGTGTAGAAAAGGGTTTTGATGCGTTCGAATTCGTCGGAGCTGCCGCCCTCGACCATGTAGGTGGCGAGCGTCCAGGGAGAGCCGCCGAAGCCGAGGAGGGCTTTTTGGCCGGCGAGTTCGGTTTTCAGGAGCGCGAGGGTGTCGGCGACGTAGGAAAGTTTTTCGAGAACGGCGTCGGCGGGCGCGAGCGCGTCGATCTGCGCGCGGGTTTCCAAGGCGTAGGCCATGGCGATGCCGCCGGTGTCGCGGAAGGCGTAGGGCTGGCCGATGGCCTCGGGGATGACGAGGATGTCGGAGAACAAAATCGCGGCATCCATCGCGAAACGGCGTAGCGGCTGGAGGGTGACCTCGGTGGCGAGCGCCGGGGTTTTCACCATCGTGAGGAAAGAGGACTGGGCTTTGAGTTCACGATATTCGGGTAAATAGCGGCCCGCTTGGCGCATCACCCACAAGGGCGGGCGGTCGAGCGGTGTGCAGGCGCAGGCGGCAAAGAAACGTTCGCGGGAAGTCATGGGAATTTTCGATTTTTGATTCGGGATTTTCGATTGGTGCTCATGCAGATTCGAAGGCCCGGTCTTGGCCTTTGAGAATCGAAAATCATGATTTGTCCCCCGCCCAGTCGCGGGGTTTGAGGAAGACTTCGTGGAGGCGGGCTTCGGGGGTGCCGGGGGCGGGGGTGTGCGCGTAGTCCCAACGCACCAGCGGTGGCAGCGACATGAGGATGCTCTCGGTGCGGCCGCCGCTTTGAAGGCCGAAGAGGGTGCCGCGATCCCAGACGAGATTGAACTCCACGTAACGGCCGCGGCGGTAGAGTTGCCACTGGCGCTCGGCATCGGTGGAGGGCGTGGCTTTGCGGCGGGCGACGATGGGAACGTAGGCGGGGATGAAGGCATTGCCGACCGCTCGCGTCATCGCGAAACTTTGGTCGAAGCCGAGTTCGCTGAAGTCGTCGTAGAAGAGGCCGCCGAGGCCGCGGGGTTCGTTGCGGTGTTTGAGGAAGAAATAGTCGTCACAGGACTTCTTGAGGCGCGGGTAGAGCGTGTCGCCGAAGGGCGCGACGGCGGCCCGGGCGGTGCGGTGCCAGTGCGCGGCGTCCTCTTCGTAACCGTAGTAGGGCGTGAGGTCGAAGCCGCCGCCGAACCACCACGTGGCGGAATTTTCGATTTTCGATTTTTGATTTTCGATTCCGGACGCAGCGGGGGCGGCGTGGAAGAAGCGCACGTTCATGTGCGACGTCGGGACGTGGGGATTGCGGGGGTGAATGACGAGCGAGACGCCGAGTGCTTCCCAAGGACGGCCGGCGAGCTCCGGGCGGTGCGCGGTGGCGGAAGGCGGGAGCTTGGTGCCGTGGACGTGGGAGAAGGCGACGCCGGCTTTTTCGAAAACAGCGCCCTCGGTGAGGATGCGGGTGCGGCCGCCACCGCCCTCGGGGCGCGACCAAAGATCTTCCTTGAAACGCGCGGTGCCGTCCTCGGCTTCGAGGGCGGCGCAGATGCGATCCTGGAGGGCGAGGAGGTAGGATTTAACGGCGGCGATGTCGGGGGACATGTGGGGGCGGGGTGGGATCACTGCGGGATCACGGGCAGGATGAGCTGCGACGGGTGGGCGGGATCGGTGTAGATTTTGTTTTCGGCGATGCGCGTGCGGCGGTTGGCGTTCATGGGCTCGCCGGTGTTGGGGTTGACGTCGAAGCGCGGAAAGTTGCTGCTGGAG
>JACMRG010000357.1 GCA_014376585.1 Opitutaceae bacterium | reverse complement strand
AGCGTGAGGCGGCCGATGGGGAGCCACTCGGCGACGAGGATGTCGCCGTTGTTCAGGAAGATCGCGCCGTGCGGCGTGATGGATTCGCCGGGGGTGAACTCGGCGCGCGTCTGCGAGCGGCGGGAGCCGGTCTTGCCGTTGTGCGCAATGCCGTCGCCGAGTTGGGCGACGACGTTGTAGTCTTTGTCGAGGAGCACCACCTGGCTGTCGAGGTCGGGGCAGAGCATCAGGTCGCCGCGCACATCGAAGTGGCAGGGCTGGCGGAGCTTGGTGTCGTCCTTGACGGTGCGGAGGTGCTTGCCGTCGAGCGTGTAGGTCTGGAGGCGGCGGTGGCCGCGATCGGCGATCACCAGGACGGGCTCGCTGCCGCGGAGGTCCACGTATTGGCCGTGGGGGTTGTTGATCTCGGTCTCACCTTTGCCGGGAGTCGAAATTTCCCCGAGGAATTTACCGGCCGCCGAGTAGCGCAGCATGTGGTAGGAGCCGTAGCCGTCCCCGACGTAGAAATCGCCGTTGGGGGCAAAGGCGATGTTGGTGGGGACGAACTTGATCGGAGCGGCGCCGTAGGCGGGGTCTTCCTTGGGGTAACCTTTGGACCAGACGACTTCGCCGGTGAGGGTGGTCTTGATGACTTTGCAGCGCGTGGTGTCGCAGTGGTAGAGGAACTCGGTGTTGCCCTCTTTGCGGATACCCAGGCCGTGGGCGCCGCCGCGCATATCTTCACCGAACGCACGGACGAATTTCCCCTTGGCATCGTAAACGACGATGGCCTCGGGGCGCATCGAGGAGGCGTTGACGGTGTGCGCGACGTAGATGAGGCCCTGGCTGTCCTGACAAAGGCCGTGGGTGTCGCCCCACACGAGGCCCTCGGGAGCGGTGAGCCAGTCGTGAATCATCTCGTAGGTGTGCGCGCCGGAGCCGGTGATGAGCGGGCCGGGGCCGCTTTTATCGGCGGCGCGGATGAAGGGCGTGGAGAATGCACCCACTGCCGCGGTGGCGGCGACTTGGGCGATAAAGGAGCGGCGGGTTTGCATAGAGGTAAGCGGAGTGGGTTGAGGGTGCGAAGAATCGGATCGAAAAGCCGGGGGGCCCGGCGGGGGTCTGGAAAACCCCAATCAAACTGGTGAAACTTTGAGTGCAAGGTTCGACCGAGAACGCGCGGATTTCGCCGTGAACGTTCAAGCGGGCGAAGGGACGGCAGTGGCCGGTAGCTTCGGCCGCGAGAGAAGCGGTGAGGAGCGCCGCCTTTCCGCCGCTGTCGGCGACGTGGCTTGCGAACTGCGCTTAAGGCTTGGCGCGAACACCGCGCACTGAATCACTTTCAAATATGGTTACCCCACATCCCGCAGGCGTCGCGAAAGCGCCCAAGCCTTGGTATTATTTGAGTCTCACAAAACAGATCATGCTCGGGCTCGTGCTCGGTGTCGTGCTTGGGGTGATTCTCGCCCAGTTGCCGTCCGAGGCGCGCAAGACTTGGGACGAGTGGCTGGTGCTGATCCGCGAGATTTTTCTGCATCTGATCAAGGCCATGATCGCGCCGCTCGTCTTCGCCAGCGTGGTGCAGGGCATCGCCGGCACGGGTGACATGAAGAAGGTCGGTCGCATTGGTGCGAAAGCGCTGCTCTATTTTGAAATCGTCACGACGGCCGCGCTCGCGGTCGGTCTGCTCGTGGTGAATCTTGCGAAGCCCGGGGTGGGCTTGAAACTGGTGGGCAGCGCCTCGGCGCTGGGGTCGGCGGCGCAGAACAAGCCGCTTACGCTGATCGAGACGATTCTCCACTCGTTTCCCACGAGCCTGATCGACGCGATGGCGCGCAACGACGTGCTCCAAGTGGTGGTCTTTGCGGTGTTTTTCGCCATGGCGGTGATCGCCGCGGGCGAGGCCGGCAAGCCGGTGCTCGTGTGGTGCGACAGCGTCACGCAGGTCATGTTTAAATTTGCCGGTATCATCATGAAATTCGCGCCGTTCGGCGTGGGGGCTGCGATTGCGGTCACGGTGAGTCATCAGGGCGTGGACGTGCTCTTCAGCCTCGGGAAACTGGTGCTGACGCTCTACTCGGCGCTGGTGATTTTCGTCGTCGTGGTTTTCGGCATCGTCATCGCAGTAGCGAAGGTGCCGCTGAAGGCGTTTTATCGTGCAGTGCGTGAGCCGTTTACGATCGCATTTACGACGGCGAACAGTGAGGCGGCTCTGCCCAAGGCGTTCGATAACATGGAAAAACTCGGTGTGCCGCGGGGCATTGTCGGCTTCGTGTTGCCGGCGGGTTACACGTTCAACCTCGACGGTTCGACGCTGCATCTCGCAGTGGCCTCGGTGTTCATCGCGCAGGTTGCGGAGACGACGACGGGCATCCATTTCAGCCTTGGCCAGCAGATCACCATGATGATCACGCTCATGATTACTTCCAAGGGCGTGGCGGCGGTGCCGCGGGCATCGATGGTGGTTTTGATCGCCGCGCTGCAATCGTTCGGGCTCCCGCTCGAAGGCGCAGCGATGATCCTCGGTGTGGACGCGCTGCTCGATATGGCGCGCACTTCGGTGAACGTGCTCGGCAACTGTCTCGCGAGCGTGGTGGTGGCCCGCTGGGAAGGTGAGTTCGACGACAAGAAAGCCCAGCTGAGTTATGGTGACGATGCGGTGAAGGTTTAGCGGACGGGCACGCCGGCATGGAATTGCGCTGGCGTCCGCCGCCGGGCCCGTGTGAATGACGGGCAGGATGAATTTCCGGTGGACCATGCGGCGGCTGAACCAGTAGGGACTCTCGCGGCGAAAGTTGCGGGGCGGTTTCCTGCACACGCGGCTGGGCGACCGGTTGCTGGAGCGTGAGATTTGGGTGCCGAGTCGGGAGAGTCTGGCGCGGGCTTTTCTGATCGGTCTGCCGATCACGATGATTCCCTTTTTGCCGCTGCAATCGGTGTTCGCGTGCGGCGTGGCGTTTTGGCTGCGGGCGAATCTGCCGGTCGTGTTTTTCCTGCAATACCTGTCCAACCCGGCGACGGCGGTGATTCAGCTTCCGGCCTGTTACCTGGTGGGCCGGCTCGTGCTGGGCGCCGATCTGAGCGCGGAGTGGGACCGGGTGTGGGCGGACCCGATGGGGATCGTCACGCGCGGCAGCCTGGGGGCGCTCTATCTGGGTTCGGTCGTGCTGGGGCTCGGGTCGGGCGTGGTGGGCTATTTCTTCACGCGACTGGTTTGGCGCGAGAAACCGGTGCGGCCACGGACGCCGCGCGTGGCGGCGTGCACGGTGCAGTCGCAGAAAAAAATCGCCTGATGGCCGACGTGCGACCCTTCAGCGCGCTGTTGCTGGCGGCGGGACGTTCGCGGCGGATGGGCTCGGACAAGGCGCTGCTGACGACGGCGGACGGGCGGACGTGGTGGGAACAACAGTGCGCGGTGCTGACGCAGGCGGGCGCGGCGGAGATTTTTATTTCAGCGCGGCCGGAGCAAACGTGGGTGCCTGCGACGATGACCGTAGTGCGCGATGCGGAGGAAGGTGGCGGACCGCTCGCGGGTATCGTGGCGGCACTGGAGCGCGCGGCGCACGGGCATGTGGCGGTGCTGGCGGTGGATTTGCCGGCGATGCGGGCGGAGTGGTTTGCGCGGTTGCTGGCGCAGTGTGCGCCGGGGGTGGGGGCGGTGGGGAAAAACGGAAACAACTTTGAACCGCTTGCGGCGATCTACCCGAGAGAGATTTTGCCGGCGGCGCGGGGGGCGTTGGCGCGCGGCGAAGGGAGCTTGCAGCGGTTGATCGCGGCGGAGGCGGCGCGGTTTGCGGTGCGAGAGATCGGCGCCGCGGAGGCGTGGTGGTTCGAGAATCGGAACGAGCGGGTGTGAACAGAAATCTAGGGCGGGGTCGCCGAACCCCGCCGGCGCGTAACCGGGTTGGGACGTGGCGTGGGGGCAGGTCGGAGACCTTGCCCTACACCGGAGATGGAAATCTGCTCGCCGAGGGCGCGAGGGGGCTTTCAGTTGGGGGGACGCATTTTTCGCCTTGTCCGAATCCCCCGCCACTCCCGCCGTTTTTATCAGCTACGCCCGCGAAGATGCGGCGGCTGCCCGGAGCATCGCGGGGGCGCTGCGGGGGTTCGGGATCGAGGTATGGTTCGACCAAGACGAACTGCGCGGGGGCGATGCGTGGGATCAGAAAATTCTCGGTCAGATCCGCGGTTGCACGTTGCTCCTCGCGGTCATCTCGGGGCGCACGCAGGAGCGCGCGGAGGGCTATTTCCGCCGCGAATGGAAACTCGCCGCCGAGCGCACGCACGACATGGCGGCGGGTATTCCGTTTCTCGTGCCCGTGGTGATCGACGACACAGCGGAGTCCGCCGCGCTCGTGCCGGATGAGTTCATGCGCGTGCAATGGACGCGCCTGCCCGGCGGGCGAACGACCCCGCAATTCGCCGCGCAGGTGAAGCGCCTGCTCGAGGCGCCGCGCGGGGTGGCTCGTTCTGCTGTAGCCGGGGTCGCCGACCCCGGGCCGGCCTTAGCGAGGCCGGCTACAGTGAAGGTGGGCCGCCGCGTCCCGGCGGCGGCATGGATCGGCGGCGCGCTCGCGGTCGCGGTGGTCGTCTTAGTTTGGCGGCGTGCCCCTGAGTCGGCGCCGAATGCGGGCGCAGGGACGCGCCCGCTCACCACGGAAAACCCCGCACCCGCCGCATCTGCGAAATCCCTCGCCGTCCTCCCGTTCGAGAATTTCAGCCCGGATGCGGAGAACGCGTTTTTCGCGGACGGGATGCACGACGAGGTGATCACCGCGCTCTCGAAGATTCACGACCTCACGGTCATCTCGCGCACCTCCGTGATGGCCTTCAGGAAAACCGAGGGCCGCAACCTGCGGAAAATCGCGGCCGACCTCGGCGTCGCGAGCGTGCTCGAGGGCAGCGTGCAGCGCGCGGGCGGCAAGGTGAAGGTGATCGTGCAGCTGATCGATGCGCGCACCGACCGTCACCTCTGGGCCGAAACCTACATCGAGGAACTGTCCGACGTCTTCACCATCCAGTCGAAACTCGCCGGCGCGATCACGGCCGCGCTCAAGGCCACGCTCTCGCCCGCCGAGCAATCGCTCATCGCGCGCCGCCCGACGCAGAACCAGGAAGCCTACGATCTCTACCTGCGCGCCCGCGCGTTGTTCGGGGCCACCGACGGTCTCGACTCGCGTGAAAACCTGGAGCGCACCGCGGCGCTGTGCGATCAGGCGATCGCCAAGGATCCCGCCTTCGCGCTCGCCTACGTGCAGCTCTGCTTCACGCACAGCCGGCTCTATTGGTTCGGGCATCTCGATCCGACGCCGGCGCGGCGCGCGCTGGCGAAGGCCGCGCAGGACGCCGCCGTGCGCCTCGCCCCCGACGCGCCGGAGACGCGGCTCGCGGTCGGCTACTACATCTACGCCGGAGAAAATGACTGGGTCCGCGCGCTCGAGGAATTCCGGGCGGCGGCGGCCGGGCTGCCAAACGATGCGCAAGTTCCGTATTTCATCGCCCTCTCGCATCGCCGCCTCGGCCGACTGACGGAGGCACTCGCGTCGTTTGCTCGTGCTTTGGAGCTGAATCCCCGCGACCAGGCCAGCGCCATCGAGCAAGTCATGACGTCGGTGGTGCTGCGCCGTTATGCCGAGGCCCGGGAGCTGGCGGGACGCTATGTGCCGCAATTCCCGAACAGCTCCCGGCTGCTGATCTACGCGGCGACCGCCCAACTAGAGTTCGACCGCGACTACGGGGCCTATCTCCGCCGGCTCGAATCCGCGCCGCCCGCCGGCAACGATCCGCTGGGTCTCGCCAAAGTTTACTCCCTCGCGCTGGCGCGCGGCGATCTCGCGGCGGCGGAGCGGGCACTCGCCGACCCTCGATTGGCGACGATCCCGGCGACCGGCGAAGGTATCAATGAACCGGTGGCCCTGCACCGTGCGCTGGTCGCGTTTCTGCGGGGCAACCGGGACGCCGCGCGCCCGTTGGCCGACCAGGCACTCGCGGACTTCGCGGCCGGGCAATGGACGCGGCGGCAGGAGGCCCCGGTGCTGCTGGGCCGCGCCGCGGCGCACGCGCTGGCGGGCCGGTCGGACGAAGCCCTGCGGCTGGCGCGCGAAGGCACCGCGCTCCATCTCGCGCACGACAAATTTACGGCGTTTATCACGCGCACTGATCTGGCGCGCCTCTATGTCGTGCTCGACCGCCGCGAGGAAGCGCTCGCGGTTCTCCGCGAGATGATGACCGACCCGAGTCTGCTGAGCCCCGAACAGGTGCGCCACGACCCGCTCTGGTCGCGGCTGAAGGACGACCCGCGGTTCGAGGAGATGCTCAAAGCGGCGAAGGCGCTGTGAGCGACCGTGGCGGGCCTTGCCGCCGCGTCGCGCCCACACTCACCGTCAGTCTTCGAGATGGCCCGTCACCTGTTCAATCAAACAGATGAACCACCGGAATTATGATCCCGCTACCGCACGACTTCCGCGAATTTTTGAGGTTGTTGAACCGGTATCGCGTTAAATACCTCGTCGTGGCGGCTACTCGGTCGCGTTTCACGGCTACCCGCGCTAGAGCATATTCTATTTAGATAGAAGCATATTGGGCATGACGAAAAAAGCCCTGGCAATGTTGGGGTTGGAACCTGGCCAGGGCGGAGACGACGGCGTTTTGGAGGTCACCGAGGGTGCGAGCGCCGGCGTGTCGCAGGTGGGCCTTGAGTTTGGCGAAGGCCATTTCAATCGGATTGAGATCCGGGCTGTAGGGCGGAAGATAGCGCACGCTCGCTCCGCAGGCTGTGATCAGGGCGGAGCCGCCGGCGACTTTGTGGGTGGAGAGATTGTCGAGGATCACGATGTCGCCCGGCCGAAGCGCGGGGCAGAGCACCTTTTCAAGATACGCGGTGAAGACCTCTGCGTTGACCGCGCCTTCGATCAAAAACGGAGCCGTGATTTTCTCCGCCCGCAACGCGGCGATGAAGGT
>JACMRG010000356.1 GCA_014376585.1 Opitutaceae bacterium | reverse complement strand
GTTGCTCAACGTGCTGGCGAAGGTGCCGGGCCTGAAAGTCTCGGCGCGCACCTCGGCGTTTTATTTCAAGGGCAAGCAGGTGCCGATGGCCGAAATCGCGCGGCAACTCGGCGTCGCTTACGTCGTCGAGGGCAGCGTGCGGAAACAGGGCGAAAAGATGCGTATCACCGCGCAGCTCATCGAGGCGGACGGCGGCTTCCACGTGTGGTCGGACACGTTCACTCGCGACCTGAAGGACATTTTCGCCGTCCAAGATGAGATCGCGGCGCTGATCGCCCAGAATCTCAAGGTGTCCATGGGCCTAGCGGTTCCCGTGGTGCGGCGGCCGGTTAACCCGGCGGCGCACGAACTCGTGCTGGAGGGGCGCCACTTCTGGAATCTCCGCACGACCGAGGGATTTGATCGGGCCGAGGCTGCTTTCACCAAGGCCATCGTGCTCGCCCCGGAATTCGCGCAGGCGCATGCCGGCTTGGCTGACGTGCGCTGGCTCCGGACGGTTTACGCCTGTTATGCAGGCGCCAACACGGTGTCGGCGACGTCCGCCGGAGCGGAGACCGAGCGTGCCCTGGCCCTCGACCCAACGCTGGCGGAAGCTTATCCGTCGGCGGGTGCTGTGCTGCACTGGACCGGTCACCTCGCGGAGTCGGAGCAGGTGTTCAAGAAAGCCATTGCCCTCAATCCCAACCACGCCTTGGCGCACCACTGGTATTCGCTCGTGCTGGAAAGCCAGGGTCGGCTGGACGAGGCGTTGAAGGAAATCGAACGAGCGATCCAAATCGATCCGCTCTCGGTCGCGGCGCTTTCCACCCGGTTCCGCTTTCTCGCGATGTTGGGACGGATTTCCGAAGCCTTGGCCGCCCATGAAAAAGTGAGGGCGCTGCGTCCGGGCGACATCTTTGACACCGGCCTGCAGGCCCAATGCCTGGTCGCCACGGGCCAGCGCGATGCGGCGCTGGCCAAGGCCCGCAGCCTCGTCGCTTATCAAGGCCTCGAGTTGCGTTGGACGAACGATGTCTCGGCCTTATATGTGCTGCGGGCGCTGGGCCACCAGACGGAGGCGGAGAAGCACGTCGAAAACCTGCTGTCTCGGCTACCAGCCGATAGTTATATGCGTGGATTGGCGCTGGCGGCGCTGGACCGGTGGGACGAGGCCGCACCCTTTTTGCAGCGGACCCCAATCGGGCTGCAATCGCTCTTCTTCTGGAACCCGCTCTGGGATCGCTGGCGCGACGATCCGCGTTTCGCCCGGTTGATGACGAGGCTCAACTGCGTGGAAGAATACAGGGTGGCCCGTGCGACGCTTGCCCGAACGCAGCAAGCCCAAGAGCCTAAGAAATGAGCGCTGCGGAAAACAAAGCCGTCTTTCTCAGCTACGCCTCGCAGGATGCGGAGGCGGCGCAGCGCATCGCGGAAGCGTTGCGCGGGGCGGGGCTCGAGGTGTGGTTCGATAAGAACGAACTCGCGGGCGGCGATGCGTGGGATGGGAAAATTCGGAAACAAATTAAGGAGTGCGCGTTGTTCGTGCCGGTGATTTCGGCGGTGACGCAGGCGCGGCTCGAGGGGTATTTCCGGCTCGAGTGGAAACTCGCCGCGCAGCGCACGCACACGATGGCCGATGCAAAGCCGTTCCTCCTTCCCGTCGTGATCGATGCGACCGGCGATGCCGAGGCGCACGTGCCGGAAGAATTTCGCGCCGTGCAGTGGACGCGGCTGCCCGGCGGCAACACGCCGGAGAAATTTTGCGAACGGGTGAAGAAGCTGCTCGGCGGTGAAAACGTCGCGCAGGGTTCCAGCCTGCCAGCTGTAGGGGCGTCGCTTGACGACGCTCGCGGGCGCGGACGAGCCGCGCCCCTACAAAAACCATCCCGCCCGTGGCTCGTGCCAGCGATCCTCGGCGCAGCCGCGATCGCGGCCGTCGCACTTTGGCGGCCGTGGAAAAATTCCGCACCGGCGCCAGCGGTCACGGTTGCTGCGAAATCCGCTGCGGTGACCTCGCCGCTCACCGAAGCGCAGAAACTCGTCGTTAAGGCGCGGCAAATTCTCGATGATGGCGACGAGTTGAATCGCGAGATCTTTTTCCTCGCCGAGGACCTCGTCAAACGCGCCATCGACCTCGATCCCGCCGAACCGTCGGCCCGCGCATTTTACGCCGAGTTGTCCTACTGGATGACTTGGAATGGCTTTGACAGTTCCGAAACCCGTCGGGACCTCATGGGCCGTCAGGCGGAGCGTGCACGCTCGCTGGCGCCAGACTCGACGGAAGTTCAAATCGCCGTCGCCAATGTGCGCATTCGGCTCCGTCAGGATCTGCCGGGACTCGAACACGACCTGCTGGTCTTGGCGGCGCGGGAGCCGAAGAACTGGCGCGTGCAACGTGCGCTCGGCATGACCTATCGCTTTCTCAACCGGCCGGATGACGCCATCGCGAGCCTGCGACGAGCGCGCGACCTGTCGAATGAACTCCCCCTCGCCAGTGCCGATCTCGCGAATGTTTTGCTCCGACGCGGCCGGTTTGCCGAGGCCGAAACCATCGTCGCACAAGCCCTGGCTAAGGGGTCGAGCGGCCGTCTGCTCACTTTCGACGTTATGATTAAAACTATCTGGCGCGGCGATCGGGCGGGCGCCGCAGCGGCCATTGCCGCGTGGCCGGACTGGCTGCGACTGGAGGACCGCGGCGCGTCCCAAGCGTGGCGCGCGTGGCTGTGGAGCGATCGGCCGGAGAAGGCGCTGGCTGCGGCCCAGCGACTCCCTCGGGACTACCTGAACGATACGTTTTTCACCGGCCCGCGAGCCGCACTTACGGCGCGGGCGCATGAACGCGCCGGCCACGCCGACGCGGCCCGGTCAGATTGGCGAACGGTCGTGCAACTTTGCGACCGCGAGTTGACCTCGGGGCCGGAGAACTTCGGGGCGCAATATTGGAAGGCGTGGGCGCTGGCCCGCCTGGGCGATACTGCCGCAGCCCAGGCGCTCTGCACCCAAATGGAGCAACGAAATCTACTGGCCACCAACTCCCTTATTTCCGGGAGCAATGACGTCCCGGCCTTGTGGGCGACTGTGGGTCGGTCCGATCTGGCCATCGCCGAACTGCTCGTTCGGCGTCTCGATGATGACCGGATCGCGGTGACACGGACGCAACTGGAACTCGATCCGGCATTCGAATCGCTGCGCGCAGACCCGAGATACAAGGACGTGTGGGCTGTGGCGCCGACGCCGGAGAAAACTCCCACGGCCCTTACGACTTCCACCCTAGACGCCAAATCCGTCGCCGTCCTCGCCTTCGCGAATCTCTCCGACGACAAGGCCAACGAGTATTTCTCCGACGGCATCAGCGAGGAGTTGCTCAACGTGCTCGCGAAGGTGCCGGGGCTGAAGGTGACGGCGCGCACGTCGTCGTTTCACTTCAAGGGCAAGGACTCGCCGATTCCGGAAATCGCGAAACAGCTCGGCGTGGCCTACGTCGTCGAGGGCAGCGTGCGCAAGGCGGGCGACAGGGTCCGCATCACCGCGCAGCTCATCAAGGCGGCGGACGGTTTCCACGTCTGGAGCGACACGTTCACGCGCGAGTTGAAGGATGTCTTCGCGGTGCAGGATGAAATTGCGGGACTGATCGCCCAGAATCTCCAGCTCACTCTGCGCACGAAGACCCGCGCGCGCACCGTCAATCCGGAGGCCTATGAACTCCTGCTCAAGGGCCGGGCGTCTTTCAGTCGCGGTATGCCGGCCGAATACCCGCAGGGCATCCAGTATTTGAAAGACTCGCTGGCCATCGCGCCGGACTTCGCCGCGGCGTGGGGTCGGCTCGCCATGGGATATGCGCTGGCCTTTGCCCAAAATGTGCCCGGCTGGCTCGCGCGCGAGGAGATCATGCGCCTAGCCCGGCAGGCGGCGGATCGGGCCATCGAGTTGGATCAAGAGCAGGCGCTCGGCCACTACGCCCAGTGCCTCATATCCTATCTCGGGGACTGGGATTGGGCCCGGGCCGATGCCGCGATGCAACGCGTCCTCGCGCTGACACCCGGCGATGCCGAATCCCTGGGCTTGGCGGCCTCGCTGGAGTTGGTGGCTGGGCACATCTCGCGGGGGCGGGATACAGCGCAGCGGGCGGTCACGCTCGACCCGTTGAATTTCATCCCGGCTTACCAGTTGATCAAAGCGCAATGGCAGTCCGGCGACTACGTGGAACTGGAAAGGGAGTCGAAGCGGATGATCGCGATCTATCCCGGCAGCCCTTACGGCCATACCTTCCTGAGCTATTCATTGTTGCTGAGGGGCCGGGCGGACGAGGCCGCGCAGGCCGCCAAGCTTGTGCCTTCGGATGCCTATCGTTTGACCAGCCTCGCGCTCGCGCACTACGCCCAGGGAAAAACCACGGAAGCCGACGCCGAGCTGGAGCAATTGAAGAAGCAATTCGGCAAGACCAGCGCCTACCAGATCGCGGAAAATTATGCCTTCAGAAAAGACCTGAGCCGGGCCTTCGAGTGGCTGGAGGCTGCCTATCGGGTGCGCGACTCCGGCCTCACCCTGATCACCAACGATCCTTTCCTCGCGAATCTGCGGGGCGATGCGCGGTGGAGCGCCTTCATGCGGAAGATGAATCTCCCCGCTGGCGGAACCAAATGAGCGAGGAAAACAAAGCCGTCTTCCTCAGCTACGCGTCGCAAGATACGCCGGCGGTGGAACGCATCGCCGACGCCCTGCGCGCGGCGGGGGTCGAGGTGTGGTTCGACAAAAACGAACTCGTCGGCGGCGATGCGTGGGATGCGAAGATTCGCGGGCAGATCGCTTCGTGTGCGTTGTTTGTGCCGGTGATTTCGGCGGCGACGCAGGCGCGTGGCGAAGGCTATTTCCGGCTCGAATGGAAACTCGCCGTCGATCGCTCGCACCTCATGGCGCATGACCAGCCGTTCCTGCTGCCGGTCGTGGTCGATGCGACGCCGGACGCCGCCGCGCGCGTGCCCCCGGAGTTTCGTGCCGTGCAATGGACGCGCCTGCCGGGCGGCGAGACGCCGGCGAAATTTTGTGCGCGGGTGGGAAAGTTACTCGGCGGCGATCCGGCAGGCCCGATCGGTGGGCGGGCGCCCGGTTCCGATGTAGGGGCGTCGCTTGACGGCGCCCGCGGGCGCGGACGAGCCGCGCCCCGACCAAAATCATCTCGCTCGTGGCTCGTGCCCGCGATCCTCGGGGGTGCGGTGCTCGTGGCGCTGGCGCTCTGGCAACCGTGGAAAAACTCCGCGCCAAGCCGCCTGCTCCAGCCCCCGGCGCCCGCGCCGGTTGCGCGAACTCCTGCTCAGGCACTCGTCTCGAAGGCTCAGGCTATCGTCGACCAGGGCGACGAGTTGAACCGCGAGACCTACGCGCTCGCGGAGGAGTTGCTCGTCAAAGCGGAGCAACTCGATGTCAGCGAGGCCTCCGCCTGGATTTTGCACGCCGAGGTTTCGTCGGCTTTGATTGGTTACGCCCTCGATGATTCCACGACCCGCCGGGAGGCGCTGCGCGCCCAGGCGAATCGCGCGGTCCAGCTGGCGCCGGCGTCGCTGGCGGCCCAATTGGTGGAGTGCGATTCCCTGATCGCATTTGGCCAGAATGTTCCGGGCATCGTCGAAAAATTGCAGGCCTTGGCGGCCAAGCATCGGGAAAACTGGCGGGTGTTTGACCTGCTTTCCGAGGGCTTCCGGCTGGAAGGGAAATTCACCGAGGGCCTAGCCGCAAATGCACGTGCACGGCAGCTCGCCCCGGATAACTTTCTGGTGAAGGGCAACCGGCTGTCGCTGTTCTCCCGGGCGGGAGACTGGGCTGCGGCCGAAAAGGAACTGGCCGGGATGATGCAGGGGCGCACCTCCGCGCGCATGCTCGCCTTTGACGTCCTGCTGAAACTCGTGTGGCGCGGCGATCCGGCCGGGGCGGTCGCCGCCGTGCAAGGTTGGCCGGCTTGGTTTTTACTCGAGGACCGTGGCGTCGTGCACGCCGTGTATGCCGCGCTCTGGAATCGCAATCCGGCCTTGGCGCTGCAATTCGTGCAGAAATATCCCCGGGATTATATTCGGGATTATATGTTTACCGGCCCGACGGCGGTGCTCAGCGCCTGGGCCAACGAACAAGCCGGGAATTTGGAGACGGCGCGGGCTGACTGGCGGGTCGTTCAGCAGGTGGCCGAGCGCGAGCTGCGGGCGAATCCGAATGAGACCTACGCGCTGCATTGGAAGGCGTGGTCGCTCGCCCGCCTGGGCGATACCGCGTCGGCCGCGCCGGTCCTCCAGCAGCTGGTGGAAGGAAATTCCTCCATGCGAAACATGGCCCGCGTCCTCGGCCGCTTCGGGGCCTTGGCGCTCAACCTGGGTCGTAGCGATCTGGCGCTGGGCCAAATCGCCAAGGAGCCGCGCGTGACGACAAAATCCATCCTGCGCTTAAATCCCGTGTTTGATCGATTGCGGGAGGATTCGAGATTTCAGGCCCTGATCGAGTCAGCGCCGGGTCCGCAGGAGAGTAAACCGGTTGGCGCGGTGGCTTCGAAGTTCGACGAAAAATCCGTCGCCGTGCTGGCGTTCGCGAATCTCTCCGACGACAAGGGCAACGAGTATTTTTCCGACGGCATCAGCGAGGAGTTGCTCAATGTGCTCGCGAAGATTCCCGGCCTCAAAGTATCGGCGCGGACCTCAGCGTATTATTTCAAGGGCAGGCAGGTGCCGATGGCCGAGATCGCGAAGCAACTCGGCGTGGCCTACGTCGTCGAAGGCAGTGTGCGTAAACAGGGCGACAAGGTCCGCATCACGGCCCAGCTCATCAAGGCGTCGGACGGATTCCATGCCTGGTCGGACACCTTCACGCGCGACCTGAAAGACATCTTCGCCGTGCAAGACGAGATCGCCGGGCTGATCGCGAAAAACCTCCAGCTCAAGATGGGCCTGACGGCGGCGCGCCCGACGATCGACGTCGAGGCCTATCAGGAATATCTCGCCGGCCGCTCCGCGCCCGCCAAGGACGGTATGGCGGATCTGCGGGAGGCGGTGGCGCATTTGGAGCGGGCGGTGGCGATAGAGCCAAAGTTCACCGCCGCGTGGGTGCAACTGGCGGGCGCGCACACGAAGCTCGGCCGTTGGGGCGGCACCCCGACCCTGCAAGCGTGGCCGTCGGCACGGGCCGCGATTGCCAAGGCCCAGGACCTCGAGCCGGATTCGCCCGATGTGCTGCTGGCGCTGGGCTGGATCCGGCGCACGGCGGACTGGGATTGGCGCGGCGCAGAGCAGGCTTTCCGCCGCACTCTTCAACTGCAGCCAAACCAGCCCGACGCCCTGACGGGCGCGGCCGTGCTCCTCTTCAACCTCGGCCGGACGGAGGAGGCTTTTCGGCTGAGTCAGCAGGCGGCGCGGCTGGATCCCCTCAACGCCTCCACCCAAGTCGACCTGAGTCTCATGTTCTATTTTAACAAGAACTGGGCCGAGTCGGAGCGGGCGGCGCGGCGGGCGTTGCAACTCGCCCCGGGCGGAAACTATCACGGCATATTGAGCTGGAGCCTCAGCAAACAGAAGCGTTACCCGGAGGCCGAGGCGGAGGCTCGGCTGGAAAATGATGAGCTCGAGCAGGCCGTGGCCCTCAGTATTCTAGCCTTGGCGCGAGGTCAGGAGGGGGTGATCCGGGATTGCCGGACACGACTAGAGGCGATTGCACGGAAGCGCGGTGACGACACGGCCGATCTACAGCAAGCCTTCGCTTGGATCCACGCCGCCCTCGGTGACAAGGATCGCGCGTTCGCGGCCCTGGAAAAAGCGCGGGCTTCGCGGGACCCCAGCATGGCGTGGTTGCGCAACGAAGACTCGCTGGCTCCGCTGTTTTCCGATCCGCGGTGGGACGCCTTGCTGCGGCAGATGGGCCTGACCGACGATCAACTGAAATGAGCATCGCGGAAAACAAAGCCGTTTTTCTGAGCTACGCATCGCAGGACGCGGAGCCGGCGCGGCGCGTTTGCGAAGCACTGCGCGCCGTGGGCGTCGAGGTCTGGTTCGACAAGAACGAGCTGACGGGCGGCGATGCGTGGGACCAAAAAATCCGCAAACAGATCAAGGACTGCGCGCTGTTCGTGCCAATCGTCTCGGCGGCGACACAGGCGCGGCGCGAGGGCTATTTTCGGCTGGAGTGGAAACTCGCCGATGATCGCACGCACCTCATGGCGCGCGGCACGCCGTTCCTCGGGCCGGTGTGCATCGACGAGACGAAGGACTGGGATGCGATCGTGCCGGACTCGTTCATGGCGGTGCAGTGGACGCGGCTGCCCGGCGGCGAGACGCCGCCGAAATTCTGCGAGCGGGTGAAGACGTTGCTCGCGGGTGAAGCTCCCGTGGCGCGGGCTTTTCAGCCCGTGAGTCCCGGACGCGGGCAGGATGCCCGTGCCACGACTGAGAAAAAGTTTCCGAGGTGGACGTTCGCGGTTGGCGCCGTCGTCGTAGCCGGCGCAGGCGTTTTCTTCGCGACACGATCGGGTGCGCCGGTGCCGCCACCCGCTCCCGCGATCACTTCCACGCCTTTAGCGGCCGCTGCGCCCGCCACCCGACCGGCCGCGGAATTTCCCCACGACCCCGTGCTCCAGCGCGCGATCAAGCTGCTCTACGCGCTCGACGCCATTCCGGAGGATTTTGCGCTGGCCGACGATCTCGTGAAATCGATCCTGGCGCAGCGGCCGAACGACCCCGAGGTCGTGACCGTCGCCGCGGAGGTCGCCGTTGAGTTCATCGTGCGGGGCTTCGACTTGACGGAAGCGCGGCGCGGCGCGGCCCAAAAGTTGACCGAGCGGGCGGTGGCGCTCGCGCCGGAAAACGCCACGGCGCTGGCGACGCTCGGCCGCTATTTGCTTTATCTGCAGGCCCAGCTCCCGCGGGCGGAGGCGCTGTTGCGCCGCGCGACCCAGCTCGAGCCGGCCGATCCCCTCTTTGCCCGCACGCTGTATCAAATCATCTCCCGCACCAAGCCACCGACGGAGGCCGAGGTTTACGCCACGCAAATGGTCGCGCAATTTCCGGATGACGCGCTCGTGCGCTACGACATCGCGCGCATGTTCAAGGATGCGAACAAGGCCGCGGAGGCGGAACGTTGGTTCGACGAGGCGCTGGCCCGCGCGCCGATTGCCACCGCGATGGTGTGGAAGGCGTGGCTCGCGATCGAGGTCCACGGCGACGTCGCGGCGATGAAGACGTGGCTCGACCGCGTGCCGGAGCGGCAGCGGCCGAATACGCGCGTGGCCCACGCGCTGAGCGTGCATGCGCGCATCACGGGCAAGACCACCGAGGCGCTCAAGCGTCTGACTGATCTAACCGACACCTGGCTGACCGACTTCGATTTCTATGGGCCGAGGGCGTTGCTGATCGGTGAACTGCTCCAGATCGATGGCCGCGCGGATCTGGCCCGGCTGCAACTTGAGGAGGCGCTCGCCGAGGTCCGGCGGGAAAAAGCGCGCAACCCGACTGACGTGCGGGCGCTGCGCCCCGAACTCTGGGCCCTGATTCTGTTGGGCCGAAACGACGAGGCGCGCGCGAACCTGCGCTTGTTGCAGCAAGCCCTCGTTCGTCCGTATTTCTATGGCATCAACACCTCGTGGTGGAATGGCCCGATCCGCGCGGGTCTGTTGCTTGGCGACCGCGAGCTTCCGCTCATCCTGCTCAAGGAAACGTGCTCTGACCCGCAAAGCCGGCATTTGCTGCGCAATATGTTTCGCCTCGATCCGCGCATGGCGCCGTTCCGCGAGGACAAGGAGATCACCGCGCTGCTCGCCGAGCCGGAAAAATCCAAGGCCGACGGCGGCGGCCAGACGGCAGCCGCGAAGGCCGACGAAAAATCCGTCGCGGTGCTGGCCTTCGCCAATCTCAGCGACGACAAGGCCAACGAGTATTTCTCCGACGGCATCAGCGAGGAGTTGCTCAACGTGCTGGCGAAGGTGCCGGGACTGAAAGTCTCGGCGCGGACCTCGGCGTTTTACTTCAAAGGCAAGCAGGTGCCGATGGCTGAGATCGCGAAGCAGCTCGGCGTGGCCTACGTCGTCGAAGGCAGCGTGCGCAAGGCCGGCAGCCAGGTCCGCATCACGGCGCAGCTCATCAAGGCGGCGGATGGTTTCCACGTGTGGAGCGACACCTTCACGCGCGGCCTGAAGGACGTGTTTGCCGTGCAAGACGAGATCGCGGGCCTCATCGCCCGGAATCTGCGCGCTAAGATGGCGCTCGAGCGCGAGCGGGCCGCCATCGCTCCTGAGACTTACGCCTTGGTGCTGCAGGCCCGGCAGGCCGCGGCCCGGCAGACCATCGAGGGCGGGCGGGAGGCGGTTAAACTCTACCGCGAGGTGCTGGCGCTGGCTCCGGATGCGGTCGATCCTTGGGCGGAACTGGCTTATATCTACCAATACCTGGCGCGGTTTGGCGGCGTGGACACGGGCGAAGGCATGCGCGAGGCGAGGCTGGCCGCCCGGAAGGCACTCGAGCTGGACCCCGAGCAGCCGCTCGGGCTGGCGGCCTTCGGCTGGGTGCAGCGCACGGATGAGCACGACTGGCGCGGAGCCGTGCAGTCGTTCCGTCGCGCGCTCGCCGCCGCGCCGGAGAATGTCGCGATCATGAGCGACGCGGCGATCTGCTTCCTCAATGTCGGCCTGATCGACGAGTCCATCGCGCTGGCAGACCGCGCCGTGGAGCGCGACCCGTTGAACCCGAAGGCGCACTGGTCACGCGGCATCGTCTTGGTCTTCGCGGGCAGGATGGCGCAGGCCGAGGCCCCCTACCGCCGCGCCATCGAGCTCGCCCCCGCGGCCGATGAATATCACTCGCACCTCGCCCGCTTGCTGACCGTCCTGAACCGGCCGGACGAGGCAAAGGCCGTCGCGTTGGCTGAGCCCAGCGAGCGCTACCGGCTCTCGGCCCTCGTCGGCATCTATCACCACGCCGGGGATACGGCCACGGCGGAACGCCTCATGGCCGAGCTCAGCGCCAAATACAGCGACAGCATGGCGGGATATATCGCCACGGTCTACGCCCAGGCGGGGCAGCGGGACGAGGCCTTCAAGTGGCTGGAGCGGGCTTACGAGAGCCGCGACTCCGCCGTGGCCTGGGTGAAGTCCAGCTCCTACCTCGAGGAACTGCACGACGACCCGCGCTGGCCGGTCTTCCTGCACAAGATGGGCTTGGCCGACGATCAACTGAAATGAGCGCCGCCGAAAACAAAGCCGTGTTTCTGAGCTACGCATCGCAGGATGCCGAGGCGGCGAAGAAAGTTTGCGATGCGCTGCGCGCGGCCGGGGTCGAGGTGTGGTTCGATCAAAACGAACTCGTCGGCGGCGATGCGTGGGACGCGAAGATCGGGAAGCAGATCAAGGACTGCGCGCTGTTCGTGCTGGTGATCTCGGGTGCGACGCAGGCACGGGGGAGAATCCACTCTTGTTTGCAGATTAGAAAGTGGATTCTGTTTGGCAAATGCTTGCGCGAGTCATCACGGCCTTGGTAAAGGAGCGACTCTCGGATTATCCGGCGGTGGGGCTGGTCGGGCCGCGGCAGTCGGGAAAGACGACCCTCGCGCGGGCGCTGTCGCCGGTGTATTTCGACCTGGAGCAACCGGGCGAGCGGCTGCGGCTCGACGTGCAGTGGGAGGCGTTGATGGTGCAGCGCAAGCTGGTCGTGCTCGACGAGGCGCAGGCGTGGCCCGAGGTCTTTCCCCGGTTGCGCGGGGCCATCGATGCGGACCGGAAACGAGCCGGGCGTTTTCTGCTGCTCGGCTCGGTGTCGCCGGCGCTGATGCACCAGGTATCGGAATCGCTGGCGGGGAGGCTGGGCCTGGTCGAGCTCGCGCCCCTGCTCGCGGCGGAACTGCCCCGGGTGCCACTGGCGGAGCGCTGGCTGCGGGGCGGGTTTCCGGAGGGCGGAGTGATGGGGGGAGGCCGGTTCCCGCAGTGGCAGAGCGACTATCTCACGCTGCTGGCGCAGCGAGATCTGCCCGTGTGGGGGCTGCCCGCGAAACCGGCCGTCACGGACCGGCTGTTGCGCATGACGGCGGCGGTGCATGGGCAAATCTGGAACGCGAGCCAGGTGGGTCAAAGCCTCGGGCTGAGCTACCATACGGTGAACAGCTATCTGGATTTTTTGGAGGGGGCGTTTCTATTGCGCCGGTTGCCGCCGTGGCTGCCCAACCTGAAAAAGCGACTGATTCGTTCGCCGCGCGTTTACTGGCGCGACAGCGGTCTGCTGCACGCACTGCTCGGCTTGCGAGAAGCGGGTGAACTGCTGCACCAGCCGTGGGTGGGGGCGAGTTGGGAAGGCTTTGTGATCGGGCAGGTGGTGGAGTGGCTGGCGGCGCGAGGGCGGCCGGTGGCCCCGCATTTTTTCCGCACGACGGACGGCTACGAGGTGGACCTGGTGTTCAAGCTCGGCCGGCACCTCTGGGCGATCGAGGTGAAGCTCACGTCGAGCCCGGCGCAGGCGGACTATGCGCGGTTCAACGCGGCGGCGGATCTTTTCGACGCGGACCGCCGCGTGCTGGTGGCCCAGGTGAATGAGACGATTTTTAACGGGAAGAGCGGCATCGCGTCGTTGCCGGGCTTACTCGAATTACTCGACAAGGAAATCGCATGAGTGCCACCGGCAAAGCCGTATTCCTCAGCTACGCGTCGCAAGATGCCGTGGCGGTGGAGCGCATCGCGGAGGCGTTGCGCGCGAGCGGGGTCGAAGTGTGGTTCGACAAAAATGAACTCGTCGGCGGCGACGCGTGGGATACGAAGATCCGCGGGTAGATCGCGAGCGGCGCGTTGTTCGTGCCGGTGATTTCGGCGGCGACGCAGGCGCGGCGCGAAGGGTATTTCCGCCTCGACTGCAAAATTGCCGCGCAGCGCACGCATGCGATGGCGGAGGGGACGCCGTTTTTGTTGCCGGTGGTGATCGACGGGAAGCGCGACGGCGATGCGCTGGTGCCAGCGGAGTTTTGGGCGGTGCAGTGGACGCGACTGTCCGGCGATCTGTCGCCGGCACAATTTGCCGACTGCGTAAAAGGACTGCTTGAGACTTCAGAAACGTCCGCACCCGAGTTGTCTCGCCCGGTAAACCGTCGGGAGGAAAATTCTGCACCCCTTCGAGCCCGCCGCTTGCTTACGATCTCCGCTTTCGTTTTGGCTGCCGCCGCGGTGGGGACAACCGGATCGCAATTGCTGCGGCACCGTTTCGTGGGCGACCGTCCATCTCCCGGGGTCAACAACGGAACTCCGACAGCGCCGGCCGTGTCGCCAGCGAAAGAGTTGGTTGCACGGTCGGCTGCCCTGCACGACCAGCGGCAGAACGCATTGCGGTGGGACTTGGAACTGGCGGAGCAGTTGTGCAAGCAGGCTGTCGGCCTGGATCCGAATGATGGCGAAGTGCGCGCCTAATACTCCTTGGTGCATTCGGCATTCGTGGCGCAGATGTTCGACCGCAGTAACGAACGGCGGACGGTAGCAAGGACGGAGGCCGAACGGGCTGTGCGCTTGGCGCCGGACTCAAAGGAGGCGCAGTTTGCGCCCGCCTACTCGTATCGCTGGCGGGATGGAGCCGGACGCGGAAAAACGGCTGCGCGCTCTGGTCGAGCGATTCCCCAAGGACGAACGCCGCCTCCGTGCGATGGCCAACGCATTTCGGGTCACTGCCAAATTCGACGAGGCACTTAATTACTACGATCGGTCGATCGCGCCGCCTGGCCCGGGGCGCGCGCGGGGTGGAGCGTGTTGTCCTCAACGCGCAGGTTCGGGGCGGCTCCGCCGCAACTCTTTGGGGGCAACGCTTTCCACCTTCGAACCCGTAGCCGTCCACTCGCTGGCGCCCGCGGCTGCGATCTTTCTCTTTCCTTTTTCTCTTAATCTTTCTTTCGGTCGGGGCTCGGCTTTGTCCCTGACGAAAGAGGAAGAATAAAGAGGAAAGAGAAAGACCGGGGCGGGCCCACTCTATTGCTCCCAGCGGCCGTAGATGCCGCAGGGGAGGATTTTTTTGTCGCGCTGGATCGGTAGGCCGACCTCGCCGGCGGTGATGTTGCCGCCGCGGCCGTGCAGGAGCTCGGTGAGGAGGTTGGCCACGACGGTGGGCGAGAGGCGGGCGGTGTAGGCGTTGATCAGGAAGAAGAGCGGCGACGGGGTGAGCAGCGCGCGGCATTCGGTGAGGAGCGGCCAGAGGTGTTCCTCAAGCTTCCACATCTCGCCGGTGGCCCCGCGGCCGTAGGTGGGCGGGTCCATGATGATGGCGTCGTAAAGCTTGCCGCGCTTCTGCTCGCGGCGGACGAATTTCAGGCAGTCGTCGGCGATGTAGCGGATCGGCGCATCGACGAGGCCGCTGAGGACGGCGTTTTCCTTGCACCATTTGACCATGCCCTCGGCGGCGTCGATGTGAGTGACGCTGGCGCCGGCTTTGGCGGCGGCACAGGTGGCGGCCCCGGTGTAGCCGAAGAGGTTGAGGACGTTGACGGGGCGTCCGGCGGCGCGGGCGGTTTTGATCTTGGCGGAGAACCACTCCCAGTTGACGGCTTGCTCGGGGAAGAGGCCGGTGTGTTTGAAGGAGGTGGGGTGAATCTTAAATGTCAGCCCGAGTGAATCGTAGGCGAGTTTCCAGTGGTCGGGGATGGCTTTGCGGAATTCCCATTTGCCGCCGCCCTGCTCGCTGCGGTGGTAGAAGCCGTCCCAACCGTCCCATTTCGCGGCGGGCGCGCCGGGGGTGGAGATGCCGCCGGCGGAACCGTGGCGGGGCCAGATGATCTGGGGGTCGGGGCGGACGAGATTGTAGGCGCCCCAGCGCTCTTGTTTCAGGCCTTCGCCGCAGTCGAGGAGTTGGTAGTCGCGCCAGCGGTCGGCGACGATGAGAGAGGGGCGTTGGACGGAGGCGGACATGCGTGGGTGTGGGCGGCGAGGGAAAGGGGGCGGGTGGGGCGTGTCGAGCCGCGTCGCCCCGATGTGAATCGCGAGGTGGTCGGGTAAAAATATCCGCAAATAATCCCGGGCCATTGACAGCGGTTGGGGCAAAAGGCTTTTTTCGGCGCTCCTATGAACATAAAAACCCTTCTGCGCAGCGCTTCGGCCGCTGTGCTCTTCGCGCTTTGCGGCGCCCAGTTGCCGGCTGACGTTGTCGAAACGAAGAACGGCGCCCGCCTCGTCGGCACGGTTATGGCGATCGGTGACGGCAGCGTCACCTTGAGCACCGATTACGCCGGGGTGCTGACGATCAAACAGAATGATGTGGTCTCGATCACGACGGATGCACCGGTGGCGGTGCGACTCGCGAGTGGCACGCGTATCGAAGGTAAAGTTTCCGGCGCCGCCGGGGCTTTGACGATCACCGGCGCCGACGGCAGCATCTCCACCTCCGTGGACAAAGTCGCGGCCAGCTGGGCGGCCGGCGGCGAAGATCCGGCCATCGCGGCGCTCGAGCGCGGCTGGGCCTACGAGGCGGCGGTCGATGTCTCCGGCAAGACCGGCAACAAGGAGCAGCTCGGCACGGGTTTTTCGTTCCGCGCGACGCTGGTCGGTCCGCATGATACGCTCCAATTCTATACGGCCTACGACCGCCAAGTTTCCGACGGCGTGAAATCGGCGGATCAGTTCAAGGCGGGTCTCGACTACGCGAACAATTTCTCCGGCCGGAAATCGTGGTATGTGCGCGACGAGGTCGGCTTCGACCGCGTGAAGGACATCGAGCTCTACAACGTCGCGGCGGCCGGTTTCGGCTATGACTTTATCAAGGAAGCGAAGCAGACGCTGACGGGTCGCGCGGGTTTGTCGTTCCGCTATACCGGTTACAAGAATCCCCGGACGGAAGACGTGAAGAGCGCCGGCATGGACTTCGGCCTCACGCACAAGCTGCAGATGGAAAATGCGATTCTTCGAAACAGCCTCACCTACGTGCCGGCGTTCGACGATGTCGCGGTTTACGTGATCTCGCACGAGAGCTCGCTGGAGATGCCGCTCTTGAGCACGGAGTGGAAGCTGCGCATGGGCGTGGCCAACGATTACAACAGCAAGCCGGGCCGCGGCGTGGAGCGGCTCGACACGACCTACTTCACCCGGTTCGTGCTGAGCTGGAAGTAAGCGTAAGCGCCACGCGCGGTTTTCAATTTAGCCGCGGAATAATCCGCGGTCCCACGGCCTCATGTAACCCATGAGGCCGTTTTTATTTTTCGGGATGGTGGGCGCTCGGTGGCTGGCCGGCGCGGTGACGGCGGCGGTGACGGCCGGCGGGACGACCGTGGGGACGGTGGCCGAGCAGCGGTTTGCGTCGGGGCCGGCGCGGGTGGCGTTGGTCGAACTCTACACGAGCGAGGGATGCGGCAGTTGTCCGCCGGCGCAGCGCTGGTTGGGCGAGCTGCGCGGCGCGGCGGGATTGTGGCGGGATTTCGCGCCGGTGGCATGGCATGCGGACTACTGGAACCGGCTCGGCTGGCCGGATCGTTTTTCGATGAAGGAGTTAACGCGAAGGCACTACGCGGTGTCGCGGCGGCGTGGGGCAGCGGGTCGGCTTACACGCCGTGCTTCGTGCGCGACGGCGAGGAATGGCGGGTGCGTGGGGCGACGCCGGAGGACAGCGCGAGAGGACAGCCGGCGGGGGAACAGGTGGTGGCTCCGGTCGCCGGCGGAAGCTGGCGCGCAGACTATACCGCGGCCGATACGGCGCGGAGCGATTTGACGGTGCACGTAGCGGCGCTGGGAGGCGGGTTTGTCTCGAAGGTGACGGCCGGGGGAAATCGCGGGGTGACGCTGCGGTAGGAGTTTGTGGTGCTGGCGGGGAGCGAATATCCGCTGGCTCGGGCGCCAGCGCAGGGGACCGAGGGCGCCGTGCGGTGGGCGGAGTTTGCGCTGCTCACGGCCAAGATCACCGACGGGACGAGACGAGCGCTCGCGGTGTGGGTGACGCGGCGCGGGGAGCTCGCGCCGCTGCAGGCGACGGGCGGGTGGCTGGAGCGGTAGGAGCAAATTCATTTGCGATGTAGGAAGGGAATGGAGGAGGGACGTGGAGGTGGGCGACGGACGTGGACGTGGACGTGGGTAGGGGAAGATGGCCGGTCCGTGATGGGCGTGGGCGTGGGCCGGATCGCAAATAAATTTGCTCCTACGTGGGCGACTCGCCCAATCGGAGCGTGCCCACCGTCGCTGCTTCCGCCACGCCGCTCTTCAACTGGCTCGATGCCCGCGCGGCGGGCGTGCTGCTGCACCCGACGGCGCTGCCGGGCGACCAAGGCGTGGGGACGTTCGACGTGAATGCGGTGCGGTTCCTCGATTTTCTCCAAGCCGCGGGGCTGAAGTATTGGCAGATTTGCCCGCTCGGGCCGACGGGTTACGGCGATTCGCCCTATCAGTGTTTCTCGGCGTTCGCGGGCAATCCCTACCTAATCGATCTGCGCGCGCTGATGGCGCCGGGTTTATTGAAAGATGCGGAGATCGCACCGCTGGCGGCGCTCAGTGCTGACCGTGTGGATTACGGGGCTCTCTACGAAAAGAAGTGGCTGCTGCTGGCGCAGGCTTTCGCGCGGTTCAAAGCGACGGGCGAGCCCGTGCTCGCGGCGGATGGTGAGGCGTTTGCGCAGTTTAGAAAAACGCAGGCGGGGTGGCTCGACGGTTATGCGTTTTTCCGGGCGCTGAAGGATCATCACAAGGGCGTCGCGTGGTGGGAATGGCCGGCGGCGGTGCGCTCATATGCGGCCGCGCAAAACTCTCCGCTCCGCGCGCAACTCGCGGCGGCGACAGAGGCGCACGCGTTTTACCAATATCTTTTCTTCGCCCAGTGGCGCGCGCTGAGGGCGGCGGCGGTGACGCGCGGCATCGAGATCATCGGGGACATCCCGATCTTCGTGGCGGCGGACTCGGCCGACGTGTGGGCGAACCCGGAACTGTTCGAACTCGATGCGACGACGGGACGGCCTCTCGCGGTGGCAGGCGTGCCGCCGGATTATTTTTCGGCCGACGGCCAGCTCTGGGGAAATCCGCTCTACCGTTGGGCGCGGCATTCGGCCGACGGTTACAAGTGGTGGCACGCGCGGCTGAGGGCGTCGTTTGAAGTGTGCGATGTGGTCCGCATCGACCATTTCCGCGGCTTTGAGGCCTACTGGCGGATTCCGGCGAGCGCGCCCACCGCGCGCACGGGCGAGTGGGTGAAGGCGCCGGGACTGGAGTTTTTCCAATCGGTGCGCGCGGCGTTTCCGGCGGCAAAAATCATCGCCGAGGATCTGGGCGAACTCACGCCGAGCGTGGTCGCGCTGCGCGAGGCGACGGGGCTGCCGGGCATGGCGATCCTGCAATTCGCGTTTGGCGGTGACGACGCGGAGAATCTTTACCTGCCGCACAACCTCGTGGCCAACGGGGCGATCTATCCCGGCACGCACGACAACGACACGTCGATCGGCTGGTATGCGACCACGACGGAAAAAGAGCGCGACCATGTGCGGCGTTATCTGCGGGTCGATGGCCGGGAGGTGGCGTGGGATTTTATCCGCACGAGCTACGCGGCGGTGAGTCGGCTCGCGGTCATCCCGATGCAGGATATTTTGAGTCTGGGCAGAGAGGCGCGCTTCAACGCTCCTGGGAAACCGCAGGGCAACTGGCAGTGGCGCTGCCGCTCGGTGCAAATCGAGCAGCTCATCAACGGCGGCACGGCGGCGTATCTGAAATCGCTCGGGGCGATGTATGGGCGGTGACTTCCCAATTATATCACCGGATAGCCTCCTGCCGCTTCGTGACGGCTTCGATAAACATGGTTTTCACCTGTTCTGAAATCGTCGCGTCTGCCATGAAAGCGGCCATGAGCTGTTTTTTATTATTGGGATCCACTCTTCGTGACACCTGATACATTTTAACTCCCTCAGCCCAGGGTTCTTTGACGATGCGACAGTAGCAAAGTTCTAAATAGGAGTCGTCGGGTGCGCGGATGGATGCGGAGAACATGAGTTCCTCCAGGTCTGTCTTTCCTTCGAGTTTTACTGTTGTAATACTAACTCCCGGCGACGTGCTTTTTCTCAGCATGACGATCCAGGAGCTCGCGATTTCGTTGGTTGTCTTGGAATGCGGAAAATAGCGGGCTGATACCATAATTTTCCAATTCTTAAGGGTCTCCCCTTTGCGTAAAAACTCGTTTGTGATCGTGCCGTCTTTGTCACTCACGTTGACCCATGCGAGAGCGTAGGTTTCACCGTTGAAGGGAGTATTTATTGCGCCGCGACAGCAGGAGATAAGTAGGCAGAAGAATGCTGTGGTGAGAATTTTTCCCATAAATTTAGACAAAGACACATCGACTGAGAAATTGTCGATTACTTGATCTTTGGATAGGCCTCAGCCGGTGAAGGCGCGAGGGTGACGATGACGAACTTGCTGGTCGGCGTGTTGCTCTTGGCGGCGACGCTGTCGATGGGGACGAGGACGTTGGCTTCGGGGAAATAGGTCGCGAGGCAGCCGCGGGGGATACGGTAGGGCGCGACCGCGAAGGCGTGGGCCATGCGCTCGATGCCGCCGTGACGATTCGTGAGGTCGACGAGCTGGCCTTGGTGCAGGCCGGCGTCGGCGATGTCGGTGGCGTGCATGAAGACCACCCGGCGGCCGTTGAAGATGCCGCGGTAGCGGTCGTCGAGGCCGTAAATGGTCGTGTTGAACTGGTCGTGAGTGCGGATTGTCATCATCACGAACTGGCCGGGCGCGAGCACGTGGACCGGAATCGGCGCGGTGATAAAATTGGCGCGGGCGATGGGGGTGCGCCACACGCGTTGGTCGCGCGGTGCGTTGGGGAGGCGGAAAATATCTTCGCGGATGCGGCGGTTGAAATCGGTGAAGCCGGGCACGACCTCGGCGATTTTTTCGCGGATGCGGTCGTAGCCGGCGGCGTAGTCGAGCGAGGGACGGTGCTGCCGGCGCCGAGGGCGGCGGCGGGGAGGCGGGCGACGATGGCGGGCTCGCTGAGGAGTTGTGGCGAAGCCGGGACGAGGGGGCCACGCGAGGGATTGTTGACGCCCATGGAGTCCTCGACGGTGACGAACTGCTCGGTGTTATTGGGCGAGAAATCGCGCTCGCTGCGGTCGAGGCAGGGCAAGATGAACGCGGCGCGGCCGGTCACGAGGTGGGCGCGGTTGAGTTTGGCGGAGACGTGCGCGGTGAGCGTGCAGCGGCGGAGGGCGGCGGCGGTGAACTCGGTGTCGGGCGTGGCGAAGAGGAAATTGCCGCCGAGCGCGAAGAAGACGCGCACCCGGCCGGCGTGCATGGGCTTGATGGTAGCGACGGTGTCGAGGCCGTGGGCGCGGGGAGATTTGAAGGCGAAGGCGGCGTCAAGGCGGTCGAGTCACGCGTCGGACATTTTTTCGAAAATGCCCATGGCGCGGTCGCCCTGAACATTGGAGTGACCGCACACGGGGCACGCGCCGGGGCGGCCGATGTGGCCGCCGAGGAGGAGCAGGTTGACGACGCTGTGGATGGTGGCGACGGCATTGGGCTGCTGCGTGAGGCCCATGGCTCAGCAGGCGATGGTGGCGCGGGACTTGGCGGCGAGTTGGCCGACGATCTCGATCTCGGCGCGGGTGACGCCGCTGAAGGCTTCGATCTCGTTCCAACCGGTGGCGCGGAGATCGGGGCGGAGGGCTTCGTAACCAAGGGTGTGTTCGCGGATGAACGCGTGGTCGAAGACGGTTTCGGGCGCGGCTTCTTCGACGGCGAGGAGCGTCTTCATGAGGCTTTTGAAGAGCGCGAGGTCGCCGTTGATGCGCGGTTGGAGCCACACGTCGGTGAGCTTGGCGCCGTCGCTGAGGAGCGTGGGCAGCGCCTTCAGCGGGTTCATGAAGTGCTGCGGATTTTTGAAATATTCGGTGCCGGCCTGGGGGAGTGGATTGATCGAAACGATCTTTGCGCCGCGGGCTTTTGCCGCCTCGAGCGACGAGAGCATACGCGGGTGGTTGGTGCCGGGGTTTTGGCCGATGACGAGGGTGAGTTCGGCCTTTCCAAAGCCGGCCAGGGTGACGGTGCCCTTGCCGATGCCGATGCTCTCGTTGAGGGCGGCGCCGCTCGATCCGTGGCACAGGTTGGAGCAGTCGGGAAGATTGTTGGTGCCGAACCGCCGCACGAAAAGTTGGTAGAGAAACGCGGCCTCGTTGCTCGTGCGGCCGGAAGTGTTGAATGTGGCGGCGTCGGGCGTGGGTAACGCGTTGAGTTCGGCTGCGAGGAGCCCGAAGGCGTCGTCCCAGGTGATCGGCGCGTAGTGGGTCGCGCCCGGGTATAGGATCATCGGCGCGGTGAGGCGGCCTCGGGCGTTGAGCCAGTGGTCGCTCTCGGCGGCGAGGGCGGCGACGTTGTGGATGGCGAAAAACTCGGGCGTGGGGCGGTGCTTTGTGGCTTCGTCGGCGAGGGGCTCCACGCCGTTTTCGCAGAACTCGAAGGTGTGGCGTTCGCCGTCGCGGCTGGGCCACGCGCAGTTCTGGCAGTCGAAACCGTCCTTTTGGTTAACGGCGAGCAAGAGCTGGGCGCCGCGCACGATGCCGGGGCCGGCGAGGCCGTGGACGCCGGTTTTCATGACCGCGGTGAGGGCGGCGGCCGCGGCGCTGGGTTGCCGAATCGAGGTAGCGTCGATTCAGGCGGTGGCTGGGCGGCGGGCAAACCAAGCGGGGCGACGCGACGGAATCGGACATGGATCAAACGTAGGGAGTCGGAGGAATTAGTTTCATTTCCACCGTCGGGAAAATCGAAATCTTCGCATGATTATTTATCGATGAAACCGGGTGGGGCGAAAAACGACTCGAGGGTTTATTTTTAGGTGGATCGGGGTAGGGTGAACGGGTGTTCGCCAATCTCCTCCGCCTTATCACGGGTAGGTCCTCGCCGGGTTATGAGCGGGATTTTATCCGAGAGGTGAGCGTGATACACCGGGCGCCCCGCCCGGCGCGGGGGACGCGGCAGCTCTTGGCGGGCTGGGTGCTGATCGCGCTCAAGTGTTGGGCGATTTTCTGGGCGGTGGAGCATTATCACGTGCCGGTGAACCCGCTCTGGATCGCGGTGCCGTCGGTGATTTTTGCCGGGGTGTGCACGGCGGTTTTTTATTGGGGCGAGTGAGTGGGTGTGGATTCGCGGTTGCGGATTGACGTGTGGGTTTTCTCAATGGCGTTACTTTTCTCCACCATGCCCAAAGTCTCCGGTTTACGCAGTCCCTACGCCCTAGTCGGTCGCATCGTCTATTTCGGCCGCATGCTCGACAAGGTGCGCCTAAACTCGCGCGGCATGCTGCCGGCGGAATACCGGGATAATGTGGGCGATGCGACGGCGGGATTTTTCGACGCGCGTTGCTGCCGATTTTTGGGTGTGAGCTACGCGGATCTGAAGGAGCGGGTGCTGCGTGGTGAGACGGACGAGGAAGTGCTCGTCTGGGCGCACGCCGTGGGCACGCCGCGCACCGATGACGATTGTTTCGTGTGGAATATGTTTATGATTAAACGCGGGTGGCGTGATGAAGGCCGCGGGACACTCGAACGTCGGGTGCGCGAAGGCGGCGGTTATCCGGGCAAGAAAATCGAGACGATGTTCGACTACCTCGACTATGACGAGGGCCGCGATCCGGTGGCGGCGAAGAGCTGGGAGCTGCGCCCTCCGCTCGTGGTGCTGATCATGGGCGTGGCTTCCACGGGCAAGACGACGGTGGGCCGGGCGCTCGCGGATGCGATCGGCTGGGGCTTCCGCGATGCGGACGATTTTCATCCGCCGTCCAACATCGCCAAGATGTCGGCGGGCAAGCCGCTCACCGATGCGGATCGCGATCCGTGGCTCGCCTCGATCCGCGTCCATATCACGCTCACGCTTTCGCGCGGGGAAAGCGGCATTGTCACCTGCTCGGCGCTGAAGGAAAGCTACCGGCGCTTCATCATCGGCCGCTCGCAGGGCGTGAAGTTGGTTCATCTGACCGGCACGCCCGAACTGTTGCGCCAGCGCATCGCGGGGCGAACGGGGCATTTCATGAAACCGGAAATGCTGGCCTCGCAGCTCGCTGATCTGGAACCGCCGCACGATGCGCTCACACTTGATGTGGCCGAGCCCGTCGAGGTGTTGGTGGGGAAAATCCGTGAGCACTACGCGCTCTGAGTCGCTGACCACTTAAAATGTCATCGCGCGTCGCCAACGGTCTCCGGCTGCTCGCGAGCCTGCTCAGTGTGGTGGTGCTGCTCGCGGGGGTAGCGGCCGGTTGGTTTTATTTTAAACTGCGTGCGAGCCGTCCACAGCTCGACGGCGCGGCGCACATCGCGGGCCTCGCGGCGGGCGTGACCATCGAGCGCGACGCGCTTGGCGTGCCGACGATCCGAGGCGCCAACCGGCTCGATGGGGCGCGCGCGCTGGGCTGGCTGCACGCGCAGGAGCGTTTTTTCCAGATGGATCTGCAACGGCGGCGTGCGGCGGGCGAACTCGCCGAGCTGGTCGGTGCGTCGGCATTGCCGTTGGATAAGGAGACGCGCCTCCACGGGTTCCGCGCGCTCGCGCGGACGGCGCTGGAACGCGCGACGCCGGCCGAGCGGGCGCTCGCCGAGGCCTACGCGGCGGGGGTGAACGCGGGGCTCACGGCGCTGGGCGAAAAACCGTTTGAATATCTGATGCTGCGCACGCCCCCGTCGCCGTGGCGGCCGGAGGATTGCGGGCTCATGGGCTTCGCGATGACGCTCGATCTCCAAAGCGGAGTGGTGGCCGAGGAGCGGCTGCTCGCGACATTGAAAGACACGCTCGGTGGCGAGGCACTGGCATTTTTCGCGCCGACGGCCGGACCGCGCGATGCGGCGCTCGACGGTAGCACGGCGCCCTTGCCCGCGATTCCCTCGGTGCAGGCGATCAATCTGCGCAGACCGCAGCCCGCGCCCGTCGAGGTCACATCGTTCGTGGCGGATCGCACCGAGGTCGAGTATCCCGGTTCCAATTCCTTCGCGCTCGCGGGCGCGCACACGGCCAACGGCGCCGGCCTGCTCGCGAACGACATGCACCTCAGGCTCGGCGTGCCGAACATCTGGTATCGCGCCGTGCTGGTGTGGCCTGAGGCGGGGGTGGAGCGACGCGTGGCGGGCGTCACGTTGCCGGGGGTGCCGTTCATGATCGCTGGCAGCAATGGACGGGTCGCGTGGGGTTTTACGAACAGTCACACGGATGCGAGCGACCTCATCGTCGTGCAGACAGGCATCTCGCCGGATATCTACCGCGCCCCGAACCGCGAACAACAGCCGCAGATGGAAGTGCGGCATGAAACCATCGCGGTGAAGGGGCAGGCCCCGGTGACGATGGATTATCGTTGGACGATTTGGGGGCCGGTGATCGGAGCTGACGACAAAGGCCACCCCATCGCGCAACGCTGGGTCGCGCACGAGCCCGAGGCGCTGAACTTTGGGCTGTGGGCGATGGAGACGGTTGATAACACCGCGGCCGCGCTGGCGGTGGCGCATCGTGCAGGGATTACGCCGCAGAATATTTTGGTCGCGGATACGGCGGGCGAAATCGCGTGGACGATCGCGGGCCGTCTGCCGAAGCGCGTGGGCTACGATGGGCGGGTGCCGTCGATCTGGACCTTTGGCGACCGGCACTGGGACGGCCTGATCGCGCCCGACGATATTCCCGTCGTGCGCGGCAACGCGACCGACGGGCGTTTGTGGACGGCGAACAACCGCATCGTGGGCGGTGCGGCGCGTGCGGCGCTGGGCGACGGTGGCTACGATGACGCGATGCGGGCCGCGCAAATCCGCGATGACCTGAAGCCGCTCGAAAGAGCGCGGCCGAAGGATTTGTTGGCGGTGCAGCTCGATGACCGCGCACTCGCACTCGGACGCTGGCGGGACTTGCTGCTGACCGCGCTCGCGCCGGCGGCGACCGCGGAGAAGAAGGAACGAGCGGAGTTTCGCCGTTTGGTGGAGGGCTGGGACGCGCGGGCGAGCGTGGAGTCGGTGGGTTACAGGCTGGTGCGCACGTGGCGCGGTGCGGTGGCGAAGCGGGCGCTCGATCCGATTTTCGCGACCTGCGTGGAGGCGGATCCGACGTTTAGTTGGGCGCGGTTGTCCTACGAGGAGCCGCTGTGGGCGATGCTGTCGGCCAAACCGATCCACCTGTTGAGTCCGCGCGAGACCTCGTGGGAGACGCTGCTGGTTGCCGCGGTGGACGACGTGATTATGAGCCTGGAAAAAATCGGCACGCCCCTCGCGCGCGCCACGTGGGGTCGGCGAAACACGGTGAAGATCCAGCATCCCCTCGCGCGCGTGCTACCCGCGTGGCTGAGCGGTTGGCTGAGCATGCCGGCGGACGAACTGCCCGGCGACAGCAACATGCCTCGCGTGCAGGGTGTGAGTTTTGGGGCGAGCGAGCGGTTCGTGGTTTCGCCGGGACACGAGGCGGAGGGAATTTTCCATATGCCGGGCGGGCAGAGCGGGCATCCGCTTTCACCCTTCTACCGCGCGGGCCACGCGGCGTGGGCCCGAGGTGAGCCGACTTCGTTTCTGCCGGGTAAGACGGAGCACATGATGACGTTGCAGCCGTGAGCGAAGGGGGTCGAGGGCAGCAATGATGTCGGATAAAAAGCGTTGTCCGGCCCGCGAATCCGCCGCTTTGTCGATGACGCCACCGCGATGAAGAAAAAAACGCGCAGCTCCACGGTCTATTTCGCCAGCGAGCTGTTCACCCTCAAGCATCTCATCGGCAACGCGTATCTCGCCGAGGCCATTTATGAGAAATCGCACGGCCGTTACCTGTGCGAGTTGCCGCAGGATTTTGAGCCGCGCGGCACCACGCCGCGGGCGGTGCGCGATCAAGACATCCGGGCGTTGCTCGCCTGCGATCTCGCGCTGTTCAACTTTGACGGGCCGGAGCTCGATAGCGGCACCGTCATCGAGTTCATGTTCGCGAAATTCGCCGACATCCCGTGTGTGATCTTGCGGAGCGATCTGCGGAAGGCGGGCGACGGCGCCGATCCGTGGAACCTGATGGCAAGTTTTTACCCGCGCACGGTAAACGTCGTCGTGCCGAGCCTGCTCGCCTACAAAACGATTTTGAAACGCCGCCATCGGCGGCTGGACGAGGTGATCCGCCTCGCCGGCCAACACAGCACGGCCGACGCGCAGAAGATGTGCGACGACATTGCGACTCTGTGTGTGCGGGCGCTGGACCGCGTGCGGGTGCTGGAGCCGGTGATGCCGAAACACCTGCGGGAAGAGGTTTACAACTGGCTGGCGCTGATGCCCGGCCTGCGCGGCAAGGCGAAGGATCTGCGGAAGGAGTTCGAACACTTCCTCGAGCGTAAAGTGGAGCGGGATTTGCTGTGATTTTCGACTTTTGGATAATGAACTGTCGCTACGCTCGGTAACTCGATTTTTGATTTCCAGACTCCGGCAGATTCCGGCGTGCAGTTTGCTCGTAGGTTTCCAATCGAAAATCCAAAATGGAGAGTCCGAAATCGAAAATCCCACCATGCCCCTTCATATTCTGAACCACCCGCTCGCTTCGCACATCATGACGCATTTGCGCGACGCGACGACGAAGCCCGCGACGTTTCGCACGCTCGCCTACCAGCTCAGCCTGTTGCTTGCCATCGAGGCGACGCGCGATTTGCCGACCGAGGAGAAAATTATCCAGACCCCGCTGGAGGAGATGACCGGCCACGTGCTCACGCACCAGCCGCTCGTCGTCGTGCAGATCCTGCGAGCAGGGCTCGGGATGGTGCAGCCGTTTCTTGATACGTTTCCCGATGTGAGCGTGGGCTACTTGGGGTTGGAGCGGGACCACGCGACGGCGGTGGCGCGCAACTACTACTGCAAATTGCCGCCGCTCGCGGGCCGGCGGGTATTTCTGGTCGATCCGATGCTGGCGACGGGCGGTAGCGCGGCGCAGGCTATCACGGTGGCGAAGCAACATGGGGCGGTGAGCCCCCAGCTCGTCTGCATCGTGGCTTCACCCGAGGGCTTGGCGGAAGTGGAAAAGCAGCATCCCGGCACGGTGGTTCATGTCGCTGCGCTCGACCGCACGCTCAACGCGAAGAAATATATTCTTCCGGGACTCGGTGATTTCGGCGACCGGCTGTATGGGACGTGACGAGCAGGTCGCCTCGGATAGACGTTTAGCTTACGCCAACTGCGGCACGATAAAGCCGGCGCGATAGGCGCGCTTAAGCATCGCGTTGGCCGGGGCGGCGGAATCGCCGGTGAAGCGTTCGTGGGCAGCGTCCACGGTGAGCGGGAGGCCGAGGGTCATAGGGGTCTCGGCGAAATCGACGTGGTTGGCGGCGAGGTGCTCCGCCATGCGGCCGTAAGCTTCGGCGAGCGGAGCGTCGGCTTTGATTTTCGCGGAGATCTCACCGGGAGGCGCGGCGTGGCCGACTTGGTGGGAGATGTTGCCCAGATGGCAGAGCGCGCTCGATACGTGGCCTTCTTCAATCGGGCCGTAGAGCCCGGCGGTTTTGCGGCTGCGGACGGTGTCGATGAAGTTCTGCATGTGGCGGTCGCCGCCCTTAAACTCTTTGACGAATTTCCCCGCTTTGTCGTAGGCGGTGGCGGCGAAATAACCGTTGGTGACGATGCTGCCACCCTCGCAGTCAATGACGTTGCCGACATCGACGCCGCGGTAGTTGTCCATGCCAGAGGTTTTGGCTGAACCGGCTTCGGAGCCGGCGCCGGCGGGAGTGCCGGCGCCGGCTTTGGAAGGGAGGCCGCGGACTTCGAAGATCAGCGGGGCGGTGGCGTAGTCGTGGATGACGACCTGGGTGTTGGGCGTGTCGCCGTCGTCGCTGTAGCCGAGGCGCCCGCCGATGCTGAGGGTGTGCCGGGGGAGGCCGGGCTCGCCGAGGAACCAGCGGGCGACGTCCATCTGGTGGATGCCTTGGTTGCCGACGTCGCCGTTGCCGTAGAGATAAATCCAGTGCCAGTCGTAGTGGACGGGGCCGTTCTTCTTGGAGTTGCGGTGGGGTTGGACGAGCTCGGCGGGGCCGGACCAAAGATCGTAGTTGATCGTGGCGGGGACGGGTGTGGGCGCGGACGTCTTGCCGATGCTGTCGCGGCGCTTGTAGCAAAAACCGCGGGCGGCGGTGATTTTTCCGAGGTTGCCGGCCTGCGTCCAGGCGACGGCTTCGCGGAGGCCGGCGCCGGAACGGATTTGGGTGCCGGCTTGGGCGACGCGGCCGGTTTTCTGGGCGGCGGCGACGAGTTGACGGCCTTCCCAGACGTTGTGGGAAACGGGTTTCTCGATGTAAATATCTTTGCCGGCCTGCAGGGCCCAGATGCCCATGAGCGAGTGCCAGTGGTTGGGCGTCGCGATGGTGATCGCGTCGATGTCGGGCGCGGCGAGGAGTTCGCGGATGTCGGTGTAGGTCTTAACGTTGCCGCCGTTGACGGTGGGTTTGACCTTGGCGAGCACGGCGGTGTCGGCGCCGCAGAGGGCGACGACGCGGACGCCGCTGAGTTTAGCGAGGCTGGCGAGGTGGTTTTTGCCGCGGCCGTTGAGGCCGACGACGGCGACGCGGATATCGCCATTTGCGCCGACGACCTGACCCCACGAGCGCGCCGAGAGGGCGGTGGCGGCGCCAATGAGCGCGGTGTTGCGGAGGAAGTGGCGGCGGGTGAGGTGGGGTAGGGGCATAAGAAAGGCGGACGGGGGTTTACGGGGTCTTCGCGTAGTCGGCGTAGTTGGCGGCGACGTTGGCGACCTTCTCGTCACCAAGGTGGAAGAAAAAACGGTAGCGAAGCGTCAGGCTGCCGCCGGCGGGGATGAGGTGGTCGCCCCTGTGCGGATCTTTCGCGAATTCCTTTTCGTAGTCGTGCCAGCCGAAGGGATTGGCGGCGAAGAGGCCGTAGTCGCGGGCCATCCACCACGTGGGGTGGCGCAGATTCTCGGGGTGATCGAAGATGGCGACGCCGTAGGTGGTGCCGTGGCGCCCGGCGTTATAATCGCACCAGTCGGCGCGCGTGCCCCAGGCGGCGGCATCTTTGTCGCCTTTGGCGGTGACGATGTGGCCGGTGCCGCCGGTGGCGACGCCTTTGACCTTGTGGGGCATGGTCAGCCACTGGGCGACGCGGATTGCCATGGTGCCGTCTTTGTTGTCGCCAAGGAGGAGGGGTTTGTCGGGGAGGGCTTTGAGGGTGATTTCGAAGTCGATAAAGCGACCGGCGGAGTTGGCGTGGAAGCTGACTTTGCGCTCGTCGGTGCAGATGAGAGTGCCATCGGGTGCGAGCCAGCGGTCCTTCGTGCGGATGACGCCGATATCACCGGTGGTGATTTCGATCTTTCCGTCGATCATGGTGTGGCCTTTGTCTTTGGGCGATTTGCCGGCATCGCCCGTGCCCTCGTTCCAGAAATCGACGCCGCCGATCATGCTGTGGGCGAAGTAGAGCGAGCGGTGCCACGGGTGGTCGGTGTCCTCGCCGGGTGTCTCCTTCATCGGGAAATCGCGGGTGAGCGGCGTGCCGTCGGCGGCGAGGATGGGGTAGCAGTAGGAACGGGAGGAGCCGTCGCCGTGGACGTAATCGGTAAAATGCTGGCCACCGATCTCGACGCGGACGCGGTCGGCGAGCGGGGTGAGTTTCACGGCCGGCTCAGCCGCGCGGGCGTTTAGGGCAAGGCAGACCAAGAGCAGTAACGAGGCGGGGTGAGGTCTCATCATGCGCGAAAAACAATCAACGCGGACACGTGACGCAATAGTTGAGATGCTTTTCCGTAAAACTCCCTTGGCGCGCTGGCACCGGGATTGCTGAATCGGCGCATGGTTTTCACTTCTCGTTTTTCCCGACTCACCCTGACGTTGGGCCTTTTGATTTTGGCCGGTTCCGCGGGCGCCGCAGACGCCGCCAAACCGCTTTACGCGCTCTGCGGCGCCTACGCGCCCGAGATGGCGGCGCTGAAGCAGGAATTCGGCGTGGACCCTGCGAACGGTTGGACGCGTTCTGTCGTGAAAGGCATGGAGTTCTGGCGCGGCAAGGTCGGCGCGAAAGAAGTGGTCGTGTGTCGGACGGGCGTGAGCATGGTGAACGCCGCCTACCAACTGCAGCTTGCGCTCGATCATTTTCCGATCACGCACGTGCTCTTCGCGGGTGTCGCGGGCGGGACCGATCCGGCGCTGGAAGTAGGCGACGTCGTGATTCCCGAGGCGTGGGCAAATCACGGTGAAGCGGCTTATCTCAATGAGGACGGCAAGGGCGGCTATGTGCGTCCGGAATATTTGCCCCCGGGCCGGGAAAATTTCGGGATGATTTTCCCGACGGGCACCGGCATCACGCGTGCGGGAGCGACGGATAGTGCCGAGGAGAAATCGGAGCGGCTGGAGTTGATTCCGGTGGATGCCGAGTTGCTCGCCGCGGCCAGGCGCGCGGCGCCGAAAGTCCCGCCGATGAAGAAAAGCGGTCGGGTAGTGAAAGTCTCGGTAGGAGGCAATGGCGTGGCCTCGACGGTATTTTTGGACAACGCGAAGTATCGTGAATGGATTTTCAAGGTCTGGCAGGCGCGTTGCACGGACATGGAGTCTGCGGCGCTGGCGCAGGTGGGTTATGCCAATCGCAAGCCGGTGCTGATCATCCGGGGTTTGAGTGATCTCGCGGGCGGCCAGCACGGGAAGAACCCGATCGACGACAACGAGCTTAAGGTGGCGGAGATCGCCGCGCGGGTGCTCCACGGCGTGCTGGACGAGCTTGAGTGAGAGTGCGGTCGTGCTGGCCGAGTGGGTGGCGGCAAAGTCGGTGCGGAGCTAGTTTCTGGCGTGCGGGCTGGCGTGGGAACTCTTTTGGGTTACCGTCAGCGCAACCCCTCATGAAAACCGTTACCCGCCTCATTGTGGTTTTACTCGGATTGGTGGCTCCGTTGGCGCTGAGCGCCCGAGATACCGCCAAGGCCCCCGTCCGCACCGAAGTCATTTTTGACCACCCGGAAAAATTCACGGACGTGAAAGATGGCGACTTCGGGACCGACAAGGGCCGCGACGCCATTCTCGAACAGATCCGCGATTTTCTCGTGGAGCGCGCCGACAAAGCGCTGCCAGCCGGCCAGAAACTCATGGTCACCTTCACCGACATTGATCTTGCGGGGGACTTTGAGCCGTGGCGCGGCCCGCAGTTCTCCGATGTGCGCATTGTGAAATCTATTTATGCGCCGCGTTTGAGTTTCACGTATAAGGTGACTGACGCCGCCGGTAAAATCGTAAAAGAGGGCAAGGAGGATCTGCGTGACCTCGCCTTCGACATGCGTCTCACGATGGACCGCCAAGACCCGCTGCGCTACGAGAAGGACATTTTGAAGGACTGGATCCGCGAGGTCACACGCGTGGCGAAGTCGTAAGGTGGCCGTTGATCAAACGAATCGCCCCCGTGACGTCGCCCGAGGCCGAATGCACCGCCCGGCTCGACAAATGGCTCTGGGCGGTGCGGATTTTTAAGACCCGCCCGCTGGCGACCGAGGCGTGTCGGGCGGGGAACGTGACTGTGGGCGACTTGGTGGCCAAGCCCGCTCGGACCCTGCGCGCCTCAGAAATTATCACGGTGCAGCAAGGGGCTGTGCTGCGGACGCTGCGCGTGGTGGCCTCGCCGCCGAGCCGGGTGGGTGCAGCACTCGTGCCCAACTTTTGCGCGGACCTCACGCCGCCAGAGGAATTTGAGAAGGCGCGGGAAATGCGCGTGCAGCAATTATTGGCGCGAGCGCCGGGCACGGGCCGGCCGACGAAGCGGGATCGGCGGGTGCATGACCGGTTGTTTGAATGAGACGTTGTCGGGTGCGTGCTTAAGTGCGGCTCGACGCGCGGGAGCGGGGCGCTGCACCGCGGGCGGGTTAATGTTTTTTCCAAATTTGAAACCGGACTGGCGGTCCGGCCCGACGACGTTGATCTCTATCGGCATGCGCACGGCACACGCTACCTCGACTATGTGCCGGCGGCGCGATTCGACCAGATTGAGCCTTGCTACGGCATGTCGATGCGAAGCGTTCGCAGAGGCTACACCTTAATAACCCTCGCGGGCGGGCGGGCCACGGTTTTCCCTGCCGATATTAGCGCGAGATATTCGATCTGAAGATATCCTCCCGCAACGCAGGCCGGGCTAGGTAATTGTCGCCGCCCAGTCCGCGAAATATCTCCTTGCGTAATGTCCGAGGCTAGCCTTTCTGGCGTCTCAGTCGTTAGTGAAAGCGTTTTGGTGACAGGATCTGGTGAGTCGTAGGCTGAGCATAGTAGCTCAAGTGATGATTTCGAAACCCACGGTGGGAACGGACTGGCAGCGAGCGATGGATCTACGCAACATCATCATGAGCAACTCCAAACTATACGTTGGTAATCTCTCCTTCAAGACCACCGAAGACGAACTCCGTTCGGCCTTCAGCCAATTCGGCACCGTGACCGACCTTTACGTCGCCATGGACAAGATGACCGGCCGCCCACGCGGTTTCGCGTTCGTCACCATGGGCACCCCAGAAGAGGCGAAGATCGCCACTGAGAAAATGAACGGTCTCGATCTCGGCGGTCGCCAGCTGACCGTTAACGAGGCTCGTCCAAAAGAAGAAGGCGGCGGTCGCGGCTTCGGCGGCGGCGGCGGCGGTCGCGGCTTCGGCGGCGGCGGCGGCGGCGGTCGTGGTTTCGGCGGCGGCGGCGGTGGCGGCGGTTACCGCGGCGATCGCGGCGGCGGCGGCGATCGTGGCGAGCGCCGTTACTAATCGTAACGCGGTTCTCTAAGGACCGATTATCAATTGCAGACGGAGTGCCTCCGGGCATTCCGTCTTTTTCTTTTTCTCAGCGGCTCACAAGCCGCGAGCGTCAGCGGGTGAAAATGACTCAGCCTGCGCTCCTGCCCTCTGGCGCAGTTTCCCGCCAGGACATTTCACTCACATGCCTTTCAAGTCTCTTAATCTCTCGGAACAGGTTCTCCGTGGCGTCGAAGCCGCGGGTTACACCGACCCGACTCCGATTCAGCTTCGCGCCATCCCCGTCGTCCTGGGCGGCGGCGATCTCATCGCTTCGGCGCAGACCGGCACCGGTAAGACCGCAGCCTTCGCGCTGCCCGTCCTTACCCGTCTCGCTACTCACGGCCGCACCCGCGTGCTCGTGCTCGAGCCCACGCGCGAACTCGCCGCGCAGGTCGAGACCTCCTTCCGCAATTTCGCCCGCTTTACCGATATCCGCACCGTCGCCGTTTTCGGTGGCGTCGGCTATGGTGCGCAACGCTCCGAGCTTAAGCGTGGCGTCGATATCATCGTCGCCACTCCCGGCCGCCTCGTCGATTACCTGAAGACGGGTGAAATCAGCCTGCGCGATATCAACATCCTCATCCTCGACGAAGTGGACCGCATGCTCGACATGGGCTTCCTGCCGACGGTGAAGGACATCATCGCCCGCTGCCCGCGCGAGCGTCAGACCCTGTTTTTCTCCGCCACCGTTCCACCGGAAATCGCCGCCGTCGCGTCGTTCGCCCTGCGCAACCCGGCCAAGATCGAAATCGGTGTCGCCCGCTCGGTCACCGATTCCGTCAAACACGCGCTCTACCCCGTGGCCGCCGAGCAGAAATTCGAACTGCTTGAGGCGCTCCTCGCAAAAATCGACTTCGACAGCGTGATCGTGTTTTCCCGCACGAAACACGGTGCCGACAAGATCGCCCGCCGCCTCAAGGCCGCTAACCACTCCGTCGCGGTGCTGCACGCCAATCGCTCGCAAAATCAGCGCATTGAGGCGCTCGCCGGTTTCAAATCCGGCAAATACGAGGTCATGGTCGCGACCGATATCGCCGCCCGCGGTATCGACGTCGTCGGCGTCTCGCATGTTATCAACTACGACGTGCCGGAGAAACCGGAAGACTACGTGCATCGCATCGGCCGCACCGGCCGCGCCCAGGCCGTGGGCGACGCCTTCACGTTGGTCTCGCCTGAAAACGCGGGCGACATCCGCGATATCCAGCGCTTTATCGGCGCGAAGATCCCCGAACTCCGCCTCGAAGGTTTTGTTTACGCCCCCATCATCGCCCGCCCTGAGCAGCCGTCGCAGCAGCGCGGCAATCGCGGCGGTGGTCAGCGTGGTGGCGGTTATGGCAGTGGCGGTCCGCGCCAAGGTCATGGGCAGGGCCGTGGTCAAAGTGGCGGCGGCGGCAGTCGTCAGGGCCAAGGCGGCGGCGGCGGTGGCCAGCAGCGCTCTTCTGAGGGTGGCTGGAATCGCTTCGGCGCCAGCGGCAGCGGCGGCGGCACCGGTGGTGCCCGGCGTGATCGCTGAGTTTTTCGTTCACGTCGCTTAGAGCAGGGCGGCCGTTATGGGCTCGCCCTTTTTTGCGCATGTCCCCGACCACCGCCGCAATCGAAGCCCACCTCGCCGCCGTGCGCGCCTGCACGCGTTGCCCGCGGATGCACCGGCCGGCGGTCGTGGGTCGAGCGACGACGAGTCGCGTGCTACTTATGGGGCAGGCGCCGGGCGACAAGGAGCCCAAGCTGGGCCGCCCTTTCGCATGGACGGCGGGCAAGACGCTTTTCAAGTGGTTCGCCTTCGCGCCCGGCTGGACCGAGGACGAAGTGCGCGACCGGGTTTATTTTGCCGCGGTGTGCCGTTGTTTTCCCGGCAAGCGCCCCGAGGGCGGCGACCGCGTGCCGGCCCCCGACGAGATCGACCGATGCTCCGTGTGGCTCGAGCGGGAATTCGATCTCCTCCGCCCGACACTCGTGCTGCCGGTGGGCAAGCTCGCGATCACGCAGTTCCTCGGCGAGCGTCCGTTGATCGAAACTATCGGGCGGATTTTCCCGACCCAGTATCGCGGTCACAGCGTGGATTGCATCCCGTTGCCGCATCCGTCGGGGGCCTCGCCGTGGCACCGCATGGAGCCGGGCGTAACGCTGCTGCACCGGGCGCTCGCGCTCATTGCGGCGCACCCGGCGGTGCGCCGATAAAAATTTCCGTGTCAACGGGCGGTCCGGCGCTACACCTTTTCACCATGACCCGCCGTTTTTTACGCCCCGCTTTTTTCATGCTCGCGAGCTGTTTGCTGGCCGCGCCCCTGCTCAGGGCGCAGCGCGAAAAAATTCCGGCGGGGGATTTGGACTATGTCGAGAAAACCTGGCCCGATGCGAAGAAGACCAACAGCGGTATCCGCTACGTCATCCTCCAATCCGGCACGGGCGAACGGCCCAAGCCTGGTGAAAACGTGGCGGTGCTTTACACCGGTCGCCTGCTCTCGGGCGATGTTTTCGACCAGGCAACCGATAAAGATAAACCGTTCCTCTTCCGCGTCGCGCGCGACCAAGTCATCCAAGGTTGGGACCAAATCTTGCCGCTCATGAAGGTCGGCGAAAAACGCCTTGTCGTGATTCCGCCCGAGCTGGCCTACGGCACGCGCGGTCAACCGCCGAAAATCCCCCGCAACGCCACCCTTGCCTTCACGATCGAGCTGCTGGAAATCAAGGCCAACGAGCCCACGCCGCGGCCCTAATTGCCCGGCCGCAGCGGAGAGCGCCGCCGTGCTACGGTTGTGCGACGCGACGACACGGCGCTCGCTCCGTCGAGGATTTTACGCAGGATTCGGGAATGAGAATACCTTTGTTCGGCGCGTTCGCGGTGGCTCTGATTTTTATCCCGGCCCGCGCCGCCAAATCCCCTGCGACCACGCTTCCCGGCCTTCAGCGTGACGGTTCGGTGTTATTGCCCAACCAGTGGTCGTTGCGGCCCGTGGGCAGGCAGCTCCCGGTCGGCGATTTCCCGGTAAACATCGCGCTGCATCCCGGCGGGGTCTTCGCCGCCGTGCTCCACAGCGGTTACGCTCAGCACGAAGTGCGCATCTTCGATGTGAGAACCGGCAACGCCGTTTCCCAGGTTGCGATCAAGGAGTCGTTCTACGGCCTCGCTTGGTCAGGCGACGGGAAAAATCTTTTCGTAAGCGGCGGCGGGGCTGAGGTGATTCATGTGTTCGATTTCAAAGACGGTTATCTCGCCGCGCGCCGTGAACTCGCGCTCCGTCCCGCCGCCGAACAGGGCGTGCCCAGCGGGCTTGCGACCTCCTCCGACGGGCGCGCGCTCTACGTCGCCGAGAGCTGGGGCCAGCGCGTCGAAAAAATCTCCGTCGCCGACGGCCACGCCCTGTGGTCGCGCTCGTTCGCCGCCGCCGAAGGCGCGGCTACGACCCAGCATGAGGGCGAGCGCCTGGAGCCCGCCGCCGATCCGGCCGCGCCGTTTCCCTACACCTGCGTGCCCGACGAAAAGCACGGTCGCGTTTATGTGAGCCTTTGGGCACGCTCCGCCGTGCTCGTGCTTGATGCGAAGACCGGCGCCGAACTCGCGCGCTGGTCCGTCGGCGCCCACCCCAACGAGATGCTCCTCGCCACCGATGGCCGGCTCTTCGTCGCGGAGGCCAATCTCAATTCCGTGAGCGTCATCGACACCGCCACCGGCCGGGTCACCGAGACGCTCACCGCCTCGTTGTTCCCCAATTCCCCGCCCGGCTCGATGCCCAACAGCCTCGCGCTCTCGCCCGACGGCGAACTGCTCTTCGTCGCCAACGCCAACAACAACAACGTCGCCGTTTTCAACGTCGGTAACGCCGGCAAGGCGCAGTCCCTCGGCTTCATTCCCGTGGGCTGGTTTCCAACGAGTGTGCGGGTCACGCCGGACGGCGGGACCCTCATCGTGGCCAACGGCAAAGGCATCACCTCCGCGGCCAACCCGCGCGGGCCTTTTCCCGGCAGTTCGGTCGCGCGCGATCTCCAAGAATACATCGGAAGCCTCATGCGGGGCACGGTCTCACTGATCGCCCTCCCCGTGGCAGGACAACGGGCCGAACGGTTCGGCGCTTGGACCAAGATCGCCTACACGTGCAGCCCGCTCGACGCGGGCGCGACGGCGCGCGGGCTGGCCGCCCGTCCCGAAGGGAACCCAATACCCGCCAAAGTCGGCGAAGCGTCTCCCCTTAAAAACGTGATCTACATCATCCGCGAAAACCGCACCTACGATCAGGTCTTCGGCGACATCGCCGAGGGCGACGGTGATCCTCGTCTCTGCCTCTTCCCGGAAAACGTCACCCCCAACGCCCACGCGCTCGCGCGTGAGTTCGTGTTGCTCGATAATTTTTACGCCGACGGCGAGGTGAGCGCGGATGGTCACGAGTGGTCGATGGGTGCCCAGGCGACTGACTTTGTGGAAAAAATGTGGCCGCTCAACTATGGCCACAACGCGCGCAAGAAATACGACTACCCGTCCGAGGGCCACTATCCCGTGGCCTTCCCCGCCAACGGCTACCTCTGGAACCGCGCGGCCGAGGCCGGGGTGAGCTACCGCAGCTACGGGGAATTCTGCAACACGCCCAAGCGCGGCCCGACTCTCGCCGAAGCTGCGCTCCCGATATTGGTGGGGCACGTCGACCCTTACTACAACGCGTGGGATCTCGCCTATCCCGATGTGAAGCGGGCTGATCGGTTCATCGCCGAATTGCGCCGCTACGAAAGCGAGGGCTCCATGCCGCGCCTCCAAGTCCTGCGTCTCGGCAACGACCACACCTCGGGCACCAAGGTCGGTGTCCGCACGCCGACCGCACTCGTCGCCGACAACGATCTCGCCCTCGGCCGGATCGTCGCGGCAGTGTCGCATTCGAAGTTCTGGGCTGAGACCGCGATCTTCGTGGTGGAGGACGATGCGCAGAACGGTCCCGACCACGTGGACGCGCACCGCATGCCCGCGCTCGCGATCAGCCCGTGGACGAAGCGCCGCGCGGTCGATTCCTCGCTCTACTCGACCACGAGCATGTTGCGCACGATCGAGCTTATCCTCGGCCTGCAACCGATGTCGCAATTCGACGCGGCGGCGCTGCCCCTGTGGGCCGCGTTTGCCGCCCGCGCCGATCTCACCCCTTACGTCGAGCGGCCGGCGCAGGTGGATCTCGAAGCGCGTAATCCTAAACTCGCCTGGGGCGCGCGCGAGTCGCAGCGTATGGACTTTTCGGCGCCGGACAAAGCGGATGATATTAAGCTGAACGAGATCGTCTGGCGCAGCGTGCGCGGCCCGAAGTCTCCGATGCCTGGCCCGGTGCGTGCCGCCTTCTACAAGGCGCACCCGAAGGACGACGATGACGATTTGTGAGGGTCAGCGGGCGGCGGCACGGGATGCGCGCGCTGCGAACAGGCAAAAAAATAGCGCGGGCCGTGAGCCCGCGCTATTTTCAGAGGAGGAATTTTATTTCAACATTTCGGTCAGCAGCGGCTTCATCGCGTCGGCCCAGAGTTGGTAGCCGGCGGCGGTGGGGTGGAGCTGGTCGGGCATGAGCGCGAAAGGGATTTTGCCGTCCTGGCCGTAGAAAACGGCTGCGATGTCGAGGTAGCGGACGTTTTTGCCGTCATCGAGTTTGGCGAGCTCGCTGTTGACGTCATTGATCGCGGCGGTGCGTTTCGTCGCATCGGCGATCGCGGCATCCGTGATTTTGCCGTCCTTATCCTTGCGGGCGCCGCGAGGGAAAATGGCGAGCAGGAGCACTTTGGTCTCGGGCATCTTCGCGCGAATCAGCTCGACGATTTTCCGGTCGGCGGCGGCGATCTCGGCGGCGGTGTTACCCGCGGAATTATTCGTGCCGATCATGAGCACAGTGACCTTGGGGTGCAGGCCCTCGAGTTCGCCGTTCTCGATGCGCCAGATGACATGCTGCGTCTGGTCGCCACCGATGCCGAAGTTGGCCGGCTCGTATTTGCCAAAATAGGCCTCCCAGATGTGCGGAGCCTTGGTCCAGCCGTCGGTGATGGAATCGCCGATGAACAACAGGCCGACCGGGCCGGCCTTGCCGCGGGCGAGAAAGCCCTCGTGGCGTTTTAAGAAACCGCCGGTGTCTTTCTTGGGCATACCGGCCGACGCATCGACACGAAGGGCCGGCGTGGCGGGGGTGACCGGAGTCGCGGGTGCGACGGCTGGCGTGGGCTTGGCGGCGGGAGCCGGCGCGGTGGCGGCACTCTGGCCGGCAGCCAGAGATATTAGGGCGACGAGGACGAGCGAGGTGCGCAGGGGATGGATGATTTTCATGGGGATTAAAAAGACTAGGACGCGGAAGCCCATGCGGCGGACACACCGCCGTCGAGACTAAGAACTTATCTTTAACTAATACTTGAACGGATTTCCGGCGGGTGCGTGCATTTTATCCATCGCGACGGCGTAATCATAGGAAGTGTCCGATGAGCTTTGGACGAGGGCGGAGGCGCTCTTGGCCCCACATAACCCACG
>JACMRG010000355.1 GCA_014376585.1 Opitutaceae bacterium | reverse complement strand
TGTTGGGCGGCGTCGCGGCGACGGCGTTGTTGGGTGCGGGGCTGGCGCCGGTGGTCGAGCGCGGGCACCTAGCCGGATTTGGCTGGGGGCTCGGGCTGGCGCTGGCGGGAACGACGGGCGGGCTGGCGATGTCGGCGGTGAAGCGGAAGCGCGGCGTGAAGGATTTTGGCCGTTTGCTGCCGGGGCACGGCGGGTTGATGGACCGCTTCGATTCGTTGGGCGGCGCGGTGATGTTCGCCTATCTCTGCCTCGCGTGGGATTAGGTCGCGGGCGGAAAATAAAGATCCTGCGCAGGCGTGAGGCCAGGGATGAGTTTGCCGGGGTTGCAGAGATTCTGCGGGTCCACCGAGTGTTTCAGGCCGCGCAGCATTTGCAGGCCGGTCTCGCCGAGGTGGCGGGACATCCACGGCAGCAGTTCGTAGCCGACGGCGTGATGATGCGTGAGGGTGGCGCCGTGCTTAAGGAGGAGCTCGAAGATGAGTTTTTTAGCTTCGATATATTGCGGGAGTTGGCGGCCGACCTCGGCGAGCGCGGCGAAGGTGAAATAGAGACACGCGCCGGCGGGATAGGAGTGCGACAGGTGGCAACCGACATAGCCGGGAAATTCGCCGCGACGGAGATGCGCGTGCAGGGCGGCTTTCAGCTCGTGATAGAGGCCGGGCAACACGTCCCAAGTCGCGGCCGTTTCGACGACGTCCACCATGCCGCCGCGATCCATCACGACGTCGCGCAGATACGGGTAATCGTATTTGCCGGCGAACCAGCTGGCGCCGACGCTTGTTCCCAGATTGACCGCGCCAAATTCGCGGCAGATCGCGAGGGTGCGGCGGCGTTTTTCGGCGAGTTCGCGGTGGGTCGCGGCCTCGAAGCCCACGATCATGAGGCAGGCGTTGTCGAAGGGGAAACGCTTCACGTGGCGGAGATAGGCCTTGAAGGCTTTGGCGGCAAAGGCGCCGGCGCCGTGGCTCTTGGGCTTCATCGCAAAACCGAGCGCGGTTTCCTGTTGGTTCGAGAGGCGCGTGGTCGTGGGGAGCGCGCCGCGGTGCGTGAGCTCGCGGACCAAGTTGATGCCCTGGTCGAAACCGGGGACGAGGATGCCGCGGTATTCGCGTTCGCCCAACGGATGGACGCGCATGACGGCCTCGGTGATTAGGCCGAGGGTGCCTTCGGAGCCTACGGCGATTTGGGAGAGGTCGGGGCCGGTGGCGGAGCGGGGAACGTTGGAAGTGACGAGGGTGCCGCCCGGGGTGCAGAGCGTGAGAGAGACGACCATGTCCTCGATTTTCCCATACGCATCGGACTGCATGCCGGCGGAGCGCGTCGCGAGCCAGCCGCCGAGCGTGGAGAATTCGAAGGAGTCGGGAAAATGGCCGAGAGAAAAACCCCGCGCGTTGAGTTCGGCTTCGAGTTCAGGGCCGAGGGCGCCGGCCTCGATGCGGGCGGTGCGGGCGACGCGGTCGAGGACGAGCACGCGTTTCATCCGACGCAGGCTGACGGTGACGCACATGCCGGGGCGGGTGGGATCGGGCTCGACGCCGCCGCAGATATTGGTGCCGCCGCCGAAGGGGACGACTTGCACACCGTATTGAACCGCGGCGCGCAGAATGGCTTCGACCTCGGAGCGGTTGGCGGGAAAGAGGACCGCGTCGGGTGAGCGGGCGGGTGTGCCCGTGCGGGCGCGCAGGAGATCGCGGTAGCTTTTCCCGTAAGTATGGAGTAGGCGCGCTTCGGTGGCGGTCGAAACGTGGGCGGCACCGAGGGCGGCGGTGACGGCGTCCATAAAACCGGCGTCGAGGCGCGGGGCGGGCACGGTCATCTCGGCGGCACGGCGCGAGGGGGCGATGATCTGGTCGCCGAGGCCGGACTGGGCGCGGACAAAGGGCCAGAGGTTGGGCCGGTGGGAGAGATCGTATGCTTTGCCGGGGTCGCCCCAGCCGCCAAATTTCATCATGATTTTTTCCCTTCGCTGAGGCGGGGCGCGGGCATGCCGCGGAGCCGGTAGGCGGTGTAGTAAACGTAGCGCCCAAGCCAGGACGTGGGCAGCACGCGCGCGCCGAACACATAAAACTTGCTGGCGACGCCGGGCACGACGAGGGCGCGGCCGCGGCGGAATCCGCGATGTCCGGCGACGGCGACCTCGAGGGAGGTCTGCGTGAACCAGGATGGGCGATCACGGTGGCCGGTGCGGGTGCGGAAGCGCGAGAGCGTCGTGCCGGGGCAGAGGATGGTGACGTTGACGCCGGTGCCGTGGAGTTCTTCGCGCAGGGAGAGGGAAAATGAGAGCAACCAGGATTTCGCCGCGCCGTAGAGCGCCTGCCAGGGCGCGGGAGAGAACGAGTAGATCGAGCCGATGTTGAGGACGCCGCCGCGACCACGGGCGACCATCGCGGGCAAGAGGGCCTTGGTCAGGCGCCAGGGCGCGCTGAGGTGCACCGTCGTGAGGGCGAGTTCTTGGGTGGCGTCGAGTGTGAGAAAATTTCCATGCACGCCGAAGCCGGCGTTGTTCACCAGCACGTCGATCTCGAGTTTGGCGGCGGCGATCTGCCCGAGGAGTGTGGTGATGCCGGCATCGGTGCCGAGTTCGGCGGCAAACGTGGTGACGGTCACGGCGTGCGCGCGGCGCAAGTCCTCCGCGGTGGCGGCGAGGGCCGCGGGATCGCGACCGGTCAGGACCAGTGCGTCGCCGTCGCGGGCAAAGCAGCGGGCGAGCTCGAGGCCGATGCCGCTGGATGCACCGGTGATGAGGACGGTGCGCGTGGACTTCATGTTGAGAAAGCGGGCGCGGGCGTGGTCGCGGGGTGGCCGAGTTGCTGCACTTGCGTCCGCAGCGCGGACATGAAGGCGGCGCGGCGGGCGGTGCGGTCCGCACCCGTTTCTCCGGCGGGGGCCGGCGGCAGAGATTGGGGCCGGCCGAAAATGACGCGCAACGGACGTGGCCGAGGGAACAGGCGGCCCTTGGGCAGCGCGGCGTGGGTGCCGTCAATTCGGCACGGGATCACGCGCAGGTTGAGTTTCTCGGCGAACAGCGCGGCACCGGGTTTGAATGTCGCCATCTTGCCATCGACCGAGCGCGTGCCCTCGGGGAAGAGAACCACGATGCGGCCATCTTCGCGGCAGGCGCCCAGAGTTTTTAGGTTGTGCATGGCCGCAGTGACGGTGCCGCGCCGGTCGAATTCGACGAGGCAAATGATGCGCCGGAGCAGACGCCGCCGCCAGCGGAGACGTGAGAAGTAGTCGTGCGCGCCGAGGAAGACCAACCGATGGCTCGCGCCCACGGAGGCCGTGACCAACGCAAACGTGTCCATGTGGCTCGTGTGATTGGCGCAGAGCAGACATGGCTCGCCAGCGGGGATGTTTTCACGGCCCTGAACCTCGATGGAAAATAACGTGCGGGCGAACAGGCGGGCCACCGCTGTGACCGCGACTTGGGTCCAGCTGTGCGTGGGCAGCGGGCGCGGCCGCTCAGCGGTGAGGGAAGACGAACTCATGGTGGTGGCGGCGGGGTGGGGTCGGGCAGAGATCCGTCGGAACGAAGCTTTTCGAGATAGCCCCTCCACAATGCGGCGTCGATGACGGGTGCGTCCAGTCCGTAGGCGGTGAGGGTGCAAGCGGTGGCGTCGCCATCGAGACGTGCGTGCGCGGACTGCAAGAAAACCTCGGGCACCGTGGGACGATCGGGCCCGGCTTTTTCGAGGAAGAGTGCGACAAAGGGCGCGAGCGGATGCTCGGTGCCGCGCAGGGCGGGCAGGCGTCCGAGCCAAGCGGCGTAGGGTTCGCGTAGCACGGGGTAACCGGCCGCGGCCAGCCAATCGGAGAGCGCGGACCACGGCACCTCGCGCGGCGCGCAGAGGTGGAAGCGCTGGCCGGCGGCTTCGGGACGTTGGGAGAGGCGGATGATGCCGCGGGCGACATAGTCCACGGGCACGATGTCCATCGACGCGGAGAGGTCGGGCATCGCACGGAGGGCGATGATGCCGCGCACGAGCCGGCAGATGAAGTCGTCGCTGTTCCACGCGCCGGTCTCGCGGTGGCCGGTGATAAAGGGCGCGCGATGAATGGTGACGGGGAGGCCGCGTTCAGCGGCGGCGGTGACGAGGCGCTCGGCGACCCACTTGGTCTGGCTGTAGCCGAGGGCGTGGCCGTCGCAGTGCTCGGCGGGATTAGTTTCGAGCAGCGCCTGACCGCGGTAGGCGCGGGAGTAGAACACGCCGGAAGTGGAAACGTAGTGGACGGGTTTGGCTGTGCCTCGCACGGCGAGGCGCAGCACCTCGAGGGTGCCGAGGACATTGGCGGCCCGGAGAGCGGCGTAGGGGTAAAAGAAATTCAGCCACGCGCCGTTGTGGTAGATTGTATCGACCGAGCGGGCGAGTTGGTCGAAGGCGGCTTCGTCGAGGCCGAGGTGGGGCGAGGCGAGGTCGCCGGGGACGATCACGAGGCGGTCGGCGACGTGGGCGGTGGGCAGGCCGTAGCCGCGGAGATTTTCGAGGATGCGTTCGCGGCCTTCGTCGGGGCTGCGGGCGCGGACGACGCAGTGAATCACCGCGGCGGTGGTGTTGAGTAATTCGTGTAGGAGGAACGCCCCGAGGAAACCGGTGGCCCCGGTGAGCAACGCGTTGCGCGGGGCGGCGAGGACGGGCGCGGGACCGGCGGGGCGGACGTCGTCAGGAAGTTGCGCGTCGGCGTGAAGCGTGTTCTCGATGGGCGCTTCAGGGTCGGCCGACGATGCGTCGGCCTCGAGCTGGAGGCCCGCGAGGATGGCGCGGGCGAGACCGTCGAGCGTGAAGCCCGCGATCTGCCGCATGGGGATCTCGACGTTGAATTCGCCGCCAATCCAACTCTGTAATTCGACGGCGGTGAGCGAGTCGAAGCCGAGCGAAGTGAGATTGCGGTCGGTCGGCAGGTTCTCGCCGGCGGCGAGGCCGAGGGCGGTCGCGAGGCGGGTGTTGATCGCGTGGATGATGAAGGCAGCGCGCTCGGCGGCGGGGGTGAGGCCGAGTTGCGTGGCGAGCTGGCCGGCGGTGGCGCTGGCACTGTGGCCGCTGGCGAGGTGACGGAGAAGGGGCGGGGTGCGACCACCACCGAGGGAGGCGAGCAGCGCGCGGCGGTCGAGATCCACGGCGGCGACCTGAGGAGCAAGGCCGGCGAGCAGATCGGTGAACGCGGTGATGCCGGCGGCGTTGGTGAAGGGTTTCAGGCCGAGCGCGGTGAAACGGGCGCGTTCACGTTCGCCGAGACGCGCGCTCATGCCGGCCTCGGCCCATGGGCCCCAATTGATGCTGAGGGCGGGGCGGCCGAGGCGTCGGCGGTGTTGCGCGAGGGCGTCGAGGGCGGCGTTGGCGGCCGCGTAGGTGGCCTGACCGGGAGAGCCGAGGACGGCGGCGAGCGACGAGAACAGGACGAAGAAATCGAGCGGCTGCGCGAGCGTGGCGGTGTGCAGTTCCCACGCGGCGCGGGCTTTGGGCGCGAAGACGCCGGCGAGGCGGGCAGGGGTTTGCTGGCGGATCAGACCATCGTCGATGATACCGGCGGCGTGGAAGATGCCGCGGAGCGAACCGTGCTCGGCGATGCAGGCGGCGATGAGTGCGGTGACGGCGCCCGGCGCAGAGAGATCGGCGGCGCGCCAGAGGACGCGAGCGCCGGTAGCGCGGAACGCGGCGAGGGTTGCTTCCTGCGCGGTATCAGGCGCGCGGCGGCTGGTGAGAATGATGGTGCCGGCACCGGCGCGGGCGAGCCAACCGGCGACAGCGAGGCCGAGACCGCCGAGACCGCCGGTGACAAGATAGGCGCCATCGCCGCGCGGTTGGGGCGCGACCGCGGGTGGGTGGACAAGGACGACTTTGCCGGTGTGTTTCGCCTGCGCCATGAAGCGGAAGGCGGCGGGCGCGTCGGTGAGCGAATAAATACGCAAAGGGAGCGGGGGCAGGCGGCGGGCGTTCCAGTGCGGCGCGATTTCGCGGAGGAGATCGCCGATGATGAGCGGCGAGGTGCGGTCCATCTGGACGAGGTCGAAGGGCAGGTAGGCGACGTCGGGCCGGCGGGCGGCGACTTGTTCCGGCGTCCAGATGCCGAGTTTGCCGATCTCGACGAAGCGCCCGTCGGGGTTGAGCAGATCGAGACTGACGGGGATGTGGTCGCCAACGAGAGCGTTGAGCACGACGTCGGCTTTGGGGAATTCGCGGGCGTAGTCGGTTTGGCGCGAATGACCGATGATCGAAACGCCGAGAGCGCGGAGCGCGGGCCATTTGGACGGGCTGGCAGTGGCGAGGACCTCGGCGCCAAGCAGGTGGGCGACATGAATCGCGGCGACGCCGACGCCGCCGGCGGCCGCGTGGATGAGGACGCGTTCGCCGGGCTGGACGCGGGCGAGGGTGTGCAACGCGTAGTAGGCGGTGAGGTAGGCGACCGGGAGCGTGGCGGCTTCGGCGAAGCTGAGGTGCGGGGGCTTGGCGACGATCAGCCGCGCATCGACGGCAATGTGCGAGCCCATGCAACCGGTGGCGAGGCCGGTGAGCACGGCGTCGCCGGGACGGAAATGGGTGACGGCGGCGCCGACGGCGCGGATGACGCCGGCGCATTCGCCGCCGAAGGGAAGATCGGACTCGGAATGAACGCCGAGGGAAGCCAGGTGATCCTTGAGCAAACCGAGTGCGCTGAGCACGTCGCGGAAGTTGAGGCCGACGGCGCGGACCTCGATCTCGACTTCGCCGGGCGCGAGCGGGAGGCGAGGCTTGGGCGTGAGGGCGAGCGTATCGAGATTTCCATACTGACCGATGGCGAGCCGCCGGGGTGAGTCGCCGGGATGCGGGATGGGCGCAGTCGGCGTCAGGCGCGCGGCGAGGCGGCGCGGGCCGCGGAGAGCGATCTGGTTTTCGTCGTCGGTGGCGAAGAGGGCGTGTTCGAGGGCGGCGTCTTCGCCGGCGGGTGCGGACGGGTCGAGGTCAAGCAGGCGGAGTTGAAGCGCGGGGTGTTCGAGGGCGGCGATGCGGCCGAGGCCGATGGCGGCGGCGGCGGAGAGGGATTGTGGGAGCGCGTCGCCGGGGATGGCTTGGGCGCCGCGCGTGACGACCCAGAGCCGGGGCGATGGGGAGCGGCCGGCGAGAGATTGGACGAGGGTGAGGAGGCGCGCGGCGGAGGATTCGTCGGCGGAGTTTTGGTCTGCGGCGGCGTCGAGCAGGAGGACCACGTGGTCGGCTTTGGTGATGGAGGTGGTGAGGAGATCACCGCGGGCGCGGAGGCGTTCGCCGAGAGTGGTGGCGAGAGGGCTTTCGCCGAGAAGGGTCCACGTGGAGGACGCGGTCGGTGCGGGCGGAGGCGTGGGGGGAGTTTCGGCCCAGGTGATTTCATAGAAACGGTCGGAGGCCGGGGCTGCCTGATCGGTGAGAATAATGGAGCGGGCGGCGCGGCGGGCTTCGAAGCCGAGCACTTCGAAGATGAGCGTGCCGTCTTCCTCGGTGAGACGCAGATCGCCGCGGATGAGCAGGGCACGGCGTTGCGCCGAATCGGCGAGGCGGACGTGACAGCGTAACGGACGTTGCGAGGGCCGGCGGTGAAAGCGCACGGTGTCGATGCTCGTGGGAATGTAGATGGCGTTGCCGTCGCGCAATTCTTCGAGGTCGATGCCCGCGCTCCAGCCGATGAGTTGGAAGCAGGAGTCGATGAGGCCCGGATGAAGATCGTAGCCGTAGGGTTCGAGGGTGCCGGGCGGCGGGGCGAGGAGGGCGACCGAGGTGTGATTCCCGGTGCAGACGGATTGAACCCAGCAGAAGGACGGACCGAGGGTGTAGCCGATGCCGGAGAGGAGGCGGTGGAATTCGGGGCCGGGCGTCTCGGCGGCGGCGGAAGAAAGTTCGGCGGTCCATGCGGGGGTTTCTTCGGCGAGGCCCGGGCGGAGGGTGGCGTGGGCGTGTTGCAGCCATTCGTCGCCAGCTTGAGGTGGCGCGCTGAGCACGCGGGCGGCGGTGCCGCCGTCGTCGCTGGGAGACAGGACGAGTTGGACATCCCTCGTCTCGCCCTCGTTGAGCATGAGCGCGCGGGAGTAGGTGATGGCGGTGGCGGTGAGCGTGTCGGTTTTCAGCGCGAGGCGGGCGGCGGCGATGATGACGGCGAGGTGTTGGGCGCCCGAGGCGATGGTGCGGCCAAAGAGGCGGGGATGCGCGATGAAGCCCTGCGCATCCGAGTAAGTGGTGGCGAAACGGATTTCGCGGGTGCCGGGTAGCACGATGCGGTCGCCGAGGAGCGTGGCGGCATCGGTGCGGGTGCGGGCTATGGGAGCGGGATTGGAGACGGAGGCGGAGACGGCGGGCGTGGTGTCGATCCAGTGGCGGCGGCGTTGGAAGGGGTAAGTGGGCGCGTCGGGAAGATGGCGGGCGTGGGGCGTGGAATTGAGGGCCGACCAATCGAGATCGTAAGCGGCGGCGTAGAGGTCGGCGGCGAGGCGGAGCGTTGCGGCGGGATCGGCGAGGGGTGTGAGTAGAAGCTCGCGGTGCGGTGGAAAAGCTTCGCCGGGAGCGACGGTGGTGCCGGCGAACGCGGCACGCCACCAGGCGGGCGAGGCGGCGGTCGCGTCGGGGATGCGACCGAGACGGTGATGGCCGAAGCCGATGCGCGGGAGATTGAGGGTGAGGCTCGAGAGCGCGGCGGGATCGGTGATAAGGCGGGTGGCGTCCTCGTCGGAGAAGATGCCCGCGAGCGCGCCGGCGGCGACGAGACCGGCGTCTTCACCAAGAACGAGCGCGGGGGCGAGGCCCCAGCGTAGCCATTGCCTGCCGAGGTCGCGAGAGCCAGCGGTGGTGCAGACGAAGGCGAGCGGCGCGGGAGCGGAGGCCGTGGAGGGAACAGGCGTGGCGAGACGAGCGCGGAGTTGGGCGCGGAGGTCGGCGGTGGTGGCGGCGCAGTAGGCTTCGCGGAGCGGGAAATGGGTGCGGCCGGTGCCGAGCGTGCGGGCGATGTCGGCGAGCGCGAGGTCGGGGCGGGCATCGAGCCACGCGAGGATGGAGGAGCGGCGGGCGAGGAGGGCTTCGGGCGTGCGCGCGGAAATGGGGATGAGTTGCGGGGTCCCGGCGGGTGGGGCAGGCGGAGAGGCGGAGGCAGACTCAAGGATGACGTGGGCGTTGGTGCCGGTGAAGCCGAAGGCGCTGACACCGGCCACGCGAGGCCGACCGGGGGACGCGGGCCACGCGGTGAGCGCGGTGGGAACGGTGACGGGCAAGTCGTGCCACGGGATGTGCGGGCTGGGGCGGGTGAAACCGAGGTGCGCGGGGATGGCGTCGTGCTGGAGCGAGAGGACGGTCTTGATGATACCGGCGATGCCGGCGGCGGACTCGAGGTGGCCGAGATTGGTTTTGACGGAAGCGACGATGAGCGGGCGGGCGCGCGAGCGGCCGACGACTTCGGAGAGGGCGTTGATCTCGATGGGATCGCCGAGGGGCGTGCCGGTGCCGTGGACCTCGACGTAGTCGAGTTCGTCGGGTGTGCGGCCGGCGAGGGCGAGGGCGCGGTGGATGAGTTCCTGTTGGGCGGTGCCGCTGGGGACGGTGAAGCCGCTGCTGGCGCCGTCTTGGTTGATGGCGGAGCCGGTGATGACGGCGAGCACGGGGTCGCCGGCGGCGCGGGCATCGGAGAGACGTTTTAAAACGACGACACCGCAGCCTTCGCCGCGCCCGTAGCCGTCGGCGGAGGCGTCGAAGGTTTTGCAGCGGCCGTCGGGCGACAACATGCGCGCGCGGGAGAGCGCGATGGCGGGCTCGGGTGTGAGCATGAGGTTCACGCCGGCGGCGAGGGCCTGCGAACACTCGCCGGCGCGCAGGCTCTGGCAGGCCTGGTGCAGCGCGACGAGGGAGGACGAGCACGCGGTGTCGGTGACGAGCGCGGGGCCGCGCAGGCCGAAGGTATAGGCGAGGCGTCCGGCGACGGCGTTGAGGGCGTTGCCGGTGCCGAAGTAGGCGTCGATGCGCGTGGCGTCGCCGGATTTTAGGAGGAGTTGCGCGTAGTCGTTGGTCGAGACGCCGACGAAGGTGCCGGTGGCGCTGCCGCGAAGTTGGGCGTTGGCGAGACCGGCGGATTCGAGGGCTTGCCACGCGGTCTCGAGCAGGAGGCGTTGTTGCGGGTCCATGCTCGCGGCTTCGCGCGGGTAGAGATTGAAAAACGCGTGGTCGAAGAGATCGACGCCGTCGATGAATCCGGCGGCGCGGGCGATGATTTTTCCCGCCTGCTCGGGGTCGGCGTGGTAGTGCGCGGCGGCGGACCAACGCTCTGAGGGGACGGGTTTGGCGCCGTGACGGCCGTCGCGGAGGAGCGACCAAAATTCGGCGGGCGTGGAAACGCCGCCGGGGAAACGGCAGCCGAGGCCGATGATCGCGATGGGTTCGGTGGGAGCGGGTGCCGCGAAATGTGCGGGCGGGTGAGAGGGCGCGTGAGCGGGCGTGCGGGCGAGGGCGGGGAAGAGGCGGGCGGCGATGTCGGTCTGAAGATCGGCGAGCGTGGCGCGGTCGAAGGCGATGGTGCTCGGGAGCTGGATTTCGAGATCGGTTTCGAGGCGAGTGCGCAGCTCGACGGCCATGAGGGAATCCATGCCGAGGGCGAAGAAGCCCTGCTGGGGATTGATCGGAGTGGAGGCGGCGTCATGGCCGAGGACGCGCGCGAGTTCGCCGCGCAGGTAGGTGCCGAGGACGGTGTCGCGTTGTGT